>JAAZAN010000295.1 GCA_012514315.1 Chloroflexota bacterium
CGGAGAGGAGCACAGGAAGCGAATCGAGCGAGTGAAAGCGCTGCCGATAGTTCCTGTTGGCAACCAGCTCCTGAAATCTTCCGACCTCACAGGCCGCATCGTGACGTGGAAGCCCGATGCTGGCGTGCACGACCTGCCGGATTGGCTGCCGCTGACCTTCGTGGAGGACTGGTTCCGCGACCGAATCCAAAATGAAGCCGAGCAAGAATCCCCAGTCATGAAGCTCAGCAAGGAGTTGGGGATCGCCGAGCCGGGGGCGGATGTCATCCAGCGCGCCGTTGGCCGAGCGATTGAACAGTATTGGAGAGACAAGCAGGGCGATTCAGGACGTTTCCTGCGTTTCATCCTTGAGCAGGACTGGCATGAGACGGGTGATGCTTCGCCGTCGCTGAGGCGGTGTCCTGTACCACTTTCGCAATCTGTGCGGGGCGAACAGTGGGCGGAGGCCGGTAATGCCTACTTTGGCCGCGAGTGGGAAAATGACTTGCTGGCTAAGCTCTACGACGGCGTCACGGCAGTCGCATGGGTCGCTAGCGATGGCACTCCCACTATAGACGGTGCCAACCGGCGTCGTGTTCTGGAGTGGCTTGGTGTCGCCCACTGCCCCCGCATTCTCGAGGAGCCCCAACGCACTGTGTGGCAGTTACCTGAAGGATGGGACCAATGGAAGCAATACCTTTGCACAGCAAAAGACTATTACGGTCGACAGGTCAAACGTATCACGGTGTCTCAAATGGACCATCTTGCAGTAGATAACCTCGACGTAGCCCGTGGCGTATTGCTTATTAGTTTAGTCGCTCAGCACTGGGAGGCGTACTACCGCAAACGTGCCGAAGTTGCGGCCGAGGGAAGCCACAGCCGAGAGCGATATTATAGATCGTGGCAAGTGAAGGCGAAGTGGTGGTGGGAAGTCTGTGAGAGACTGCCGTTGTCAAAACGAGGTAAGAGCGATGACCACATTGCCCTCGCGAAACTTTGGCTGCCTGACAAGCGAACAGAGCGGGCCATAGGGGGCCTCTTGCCCGTTGTTGACGTTGATGCGTTCGGGAACGACAAGGATGCCGTCCGCGAATGGCTTATCAATGCAGTCGGCCTCCGCACACGAATAGAACAAGTGACCGTTGAAGAATGGAAGGCATTCCTGTCCAGGCACATACCTGACAAAGCCCCCGCCGAACGCCTTGTGTCGGAAGAACGCCTTCGAGACAGAGTAACGGGATGGTACGCTGCCTGCCTGGATACTGCGGCGGAACAGGAAAACGTTTCAGAGAAAGCCTTCGCATCGTGCGCGCTCATATGTCGGAAGGGAGACGTCTGGCAATACGTGGCGGACGAGCTGCGGTATCTGGACGACGACAACGACCTTGGCACGGCATTCGCTGAGGATATCTGGCTCTTCCATATCCCTGCCCGACTAGCTGCCGACGCCGTGAAGTACTTTGGTGTTCTGCCTCTGTCGCAATCGGTCGAGGTTAACGTCGCACCGGAAGAACCGCAGTCGCCGTTGTCAGGCGAATTGAATGTGCGGTTCAGCGAGTCCGTTCCTTATGTGTGGGCTTGGAGGTCATCGCAGAGCAAGCAGGCTGCCGACAGGTTATCGGATCGCCTGAAGGGTATGGAGGTGCTCATCGTGTCCGTACTGAAGGCGAGTCTGTCCCTGGGTAGTGTGCATCACGAGGTCGAACGACGCTGGCACGTGGATGATGATACGATCTACTTGCACAAAGACCATGCAAACGAGGCCGAATTGGCGCAGGCACTGGCGAAAGCACTTGATGTGCGGTCTGAGGCCGATTTCTACGAGAACCTCCTGCGCTGTAATGACGCTTCCCAGCGAAAGCAAAAGCTTCTGAGCAAGGGCATAGCCGACGTCGAGATAAACAGGTGCCTTCGCGAGTATTCAGAACGGCCCGTCGAGGTGGTGGATGATGAAGGCACCAGGAAGCCAACAAAGGGCGAGCAAGACGGTAGCCCCCCTAAAACACCTTCGAGTGGCGGCGGTGAAGGAACGCAAATAAGTCTAACCAAAGCCTTGCCACCAGATAAGGGCTCGAAGGGGACACCACCAGTACCTCCCAAGAGCGAGAACCAACCCCTGCGCCTGAAAGATCCCATTACGACACCCTATGTTCTTGATAGCCCGCCCAGCGGATCTGCCGGACCTAGTAACAGTGGCGAGGACGGAGGTACGGAGCGGGAAGCGCGTTCCCTGACGGATGCGGAAAAGGCGAAGTTGGAGGAGGCAGGCAGAGTCCTTGCGGTACGCGCACTGGAGAGTATGGGTTTCTCAGTCGAGAAGATGCCACAAAGCAACCCAGGCTTTGATCTTCGGGCGAAAATGGACGGGGATGAACTCCGCGTTGAGGTAAAGGCTCACAGCGGTCGGGCAACCGTCGTCGATGTAACGCAGCGGGAGTATAAGGAGTATTTGGGCCAGCAAGGATACCGCTGGGAGCTTTGGAACGTCGAGCATCTGGCAGAGAAGGATTCCTATTCAGTCGTCATCACCCGATATGATGAAATTCCGGTTGACGCCCTCGACGCACGGACATTTCGCGTAGACCTCAAGAAGTGCCAAAGCATGCTGCAGGATTAGGCAGATTGGTTAACAAAGACTGCGATAGAAGAGGATGGGGAAGATCATCCCTCTGTCGGGAATGGTCTTCCCCATGCATTGACTGCGGGATTCTACTCGGTGCTTCCAGACCGCGGAGTCTCGGCAGGATAGACTAGGTCCACTTCTTGGATGCGGCCTTGCGGGTCACGGACTGTAAAGTGGGTGGCCCACGAGTTGGGGTTTCGATGGATTGCGAGTGCTTTGCGCGTCGCGTCTTCCGAAGAGCTTGCGTCAAGGTGAATCACTCGAATGTCTCTGTATTCCATTTGGTTTGCCTCCTATCAGTCTGTGACGTCCCGCAATTGCACCACGTCCCCCAGCGGCTCAAGCTCCTGGCTGTCAGTCCGCCCGCCGAAGAGGACGGTCAACGCCCTGAAGCGGCGGGCTTTCAG
>JAAZAN010000296.1 GCA_012514315.1 Chloroflexota bacterium
AAGCATAGGCCTAGGAGTTCGGAGAAGATGTACTTGTCAATTGTATAGACGTTCGCTGACACCTGAGCGTATAGCTCCCGGAAAGCCTTTTCCGTATCGTACGTCGCGTAGGTGAGTTCCTCGACATCATCGAGCATCGATGTCAGGCTGCTAAGACGGTCGGCCATGCTCTGGGTCTCATTCGACGAAAGCACGCTGGTGTTCTTCGCCAACAACTGAGCCCTTATGGTAGATTCGACGTCAGCTAGGAGCAGGCGCGCTTCGATCAGCGCCTTGCGCACCTTCTGACCAGCGTTCACATCACCTTGCATAGCCTCGCGACCAACACCCCATGGCATCCCAACCGCTGCTACGTGCGCTTGCCCGAGCGCGTACACCACGTCAGACCCATACGAATCTACCGGGTATGGACGATCCATTATCTCTAGACCCTCATTGACTATCGTCGTGTATTCGGCAAGTAGCTCGCGCAAAGCTTTCTGCTGCCGGCAGTAACTGCCAATTCGATCACCTAGTCGCTGCACGAGCACTTCGTTCTCGGCAGCTAGGTGCTTCAAGTCTTCTACGGCCGCGGGGATTCTGCCCTCGTATTCATCGATAAGGCACATCTCATCAAGTATGTCTCTGACGGCCCTGGCGAGGGCGGAAGCATCCGCGGCACACGAGGCGTCTCTCGTCTCCACCATGACATCGCAAGTATTGGAAAGGCTGAAGTTGGCGGCTCCCAGCCTGTCGCAGAGCTCTGTCAGAGAAGGAGCGCGATACGCGGGAACAGGGCCAACCACGTCAAGCGCGGCTGATGCTGCCGACGGCACTACAGCCCAAGCCATCAAGGGGAGAACCATCACCACCGCGACCTGCTATGCTGTCCACTGCAGTGATCTGCGAAATGAGAGCATCCTCAGTCACCTCCAATGAATAGTCCGCTGCTATGCTGTGGAGCAATCTTCATGCCATACTGCGAACCAGCGCTGGCTCGTCTGGATGATTCACTCATGTTGCTTGTGTGCAACGGTCTGAGTTCGCTCATGTAACAGCCGCTAGCCAAGCTCAAGTCAAGCGATGTGGCACGCTCATTGCGTGGATCGGGAACAAACAAGAAGACAGAGACTTTGGCATAGCTGCTAGGCGAAGGGAGGTGATTGTCTGGCCGCAAGCGCCCATTGCAGGACGTAATGGAATCCACTGGACCCGTGAGCAAGTCTACTCAAGTTCACTATCGGAGAAAAGGAGCGAGATGCTGAAGTGAGACGAATCATAGCCGCATTGCTGTTGGCGCTCTGCCTGTCACTGCTTGCATCCAGCCTGACGCTGGCCTGTACCTCTTTCATCGCAGGCAAGAAAGCCACTGCCGACGGATCGGTTATCTCGGCGCACAACGAGGATCTCCGCGCCGATACCTGTCAGAGAGTAGAAGTGTTCCCCGGCAAGACCTTCAAGGAAGGCGAAGTCGAGTATCTCGGAAGTGGCGAGGCTCTGCCCTGGGTTAAGGAGAAGTACAAGATAATCCAGTTCAACTCAGGTTTCAACCCTCTCGACTACAACTATGACAATCCAAACTGCGTGAACGAGTTTGGAGTGTCTAGCTGGGACAATGCAATGACACCCCGTAAGGAGCTCATAGAGATCGAGTCAAAGAACAGGAACCTCGTCGACTCGAAGGAGCTGAAGCGCATACCTATCGAGCGCGCCAAGACCGCAAGAGAGGCCGTGCAAATACTCGGCTGGCTGGTGGATACCTTTGGCATGATCCGCGCTGGCCTCTGCTATGGGTTCGCAGATCCCAACGAGGGCTGGATTGTTGAGGTCACACAGGGTAAGCACTGGGTAGCTCAGAGGGTACCTGACGATATGGTTGTCATGAGGTCCAACTGCTACAGGATCGGCGAGGTCGATCTCACGGATACTAAGAATTTCCTGGGTTCGCCCGACCTGATCGACTACGCAGTCCAGCAGGGCTGGTGGGATCCGGATAGTGGCGTGA
>JAAZAN010000297.1 GCA_012514315.1 Chloroflexota bacterium
CTGCTGGCCTACACCCGGCGGCTACCAGTGGCCCACATCGGGCGGCGATCGCTGGCCTACACCCGGCGATCACGACTGGCCCACACCATGCGGCAACGCATGGCCCAGTATAGCCCGATGAATCACATCTGGGATCAGACTTGTAGATCAAGCCTCGAGTCGACTGCCAGATTCCTCTACCAACACTTCTTAGAGCACCGGCTTCGTTTGTACAGTCCCCGTCAGCGCAGGCCGCAGTTGCTGCTGTGGATACTGTGGCAGCTGCCTTGGCGCTGGCTGCAGCCGTTGCAACGGCCGATACTCCTTCCCATGCGAGCATACCGCTGCCTACTGCAAGGGCCAGGTGGGCGCCACCTTCTGCCACAACGTAGGCGATCGCGCCGGCCTTTTGTCCTGTGGTGGCTTCTGGGTGCTGTGCGATCGTGAGCGCCATGTCCAAGTTGTTGCAGGTGGTGCCATAGCTCGCGAACCCACGGATGCCACCTGCTATGCCCCAGCAATGCCCTGATTCATCAATCAGTATGCAGGGCGAATTTCGTACATACGCGTAGCGATTGAGGGCATGGGGGACCCCGCGCTCTGGCACAATCGTATCCGGGCTGATCCACCGTCCGATCCGCGCATCATACCACCGCGCCCCCATCTGGATCAGTCGAATCGACTCATCATGCCGCTGCCCGGTAAACCCGTAGTCCGTCGGGAGCGCCCCCGTGCTCCAACGCACCGCCCCATACGGCTCGTACCACTGGCGCACCGCCGATCCGCCGTGCCTGCCCGTGGTTACGCTTGTGCTACCCAGATGGTCCCCGTGGATGAAGGTCACCGCGCCAGCGGACTGGCGTAACGCCACCCGCCGCGAGCCGTGGTAGTAGTACGAGCGGCGCGCCACGAATCCGCCCCCGTCCCAATCCTCCTCCAGCAACTCCCCGGCGTAGATCGTCCACCCGCCGCCCGGCCTCTCCATCACCACCCGCGCCCCGTCCGCATCATATCCAAAGCGCGTCACGCTGACACTGACGCCCTGCGTCGCTGTCACCGCTGTCAGCCGGTTCTCCACGTCGAACGCCTGGGGTGCGGTTGTGCAAGGTACAGCATAGAGTCTTAGCATCTGTAGTTTCCATCGATCGTGTTCTGGCAACTTAATGTGCGATCTGATGTGTCTCACTCGGCAGGTACAGAAGGCATCAACTATGGAGCCTCCTCCACGTCGAAATTCAGCTGCACGACCACTCGTTTGTTTCTGTGGATAGCTATTTCGTAGTGTCCGGGCTGGAACCCATCGACTTGATCCAGGCAGGTGGTGAACGTTTTGTTACCAAAGTCTTGATAGTAACCTTCTATAGCAGTGTGATTTCTGTGCCAGACGACAAGCAGGAGCAGATTTTTGTTCGAACGCAGATCCCCGCACACGCACAATTGTGTTTCACTGGAATCCGCCCTGTCCACAATGATGGGCTCCCCAGAATCGTAATATCCTCGGCAGAGTACCAGGTTGGAGAATTCCGCCTCGGTTGGTGTAACCAGAAGAGGGCATGCGCAAGATGTACTCACGCAAGCAAGGAATACACTCAGCCAGACAATGTGTGTTCGTCTCATCCTGTTCCTTCTCTCGTGTCAGCCCTTGATTCGGTGCTGGTGTCCACGTGTGGAGTCCTGTGAGGTACAGCAAGTTGCCACCTGCTATTGTAGTGCGACTGTTTGGCAAGTTGATCTGCTTAGTGACAGAAATGACCTTTCAATGTCCATACAGGCCCCAATTCCATGGGTATATTTGTAGAGTTCGGAGATGCTGCGGAGGATTGCTGGAGGTCCCAAGTCTCAGTGCCAGCTCCACTGCGTTTGGATCCATATTCGCGCCACGAGTCACACCGATGTTGATGAGGTAGGGCTGCATCCGCGACTCCTCATCGATAAACGGCCAGGTCCTCCCGTTGTCGTTGAGGGACTCTATCTCAAAGCTTTGTCCTACTTCAAGACCAGCGGTTGCCACACAATCGGCGGCCACTTCACCCTCAAAGCCGACTGATGTCCCAGCGAGTGCCGCATTGGATGAGTAACCGTACGGCAGCAGTATTC
>JAAZAN010000298.1 GCA_012514315.1 Chloroflexota bacterium
CTGGGAAGCACATAGCCTGCTGGCTTCTCTGGATACGCACAATTCGATCTCCCAGTCTGGATCTCGACACACGACCCGCTATCAGCGAGAAGTCTCGTTTGATCGTGGGGGCAGCACTCCTGATCAGCACACTCGATTAGGAGGCGCGGAACCTGAGAATACGCTCGTCTGATACTCCGGAATCCGATCTGAGGAGGCTGTGATGTCTGACAAGGTCAAGTTGGGGTTCATTGCGTGTGGAGGCATCATCCGTTCGCACCTGGACCAGGGGCTGGGTCGGTTCCCTGATGTGGAGTTCGTCGGTTGGTGCGACCTAGACCCTGCGGTAGCAGAGGCGCGCAAGGCGCAGGTGGGCGGTCAGGGCGCGGTGTACACAGACGCGAAGCAGATGCTGGATGAGGCCAAGCCCGACGCGGTCTACATCGCCCTGCCTCCGTATGGCCACGGCGTCCCCGAAGCGCTGGTGGTCGAGCGCAGGCTACCGTTCTTCATTGAGAAGCCGGTGGCGATCGACACGGCGACGGCAGAGCGGATCGCCGAAGGCGTCGAGAAGCACGGCCTGATCACGTCTGTCGGCTATATGACGCGCTACCGTCGGTCCGTGCGGCGGGTGCGGGAGCTGCTGCAACAGCAAACGCCCGTGCTGATGCACGGTGGCTGGCTCGGCGGCGGCCCAGGCAGCTATGATGGCATCTGGCGGTGGTGGGTGCAGAAGGATAAGTCGGGCGGCCAGTTCCTCGAACAGACCACTCACACCATCGACCTGGCGCGCTACCTGTACGGAGAAGTCGCGCGCGTCTACGCAGTGCCGGTGCGTGACCGTCGTGCGCGCCCGGAGTTCTTCACGATCGAAGATGCCTCGATGGTGCAACTGTCGTTCGCGAATGGCGCTGCGGCCAACCTATACAGCTCATGCAGCACATCAATCGGCGGCGGGGTTTTCATGACGCTCTTCGCGACGGATATGAAGGCCGAGTTCACGGGCTGGGAGCACAGTGTCAAGATCGACCTGCCCGCCGGTGAGCACATCGAGATCCCCGGTGAAGCCAACGTGTTTGCGCTTGAGGATCGCGCCTTTGTGGATGCCGTCAAGGCCGGCCGGCCCCAGGGCATCCTGGCGAGCTATCGGGACGGGCTGAAGGCAGTCCAGATCTCGTGTGCGGCCAACGAGTCCATGGTCACCGGCGCGCCCGTGGATCTGAGTTAGCACCGAAAGGCGGGCACTGCAATGGCGATCAAACAGTCTGTCTGCTATCCGATCCTACGTCTGGGCGATATGACGCTGGATCGGTTGTTTGGTATCTGCGCCGACATTGGCTACTCGGCTGTCGAGATGTGGGGGCGGGGTGATGCCTTCGAGGAGGTCGTGGGCTTCGCTCGAAAGCACAACCTGGCGGTTGCCAGTATGGTGGGACACTCGTCGGGTCCGGGCGCCTTGAGCAAGCGCTCCAGCCACGAGCGCATCGAGGCCGAGTTGCGCGTCTCGATTGACCTGGCTGCCGAGCACGGCATTCCCGGACTGATCTGTCTGAGTGGGAACCGGCAGCCGTACCAGACTGACCTGGAA
>JAAZAN010000299.1 GCA_012514315.1 Chloroflexota bacterium
CCATGCCATCCATGGCCATCGAGTCCGGCTCTATAGATCCGATGTAACACGAGGGTTCGACCGTGCTACGCGCTGCCTCCGCCGTGCAGGCTCTGCCTGGGTCGCACCTGTGCCGATACGACACTTTCCCGTTCATCATCAATCACCAGCGTCCGCCCTGGGCCAGTCAACTGCTTGATCTGCACTTGCAGACCGTCCCGAAGGTAGTCTTGGCTCAAAGCGCCTATCGCCCGCGTGTCGTCAAGTGAAGTAATGCGGTGTACGACACGGATACCGCACTGCGTGAGTATCTCGGGGTCGATCGCTGCGGGTTGCTGACTGGCAACGAGAAGAGATAGTCCAGGCTGCCGTCCCTCCTTCGCCCAGCGCACCAGGATCTCTTTGGAGAGAGTATTCTTCCCACTTGGGCAGAAGTTGTGTGCCTCATCAATCACCAGCCACACCTTCTGAGACTCCACGGGTAGGCCTAGCGCTCCAGCGCCCCCGTGCCGAACTCGGATTCTGAGGCCTCGCACAGCGTTTTTAGGATCTTGCCGGCGATCTTGTACGGGCAGTTAAGTGCGGGATCGGCAGCGTAGGGGTAGTAGGGGTCACGGCCGATGCCCATTTCGGACTTGGACGAGTAAAAGACCTGTCGTCGCGGCATGTACCCCTGGCTGAGCAAGGGCAAGACTGGACTGTCGATGACACCTTGGTCGGTTTCCTGACGAATGCGGATCATGCGCACCGCGTTACCAAGATCGCCCCTAATCAGCGCACCCTCATCGACTACTGTGGCGATCGACTTGGTCGTGCCCAGGTCGATCCCGAGGTAGTAGTTGCCTTCTCGATCCGAGTGCTGGCTTACAAGCAGCTCACGTTTCACGAGTGCAGGTAGGAGCGTCATTGTCGTTCCTCACTGTGAAGTTGCGTTGACTGGTATTGTCAGTACGCTGCCTAGCCGATGTTTTGGGTCATTACTCTTGCGGCCCGCATCCTCATGATGCTTCTTTAGTCTATGCTACCCGCCTTTTATAAACAGTCAAGCGTAAGCTGGCTGAGGGCGTCGAGAATCATTACGTGAGCTCGGATGGGAGCCCCTGAAGGGGACGGTTTTCAGGTGTCCTGGCTCCGTGTAGGCCTGATCTGTTAGGGACGCCCTCTTTCATCGCCATGCGGAAGGCTCTGCGCGTCCCGCGCGCTTGCCACTGGGCTGCTGCGTGTTAGACAAACACACAGAGACTTCAAAAACTCCCCAATCCGTGTGATGCTCCACCTCGATGGATAGGCGGACGTATGCTCCCCCGATCCGCAGGCATACGATAGCCCAACGAGGATCCGGATCATCCGCAGGCAGTTTGCCGTCAAGCCCAACTGGGCTATGGAGGTCAACCTCGGAGCACTCGAGAACCTCCGAACTTCGCTCGGAGTACGCTTTGACGATCACATCCTTGGGCTCATGGTTGGACAGCTCGAACTCGTTCGTGAAGTCTCCGTCAATCGTCTGTGCGAGCGTCGCATGGTAGAAAACGGGCACTGCTGTTTTCTGGCACAGGCTATGGGCTTCTTCACTCTCCCGGAGATAGTACTCAGTGCTGTTCAGACGCACATGAGGGAAGGATGCGGGAAAGCTGATCTCAGGGTTGCTCACATAGCGTCGTTGGGTCCGCTGGGTTTCGCCAAAGGGGCGCCATTCCTGGTA
>JAAZAN010000300.1 GCA_012514315.1 Chloroflexota bacterium
GATTTGCGGAACCGGCTGCTCAAAATACAGACCCATCTTGGTAGTGACATCGATCAGCTTAGGCAGAACATGCATGGGACTCGTGCAGCATTAGACGTTCACACCCTGACTTTTGCCGCACTCTGCCGATTTGCCGAAGAGCTGCATAAGTATCGTCCCCAACTGCAGGCACTTCGAGAGAGGCGGCAGGATTTCCAGACCCAATTTGAATACTATGCTGGTTGGGTTGAGCTAGTAGAGAAGGGCACGCAACTTAGCGAACAGATCCAACAACACGGAGACCTGGTACAACAGCAAGATAAGGCGTTCCAGGAGCTTTCACGGAATATCCGCGGTCATCTCAGCGCAAACAAGCTAGACGCCTTGCCCGATTCGCCAACATACAGCATGAACCTGAACGAATTAGCTCAGGAAGTGCACGAACTAAAAACTCAGGCAAGTCAAGCATTTTTGGAACTCCAGGATCGCTATCGGAGTGTCCTCACACGACAATTGGGCTTCCCCCCAGGTCATCTGTGGGAGCCCTATCAGTACAATCCGGTTGCACCTCGTGAAACTCGCGAACGGCTATGGGATGAGGTACGACGAGCACTGGAACAGCGAATGGTGCCACGCCTACAGCAGGTAGTTGACGATCAACAAGAAGGAATACGTACTCCGCTCAACTCGCCATTGTTGAGAATGTTGCCGGCGAGCGAGCAAGAGGACTTGAGCGAAAAGGGACGAGCCCTCAGCGAAGAATTGCAGAAGCTTTCCAAGGACCTTGAGAGCGTGCATGCCATGCTTCAGGATTCAACAGCAATTTCTGATTTCCCTGAAGAGCATGAGGGCGCATTCCACCATCTGATAGATGAGCTGAGCAAGATCCGCAACGGCGTGAGCAGACTGCAGCCCGAGGTTGACGCCCTGAGCACCAAGTTGCGCAATCTTGAACTTACGCGAACTGAGGAACAGGTCCTCCAGGCGCTCCCAGAGAGTCAAGCAGAACTGGAGCTGTCTGATCTACGTCAGAAAGTGGCTGGTCGTGTAGGGAACGAGGATTTCCTTACTGCTCTGGATGGGCTACATGCAAAGCGGCGAATCCGCGTCCTGATTGCACCCGTCCGTCACGATTGAGGCAATGGTTGAGTCAATAAACTACCTCCTAGACTTGCTGGCAAGGGCTCCTGTCATGGGTTCATTTCACCCTTTGCTGCCGCTGGCGTTGCCAACAAACGTAACGATCGCCGACTCGGCTCAGAAGGTTGCGGAGGCACTAGATGCACTGGAGCAGCATGAGCCATGTCCTATCCTCATCAACGAGTACGATGTTCGCTTCGCTGATCGCTTTCTTGTTGAGCGGTTTACAGAACTGCCTCCGATCGAGTCTATTAATGCCCATCTTCCAGAGCGCGTCTTTACACGTGTGCCAATTCTGCGACAGGGTGAAATCGCAGCACGCATTACACAGGATACTCTCCTGCACGGCTATCAGGTTGTCATCATGATATTGGTGGACGGGTTAAGCTATGACGATGTCAGGCAATGGCATCTGGAGGTGGAACCGTGTCTGGTAGATGGTCCTTCCATTACCTTCGCCAGAACACAGACTGGACGGGTTGCGGCAGATGTGGGGTTTCCGCGCATTGTCGCCAATCCACCGCTAGCCCGTCAGCTACAAGCCGTGGGCTTAAGGCACTCTCGCGGCTACACATACTGGGACCGTGAGGAAAACGACGTAACCGAATATCTGTTTCGTGGTATACCGGTGCAGCGCGTCCAGTCGATCAGTGAAGCAATTGATGCGCTGTACAATGAACAACTGCACGGCCTGTATATACAAATTATTCGCGAGGGTACAGACGGCTTGGCCCACCGTCGCCGGGAGGTGCGGCAGGCAGAAGTAGAAAGTACGACTGCAACTATTCGTGATGACCTTCAGGCACTAGCCAAGCTTCTCGCCAGGAAGCAACTGAAAGGCGCATTATACCTTACTAGCGATCATGGGATGCTCTGGAAGCAGGAGCACGAATTTCACCTGCTATCTTCTGAGGGAGCCATAAGCCCTCGTTATGCTTTTGAATGTCCCGCTGAGTCAGACCGGGCATCTCCTATCACCGCAGCTGATCGCACTTACTACCTTTACCACTACCCCTACATCGGACGCCGCGTCCGCTCCAATGACAGTGGGATCCATGGCGGATTGTCATATCATGAAAGCATCGTGCCTTTTGTCCGTCTGGAGGTTAACTGATGAAGCTATTACTTGGAAGAACAATACAAGACAACGATCCTGTCTACCTCACAGCAAGAGGAGCCCATGCAGCATTGATCTGTGGGAAACGAGGAAGCGGAAAGTCCTATACTCTCGGTGTGGTGGTCGAAGAGCTAATCGCTCAAGCCGAAAATCAGGTCATACCCATCATCGTCGATCCGATGGGTGTTTACCATACCATGATCCAGGCGAATCTTGCCCAGCAGGAAGCCCTTTTTGAGTGGGGCTTATCCACTAAAGGATACGACATTCGACTTCTCATTCCTGGTGAGCCAGATTTGTTATACGATCGTGACGTACTCGCAGCTCTAAAAGATAGAGGTGTGGCTGTTGTCAGCCTACAGCTCAATCCATCCGATCTTACTCCGGATGGATGGTGTGACCTGTTTGATGTGGATGTCAACAAACCGATGGGTATCGTGCTTTTTCGGGCCGTCCAGAGACTGTCGCACAAAGACGAGAACTTCAGCATCCAGCAAATCATAAAAGCGGTTGAGTTGGATGGTAGGGCACAGGACACCAGTAAGGAAGCACTGCTCAACCGCCTAGAAGCGGCACGCGGCTGGCAGATTTTCTCGGAAGACCATTATCGGCCCCTTCAGGAGCAGTTTGTGCCCGGCAAAGTGAATATCGTGGACTTGAGCAGACTAGAACCAGGTCCGCGGGGGCGCCGCAACCTTACGGTATCGATCATTGCCCGGAACCTTTTTCGGGCCCGGGCAGATGCGCGTTTACGTGAGGAGTTTAACCTCGCTTCCCCTTTGCCACGTGTGTGGATGTTGATTGATGAGGCCCATCAGTTTGTACCGAGCGGGTCAAGCACGCTTGCCAAAGACCAACTTGTCCGTTGGGCAAAAGAGGGACGGCAGCCCGGCTTATCATTAGTAGTCGCAACCCAACAACCTTCCGCAATTGATCCAGAAGTGCTTTCGCAATGCGACATTATACTGAGCCACAAATTGACTACCCGTGCCGACATAGGCGCCCTCAATAGTCTTAGCCAGGACTATATGGGTAGTGAATTGCGAACATATATCCGGAACTTGAAGAGGACCGGGGAGGCAGTTCTTGTCGATGATGAGCTTGAGACTGTTGCCATGCTTCGAATCAGGCCGCGTCGGAGCCAGCATGGTGGCAGTACAGAGCCGCCGCAAGAGGAGAATGCTTTTGACATCTGGTAACCAAGTTTCCATTGTACGTAAAGCAGTGCTAGATGATCTGGATACCATCAAGGCTATAGCTGATGCTCACAGAGATGAGTTGGGATTTGTGATCCGTCGCGCCCTACAAGAGAGCATTGAGCGCGGTGAACTCTCTGTTGCAATCGATGGAGACCGGTTAGCAGGGTTTGTTGAATATCGGCATCGCCGCGACCAGCAAACGACTCTTTACCATATTGCTGTCGTGGAGCAGTGGCGCCAGCGTGGCATAGGCAGATTACTGGTGGAAGCTGTTAGGAGAGATGCCCTGGCCAATGGTAAGAACGTGATTCGCCTGAAGTGTCCGGAATCGCTCCCGGCCAACGAATTCTACACTCGACTCGGATGGCAAAAGATCGCCGTAGAGAGTGGCAAGCGACGGAGACTCGTGGTGTGGGAACTACCTCTAGTACTCGAAGCGAAGTAGGGCGTGGCGACATAATGCAGAGACGAGCTCCCGCAATAAATGCCTTCTAGCCCAAGAGTGCCGTTTTGGCTTGTTGTTCATGAACGTTCTCGACCACTAACTGCGCGCTTTCGCCTCCCTCAGCCGCGGTATGGTGGCCAACTACACAGAACGGCCGGCGATGAAAGGGCGAGCGCCACACAAACCACTGCTCCTTCTCGCCTCTGTCAAGCCGCTCTACACCCTGCCGCACGCCGCGAACGAGGGGCTGGTGGGCTTGGGGGCGAGGATACTGGAGACGGATAACTGTGATGAACGACCTAAAGTTTGACCGTGCGGAATTACCAGTAGCGTACTCTATGGTAAAGCTGGCAAAGCAAACCGAAGAGCCTCTCCAGGCCTATATGTGCTACTGGATCGCGTTCAATAACATCTATAACGAGATTGCGCGGAGACGCAGTAGCTGGTTCCATTATGAGAAACCGCGAATAGCACAGGCTCGATTAGCCTTCACCCCTGAGTTAAAGCACGCGCTCATTCAAGATGCAGGAGTGGAATACTTCGTCAACCGCGCTCCGTCATATTGGCATGCCTTCATCGAATCGGCTGAGGGCACTAAACCAAACGGCGTCCTGAACGTAGGGACAACGCGAGGTAGCAGCAGGGTGAAGTGGAGCGGAATTAACGTTGACCTGTACCAGCGTTATCCAGAAGGTGATCTATCTGATGTCGAGGTGAATATGCTTGTCGAGGAGATTGTCGGCGTGCTGTACACGGTACGGAACAATCTATTTCATGGCGACAAACAAGCCTACAACGAAAATGAGCTCGAGGTCGTTAGAAATGCCCTCCCCTTACTATCGATAATCGTCGAGTCCTTTATGTGGCAGGATTGAGATCTTGGAAGGGAATAGCTTGAGCGCGATAGGAGCAACAGATCATGCCAATCTACGAGAAACCAGTGTGGCAGCTAATGCACGATATGGTCAAGGACCTGAACTTGCAGCCCGGAGAAACACTTTCCAAGGCACAGGTAGTCGCCTGGTTCCGCCGCAAATACCCGCTCATCAAGCAGGGCACCATCTCCGCCCACCTGATTCGTTTATCGACCAACGCCCCAACCCGGCTGCATTATAACGCCAAGCCACGCCAGGATGATCTGTTCTACCAGCTGGACGGCAGTCGCTTCCGCCTGTACGACTCTGAGCGAGACCCGGCGCCACTCTGGACGAAGGAGCAGACCACGACCGCACTTGAGGAACCGGCCGAGGAGAACGAGGAGAACGAGGAGCCGACCGCTTTTGCCTATGAGCGAGATCTGCAAAACTTCCTCGCTCGGAATCTCGGCCTCATCGAGCCGGGACTGCATCTCTATGAGGAAGATGACATCACCGGCATCGAGTTTCCCGTTGGCGGGCGCTTCATCGACATACTGGCGCTTGACCGCCACAACAATTACGTCGTCGTCGAGCTGAAGGTTTCGCGGGGCTATGACCGGGTCGTGGGTCAACTACTGCGCTACATGGCCTGGATCGAGACGCACCAGGCCGAACCAGGGCAGCGCGTGCGCGGCGTCATCATTGCCCGTGAGATCTCCGAAGACTTGCGGCTCGCCTGTTCCCGTATCGCGGACGTGCAGCTCTTTGAATATGCCCTGTCGGTCTCGCTGAAGCCCATCGTAGCCGGCAGCTAAGTTGTGTTATCTGATCTACTGTGAGGTAGTGGATGGCTGAACGTTTCGGACTCTTACGCAAGCTACTCACCGCCCTCGGCCTATCTGAGGAGCGCGTCGAAGAATTGATTGCCCTCGTCGAGGGCTGGCTGGGCGGCGGTGATGACGAAACAGAACCGGGCCAGGCGTCCAAGAAAGCCGGTCTCAGCTATCCCTACCGGCTACAAGATAGTTTTCTTACGCCGGCTGAACAGGACTTCTATCGCGTCCTTGTTCCGGCGGTAGCTGATTGGGCCGTTGTCTTTGCCAAGGTCCGGCTGGGCGATCTGTTCAAAACGGTAACGCCGGACAGGAAAGAGTGGTACCGGGCGCGCAATCGTATCGAGCGCAAGCACGTCGTTTTTTGCTCGTGGACCGGGATACACTGCTGCCCTTACTGGGCGTCGAACTGAACGACCGGAGCCACCA
>JAAZAN010000301.1 GCA_012514315.1 Chloroflexota bacterium
CGAATCGGATGATGGGATTCACTGGCGACGCGGTGCACACTACGGCGACAATCTGCAGCTTGCGCCTGTGGGAGACGGGTGGGAGCGGCAGATGGTGGAGTATCCATCAGTCATTGAAGACCGGGGGCGCCTGCGTTTGTTCTACTGCGGTAATGGCTACGGCGGCACCGGGATTGGCACCGCAGTTGCCTCCCCGCTGCGTGCGACGGCCACGCAGGGATTGTGCAGGGTTCGAGTGGTAGCGGGCGATGCGTGTGCCAGGTGGGACTACCGCTTTCCCGAAGCGTTGGGCTGTGAGGAGGGTCAGTTTAAGAGTGACTACTATCCCATAGTCGACTGGCACGGGCCGGATGCCAACGGGATGATCTGGCACGAGTGGGAGGCAAGCGATGAGGAGCTGGCGAGTCTCAATACTCACAAAGATGCTGTCAGGCGTGGCGATTCCTTCTTCAAGGGAATTCGTTATCGGGCTATGATCACGCCTTCACTTGACGGTCTCGATCTAGGGTTCACCGTGATGAATCTGAGCGATCGGACATTCCACAACGTTACAATGTTCCCTTGCCTGGGCAGCCCGTCGGATGAGTTCAAAGATGACGACTGGGGGCGGACGTACATCGTCACACACAAGGGTCTCACGCCTCTGAGAGATACCGATCGAGGGGGTGGGGATCCCATCCGCACGCACTACATCGTCGAGGGTTCAAGGCCCATGGCCCATTACGGGGAGTGGTTCTGGGGTGCAGCGAGCACGGCGCGAGCTACGGCTGGCGCCATCCTGCGATCCAGCGCCGACGGGCGGTTCACCGTGGGTACCGCGTGGGAGCGTGTCTGTGAGCTCTATCACAACGAAGACGAGCGCCATCACTGCATCCATTCGGTGCCCACACTCGGCGATCTGCCGCCGGGCGAGACACGCACCGTTCTCGGGCGTCTCGTGTTGGTTCGTGGGGGCCCGGATGATGCCTTGGCCAGGCTGGCATTCTAGGCGTCCTGCCGCCGAATGAAGGTGGTACTTGACAAACGTGAGGTGAACGATGCAGCCAATCATATGGGAGAAGCGTGGGCTTCTCCTCGGTCCTGAATCTGCACCTACCTGGCGGGAAGCACATAGTGGTATGGTGTCGGTCTTGCCATGGGCGGGCGACACCTATCGTGTCTTCCTGACTGGCCGCGATGCATGCAGTCGATTCCAGATCGGATGGCTTGATCTGAACCGAGACTTCACTGTGGTGTACGAGAACCCCGCGAACCCCGTGCTGTCGGCTGGCAGGATGGGGTGTTTCGACAGTCAGGGAGTGTGTATGCCGTCGGTCGTACGGGTGAGCGACTCGGTCCTCTACATGTACTACGTGGGATGGGAGCCCGGGCTCGCTGGTACGATCGTGAACAACTGCGGCCTTGCCATCAGCGAGGACAATGGTGCAACATGGCATCGCTGGTCAGAGGCGCCGGTACTCCCGCGTGACGCTCAGGATCCCATCGGTACCGGCACGGTCTATGTCCTGCGCGGATGTCGGGAAGCCTGGCGGATGTGGTACACGACTTTCAGAAATTGGCGGTTGCTGGAGGACGGAACCTGGCGGCACTTCTACCATATTAAGTATGCGGAATCCGATGATGGTATCCACTGGCACAAGCCGCCCGATAACATTGCCGTTGACTTCGCGGATGAATGGGAGTATGCGGTCGCTAGACCGGTTGTCCTACAGGAGCCCGATGGCTACAGGATGTGGTTCTGTACCCGGTCAGCCGGCTCCTCCTACCGCATTGGTTACGCTGAGTCAGTGGATGGTCGCCATTGGTCGAGGGCTCCCAGCGGGATTGAACCTTCGGCAGACGGTTGGGACGCCGACATGGTGGAGTACGCGTATGTCCTGAAGGAGAACCAGGAGTACCTTATGTTCTACAATGGCAACGGCTTTGGAGCCTCTGGTACGGGTGTGGCTCGTGGATTCTGTCGGGAGGAAACGAGGTGAGAATCGATTTGTCGAATGGGAGTCTGGATCAACTGGTGTTTGACGCTCAAGGACACTTGCGACTGATGGATTCTGGGTCTGGGCACGTCTCCTGTGGGACGTTCGTATCGGAATGCCTGGGCCTTGCCGGCGACGGCGGATTCTCCTGCCGGTGGATCGAGCAGTGGACGGCGCCACAGCAGTACGTCAAGTACCCCGGCAATCCAATCTACGGACCGGACTTGTCCGGTCCTTGGGATACGTGGACGAACGGCGTCTCTATTGTGCACGTCGATCGGGGAACCCGCTACCGAATGTACTATTGCGGCGGTCTCGGCGAGGGCATCGGTTTCGCCGAGGCAGAGGTCGAAGATCCCCTGACCTGGCGCGAACACCCGGCGAGCCCGGTGCTGCTCCCGCGCAAGGACAACTGGGAAGGTAATCGCATCAACCAGCCTCGGGTGGTCAAGGTCACAGATAGTCACTGGTTCATGTACTATACAGGCTGGGGCAATGACCCCGAGCATACACAGTGGGCGATGGGGCTGGCGGAGTCTCTTGATGGGGGCATCAGTTGGCGACGGGTGGTTGATGATCCAGTAATCGAGCGGGGCGCAGCGGGCGCACCG
>JAAZAN010000302.1 GCA_012514315.1 Chloroflexota bacterium
CACGACCACAACGGCCAAGACAACCAAGGTATCCATTTCCAGAAAGGAGACGGCCTGACTTGGGTAGCATTATCTTCTGACAGAACCGTAGGCCCTTCGGTAACATTATCATTTGACTTGACGCGGATCGTGAGCGCGCTATGCCCACTGCGCCCGGCACAGAACACCGGCACTGCGGAGTGCCGGTGTCAACAACAACAACTGCCACGAGTACGCCTCTGCATCATTGGGTTGCGCCTTGTAGCTGGCTGGCGACCACTCGCCGCTGCAAAACATACCAGTCAGTCAGCGTCAGGAAGCGATCTGCGGGCCTCATCAGCGGGCCTATCTGGCCTCCATTGACCCGCACATCGACAGCATAGGTGTAGACGGGTACGTACAGCGGCAAAGCCGGCAGTTCCTCCATGAAGAGCTGCTGAAACTCGCGATAGAGCGTTCTCCGCTCCTCGCGGCTCACCGCAATCCGCGCTTGCTCGACAACCTCACTGACGCGGCGATTCTGGAAACCCGCATAGTTCTGTCCCTGACCGGGCAGTGATTGCGTCTCGTGCCAAAATGGATATGGATCCGGATCACCGGGGATCATCAGCCGGGCTAACGCCGCTTGATAGGTCCGCGATTCGAGGACCCCGCTAAGCGCCAACGCCGGCACAGCCTCGACCGTCACAGATATCCCTAACCCTTGCCATTGCTGTGCCACAGCCCGTGCCACAGCCAGTTCCTGCGCATCGTTCGCAGCCACCAGCGTGAACGCCAACGGCGCGCCCTGCGCATCTCGGAGCGTGTCGGTGGTCGCCTGGCGGCTCCAGCCGGCCTCCGCCAACAGCGTCAGTGCGCGCTCCTGATCATAAGAATAGGTGGGCACACCCTCGAGAGAATAGGCCCACGTTCCCGGAAGCAATGGCGTCTCAGGCAGCACCGCCTGTCCCATCAACACGGCATCCGCCAAAGCTTGTCTGTCGAGACCGGCGTACAGCGCCTGGCGAATCCGTGCGTCACCGAAGGGCAAGGTATCAGTGATCAACTCATTGAGATAGATCATCGCCATCTCTGACGTTGGCGCCGAGAACAACCGCAGATCGGGCTCCGCAAACGCCTCCGGCATGAGATCGATTGGGATGCGTGCCACACCCTCCACAATTCCATCCTGATACGCTTCAAACGCCGCCCTGGGTGTTGGGTAGAAACGCAAGACGATGTTCTCGATATAGGAGCTCCGACCGTAGTACCTGGGGAATCGCTTCAGCGTAACCGACGCAATGTGCCCATCGCCTAGGTCCATCTCCACAAATCGGAACGGGCCTGTGCCGATCGGCTCACGACTGAAGTCGGAGAGAGCGAGTTCAGCCGCGCTCACCCCTTCGAAGCGGTGCCTGGGGAGAATGCCGATCGTGGTGTAGTCAAGGAATGGCGCGTATGGCTCTCGTAGCACAAAGCGGACCGTGTAGTCATCGACGGCCGTCACGTCGACAGATCGCCACAGCGCACCGATATCGGCAGGCCCTGGATAATCAGGGTCCTGGAGCAGCTCGGTGGTGAAGATAACGTCTTTCGCCGAGAACGGAAAGCCATCGTGCCACACCACATTACGGTTCAGCCGGAAGGTGTAGGTGATGCCCTCCCCGTCCGTCTCCCATGTGGCCGCTAGGTCTGGCTCGATCTCCCCACGCATGTTGAGCTGGGTGAGTCCAGTGAAGATGAGCTCGACAACGTCACCATCGGCATCATTGTAGAAGCTCAGGAGCGGGTTCAGCGACTGGGGATATCCCCCTACGCTCTCGACATAGGTTCCACCTGGCGCAGGGCGAAACTCAGTGGTGTATGTTGTGGCCATGTAGGCCAGGACAGTCGCCGCCACCAGGAAGCCGATCCCCACCAGGATCACTTGCCAACCAATACGACGGAACATAGATGCTTTTTCCAGGAGGTTCCTTGGCCACTCGGTCCAACAAAAAGGACGCAGCGGAGGTCGGATCGCTACCCGACACTCAGCGCTCGTCCCCTTACGACCGAATCGACAGGCTACCCTACCAAGAGGACGTTGACGATGGCGACCAGGAAGAAGAGAACAGCCGTGACAACCGTGATACGGAAGAGGAGCAGCTCGGGCCCGCGGCGCCGACGGATCAGGCTCGTCTGCGATCCGCCAAACACGCCACCCATACCACTGCTGCGCACCTCGAACAGCACCAGGACAACCAGCGCAACGCTAAGGATGATCTGTACGACATTGAGATAGGTCTGCATTCTCCCTGTTCCTCCAAACCCAAGTACGAGGATTATAACACGCTGCCGCTGGATGACAAAGAGGGCCTCACGTGATGCGATCGTAGAAGAGCGGCAGGCGCTCAACCTGGGACTGGGAGATCTGTATGGCCTGCTTGATGCGAGCAACCGCTCGATCCTTGGTTTCCACGCTCGCCGCGTGGACCGTGAACAGCGGCTGATCCTGCTGGATGGCGTCCCCGATCTGCACCTGCATCACCACCCCGACCCTATGGTCGATCGGGTCGCCCTTCTTCTCGCGTCCACCGCCAAGATCCACGACGGCCATCCCGATTTCGTCTGCCTCCATACCAGCAACGTATCCGCCTCTCGGTGCAGTTACAGACTCAATCACCGGCGCAACCGGAAACCGCTCAGGCTCATCGACATATCGCACATCGCCACCTTGAGCAGCGATCAGGGCCCGGAACTTCTCCAGTGCCGCGCCGGTCTCGATCATCTCGGCGGCTCGCCGTATGCCCGACTCAAGGTCAGGCACCACGCCACCCACGCGTAGAAGTTCCCCAGCGATGCGCAAGCAATGGTCAATCAGGTCGTGAGGACCGCCGCCGCGGAGCACCTCGAGCGATTCTCTGATCTCGAGGCCGTTGCCCACCGCACGTCCCAAGGGCTGATTCATGTCAGCGATGTGTGCCGCGACCCTGCGACCTACTGCGTGCCCGATGCGCACCATCGCCAGCGCCAGCGCGCGCGCCTCGTCCAGCGTGCGCATGAAGGCACCGGTACCCACCTTGACGTCCAGGACGATCGCGTCCGCACCGGCCGCAATCTTCTTGCTCATGATTGAGCTCACGATCAGGGGCAGGCTTGGCACGGTGCCCGTCACGTCGCGGAGCGCATATAGCTTTCCGTCCGCAGGCGCCAGATTGGCTGACTGACCGGTCAGCACGATGCCGATGTCGCGCAATTGCGCCTTGAACTCCGCCACACTGAGGTCAACACGGTATCCCGGAATGGACTCCAGCTTGTCGAGGGTCCCCCCCGAGAAGCCAAGTCCTCTTCCCGACATCTTGCCGACCGGCAGGCCCGCTGCGGCCACCGCGGGCACGGCAACGAGGCTAACCTTATCCCCCACCCCACCGGTGGAGTGCTTGTCAACAACGATGTCAGCGACATCGCTCAGGTCCAGCGTCTCACCAGATCGAGCCATCGCCAGCGTGAGATCGCGCGTTTCGGAATCGGTCATACCCCGCAACATCACCGCCATCAACAGAGCCGAGGCTTGGTAATCAGGGATCTCCCCCCGCACATAGCCATCGATGAAGAACCCAATCTCCTCACGGCTCAGTTCTTCACCATCGCGCTTTCGCTCAATGACCTCGACCATCCGCATACGCTTCCTCCAGTATGGCGAACCCAAGCATTACGAGTGCGCCCGACTCACAACACTATTCCGGTTCTGGGCTCGTATAGAAAGCCATGCCCAACGTGCCAGGCCCGCTGTGCGTGCCCACAACGGGCGTCAATGTACGGATATACACGCGTACTGGCTTGAGCCGATCCCATATCATCTGCACAAAGGAGTCCAGATCGGCGCCCGCCTCCGCCTGCATGACCCCCACATCCACGGGGCGCTGGCCCTGGAGCCGCTCCTCGGCGATCTCCAGCACCCGCCGCAGCGACTTACCACGACTGCGCGCCTTCTCCAGTGTATCGACACGCCCGTTCTCCAGTGTTAGCACCGGCTTGAGGTTCAGCGCCGAGCCCAGGAGACGCGCTGCCCCTCCGATACGCCCGCCCCGATGGAGGAACTCCAACGTATCGACGGCAAAGATGACGTGCTCACGCTCGTAGCATTGCTTAGCGAGCGCCATGGCTTCCTCAAGCGTCTTGCCCGCTGCTGCGGCGCGAGCCGCTACCAGCACCTGCAGTCCCAGTCCCATCGATACGGAGCGTGAGTCCACAAGCTCAAGCCGGAGGTCCGGTCGAACCACTGCCAGTTCCTGCTTGGCCTGAACAGCAGACGCCAGCGTGCCGCTCATCTGTTCGGAGATGAACAAACCCAGAATCGCTTTGGTCGCGTAGGTCTCTGCCACCTCCTGGAAGAAGTCGATGAAGGCACCGGCCGAAGGTTGAGATGTCTTCGGGAAGTCCTTACGCTCGCGCAACCACCGGTAGAAGGTATCGCTATCCAGAGTCACGCCGTCAAGGTAGGATTCGCCGCCCCAGTGTACGTTTAGAGGGATCACCGGGACGTCATGTTCCTCGGCCAGATCCGGCGACAGGTTGGACGTGCTGTCGGTCACCACCACAAAGTCTCGCATGACACACTCCTCATAAGTTCCAGACCTGCAAAAAAGACCGCGAAATCGGAGCCAAGCGCTGCTCGCCATTCTACCGCAATCCCAGTCGCCTACAACCGCCGGCGCCGCGAGTAGCGACGTCGTCGCAGAGCCTGCATACAAGTTTGCCCCAAGTGTGGTAAAATAAGTGTGCTCTGGGTCAAAGTAATGAAAGATGATGTACAGGTTCGGGTTTCGGTCGCCGCTGTTCCGGCGGTAGTAGAATGTATACCAACCGCCAGCCTGCCATTGCGGGAGCCCGTGTGGGATGCCGAAGATCTTGATTGCAGATGACGATACAACCATGCTTGGATTGCTCACCACGCTCATGGAGCTCGAGGGCAACCAAGTGGTCACCGTCACTCGTCCGGAAGACATCATCCCGGCTGTGCGGCGTGAGGGGCCAGCCCTGATATTGATGGACTATCATCTGGCGGGTGGCGACGCTATGGGCCCGCTAGTTGAGCTGAAACAGAGCGAAGACCTGAAACGGATACCGGTTGTCGTGACCTCAGGTATGGACCGCGAGACGGTGTGCCTTAGGGCGGGTGCTGAGAGCTTCCTCCTGAAGCCGTTTCGTCCTGCTCAATTGCTGGCGAAAATACACGAGCTCTCGGAGCCATGAGGTCGCCGCCTTGGACCGACCGTGCGAAAACGGAGGATAGAGTGGAGTAGATGAGTAGAAGGAGACGTAGGACAAAGGCAGAACCCGGGGAACAGTGGTACAAGGTCGATCTGCACCTTCACACCCCGGCATCAGCAGATTACCAGGAAGAAAACGTCAAGTTCCTGGACATCCTGCGCGAGGCCGAGCGCAAGGATATTGACATCATTGCGTTCACTGACCACAATACCGTCGCGGGCTACCGCACGATGCAGAATGAGGTTGAGGGCCTGGAGCTGCTTGAGCGACTGGGAAGGCTTAGCAACTCAGAGCGGCAGCGGCTGACCGAGTACCGGAGGCTCTTCGAACGCGTATTGCTCCTCAAGGGCTTCGAGTTCACGGCCACATTTGGGTTCCACATATTGGGCATTTTCGACCCCGACACGCCGCTGCGGGACTTGGAGTTCCTCCTCCTGAAGTTGAACATCCCGCCCGATCGACTCGACGAGGGCGCCACTGATGTCGGGGCGACCACTGACGTCATCAACGCTTACCAGTTGATCGACCGCGCCGGAGGCGTTGTGATTGCGGCTCACGCTAACTCGTCAAACGGCGTGGCACTGCACGGGATCCAGTTCGGTGGGCAGACGCGCATCGCGTTCACCCAGGACGAACACTTACATGCCCTTGAGGTCACCGACCTTGAGAAGAAGGGCCGGAACGCAACGGCATCTTTCTTTGACGGGTCGAAGCCCGAGTATCCCAGGCGCATGCGGTGTATCCAGGGATCGGATGCGCATCGCCTAATTCGCCAGACAGACCGCTCGCGCTATTTAGGTGTTGGCGACCGCATTACTGAGGTGTTGCTCCCCAGCCGTTCATTCCAGGCCCTTCGGGATGTCTTCCTGGGCGATGACTTCGCGCGCACGCGTCCCTATAGACCGCAGTCATTGCCGGTCGACTATGTCCAGGCGGCGCGCGACGAGGGCCCCAACATTGTGCAGGAGTTCCACGAGCGCTACAGCCGGCGCGGCGGATACCTCGATGCAATCATCGCGGACATCTGTGCCTTCGCCAACACGAACGGCGGAACCTTGTATATCGGCGTTCCGGCTGACCCAAAGCGCCCGCCGACTGGCGTCGGGGCGTCACCCAATCGCGTCGTGAACCTGTTCAGACAGGAAGTTCAAGGACGCATCACGCCGGAACTCCAGATCACCGTGGACGTGCAGGAGACTCAGGGCATCAAAGTTGTCCGGATTATCGTGCCACGCGGGACCCACCTTCCCTACGCTCTCGATGAGAGCAAGATCTTCATTCGCAGCGAGGCCGAGACGACCGAAGCAGTCCGCGATGAGATCGTCGAACTCACACGCAGGGGTCTGGGCGACGTGGTGGCAACGACGGAGGTCGAACCCGAGCGCGGTGAGCCCCTCAAGGAAAGCGAGCAGCCGGAACCGGGGGCAACCCTGCCACCGCCGCAGACCGGCGTGGAAATCGCGGAAGTTTCGGTGCGCAACAACACGCGCTACTACACCATGCGTGACCTGCGCAACGGCAACCTGGTCTCCAACGTCACTCGTAAGTCGGCTCGGCATCTATGGCGCTATGCCATCGAACAAGCTGAGTCCAACCCTGTGAACCCCAGTCAGGTGCGCTGGCAAGACACGATCGGGATCTGGAAGCAGCGCGAATACCGCAACCGAGTGCGTTGGGATCTCGTCCAGAAGGACGGCGATGGCCTGCGCGTCTACTACGGTGTGACTGAGGAAGGCATCCATGACGAGTGGGCGACGCTGGTCGGAGAGGAATGAGATAGTGCCCGAAGCTCCGATTCGCGTTGCCGTGCTCACCGTGAGCGACCGCGCATCGCGTGGTGCCTATGAGGACAAGAGCGGTCCCGCGCTTGCGGACCTCGTTGAACGTGGACTGGGGGCACAGGTGGTTGTGACAGCCATCGTGCCGGACGAACGTGCAGCGATCGCCGGGAAGCTGCGCGCCTGGGCTGATGGCGACGTTGCTGATCTGGTGCTGACGACCGGTGGTACAGGTCTTGCGCCGCGCGATATCACGCCCGAAGCGACTGCCGACGTTCTCGAACGGCACGTCCCAGGTCTCAGTGAGGCGATGCGAACGGCCTCCAGGGCCATTACGCCCTTTGGGATGCTGTCGCGCGGACACGCAGGCACCCGTGGGCGGTGTCTCATTATCAACCTGCCGGGAAGTCCAAAGGGCGCAGTGGAGAATCTGCGTGTTGTGCTCGATGTGCTTCCCCACGCAGTAGCGCTGCTCAGGGAGGATAACTCCGTACACGCGGCCCACGACTTCTCGGACCGCCCGACCGCTGTATGAACCCACGCCCCACGCGAGAGCCAAGGAGGGCCACAACCCTATGCGGATCCTGACTGTAGGCGAGATTCAGAGCATTGAGCGCTCTGCCGACGCGTTGGGGCACACCTACGCGGCGATGATGGCCCTGGCGGGCAAGGGCGTCGCTGAAGCGATTAGGAGGCGCTTGCCCGTAGTTGGAAAGCGCATCCTCGTTCTTGTGGGCCCTGGCAACAACGGTGGCGATGGACTGGTTGCGGCTCGATGGCTACAGGAGAGTGGCGCCGCCGTGACCGCGTACCTCTCGCGTACACGAGATCAAGATGAGGATGCCGTATACCGCGACGCTGTCACGTCTAACGTCCCGATCGTTAACGGCCCATCCGATGTGAATGCTAAGCGCCTGAGATCCCTCTTGGCGCAGACCGATGTGATCGTTGACGCGCTTCTGGGCACCGGCGCAACGCCTCCCCTGCGGGGCGCTATCGCCGACATCCTGAGCGTCGTTCACCAGGCAGTAGGCCAGCCTTCGCCCCAGACGCTGGTATCATTCCGATTGCCGCATCCCCACCCCCCCCGCCCTTGTATCGTGGCAGTCGATGGACCATCGGGTCTGGACTTTGACACCGGCGAGGTCGATGCCAACACGCTTAGGGCAGATTTCACCGTGACCTTCGCTGCACCAAAGTGGGGGCATCTGCGCTTTCCCGGTGCTACCAGGGTCGGCGATCTAGTTGTCGCGGACATCGGCATTCCGGACAGTGTTGAGATTCCAGTAGGTCCCGAGCTTGCCACGCCGAATCAGACCGGTGCATGGCTCCATCCCCGTCCGATGGATGCGCATAAGGGCACTTTTGGAAAGGCAATGATCATCGCGGGCTCATCCAACTACACCGGCGCCGCGATCCTCGCCGCCACCGCTGCTGTTCGCGCCGGCACGGGCCTCGTGACCCTGGCGCTGCCGGGCACACTCCACAGCGCCGTAGTGGCGGCGATCCCCGAGGCGACCTACCTGCTGCTCCCGCACGCACTGGGGGTCGTCAATGAGCATGCGGTACCGGTGCTGATGGAGGCCATGTATGGCTACTCAGCGATGCTAGTCGGTCCCGGCCTCGGGCACACACCGGAAACCCGGGCGTTTCTCACACGTCTGCTGGGTATTGACGGGCCTGCGCGCACGGCTGGCTTTCTGCGCTCCGAGCC
>JAAZAN010000303.1 GCA_012514315.1 Chloroflexota bacterium
ATCTCGAAGATCAACTCACTGAAGAAGGTGAGATAGCTCCAGAAGGTCTCAGAAAGTTCATCGAGCGGTGTCTTGTTCAGCCAAGCGGAGTACGAGTAATCGTGACCTCGCGAGTGCAAGTCAAGATTCCAGCTAGTGGCCTTCACGCAGCGCGAAGCATTGAATTGACTGATGGCCTGGAGATTCCTGACGCAATTGGCTTTCTGCGACAACTGGACACCGAAGGTCGGTTGGGTCTGCGAACAGCCTCAGATGACACACTTGGTCGTGTGCAGGAACTCACTCGGGGAATCCCGAGAGCCTTGGAATTCATCGCCGGAATACTCAGCGAGAACCCAACCCTTAGCGTGGATGAACTCGTTGGGAGAGAAGACCTCTTCGGCGAAGAAGTCGTCGAAAGGCTGGTAGCGGCCGGTTACCATCATCTTGAGGAAAACGCGCAGAGAGTTATGCAGGCTTTGTCGGTCTATGACCGGCCAGTCGGTGCTACCGAAGTTATGCATCTACTGCATCCATGGCTGCCTGGCATCGACGTGCAGTCTTGTCTGCGCCGTCTAGCGAGGAGCTATTTTGTGTATGCCACTCGAGGGCGAAACGAGTACAGCCTTCATCCCCTCGACCAGAGATATGCCTACCAACAGATACCGGAGGAAGCAAAGGCCGATGAAGATCTCGCAGACTATAGTCTGCGAGATCTTCATCGGCGTGCGGCGGACTTCTACAGGTCCGTTCGCCAACCTGAATCGCTGTGGAAGACAATCGATGACATCGCTCCACTGCTCTCTGAGTTCAGACATGACATGCTTGCCGGAGACTACAATTCTGCAGCCCAGATACTTACATCCCTTGACTTCGACGGCGCAAACTGCTTGAACATCTGGGGCTATACGGAGCTTCTCGCGGAGTTGAGAGGGCAGCTCGTGGGGAAGATCAGCAATCCTCGACTGAGTGTGGCGAACTTGGGAAACTTAGGCTTTGCATACCGGCTCCTGGGTCGATACGATCAGGCGCGCGACATGCTGGAGCAAGCTGCGTTTGCAGCCTATGAGGTCGGAGACCGTAATGAGATTGGAGTGCGGCTTGGACATCTAGGGGTGATCTACCGAGTAACAGGACAGATCGATCGTGCAATCGATCTGTGCCGTCAGGCCGCTGATATCGCCAAGGAAACTGGTCAGTATGGTATGGAAAGTAATTGGCTTGGGCATCTGGCAACTGCATACCGAAGCGCCGGCAAATTCCCAGTCGCAATCGATCTGTATGAAGAAGCCTTGAACATCGCCAAGCAACATGGCGACCGACAGAGGACGACTTTCTGGCTGACCCACCTTGGAATCACCTACTCGTCCATGGGCCAGTATGAGACCGCGATAGCCCACCTTCAGCAGGCGTTTGACTTGGCAACAGAAATAGGATCCAAGAGACATCAGGCCATCTGCCTTGACAACATAGCCAACACCCACATTCTCATGGGGCAACATGAGAAGGCGGTCGAACTGCTGAACGCAGCTCTACTCATTTCGCGGCAAATCGGGGTGCTCCTAAGTGAGAGCTATCATTTGTTGCGTCTGGCACGTGCCAAACTGGGACTCGGAGACCTTGATCATGCAAAGCTCTACGCATCTCAATCACTCGCATTGAACCTTCCTGAAACGAATCATCAAGCGGCAACCGTTCTCGGAATAGTCCTATTGCGTCTAGACGACCCCGCTGCGAGCTCTCAGTTCGCCGCAGCCGTCAAGTTGTGCCGCGAGCAGCTAGGCAAGAGCAGCCACCTATGGGAAGTACGTTTGAGTTTGGGGACAGCCCTAGTCGGGCTGTCTATTTTGGATGCCAAGTGGAAGGACACTGCGGAGCGTCCTCGCCTGCTACAACCCGCTATCAACGAGTATGGGCTGGCTCTACAG
>JAAZAN010000041.1 GCA_012514315.1 Chloroflexota bacterium
CCGACCGAGTTGGTTCTTGACAAAGACAGAAGCCGTGCTATAGTACGGGCACAATCCAATACTTACACCATCTCCGAGTCCTGGAGCCTACCCGGCTGACTGTTGAAGCCCATGGCTCTTTGACCGTTAGGGTACGGTCGGAAACGACTGCGCCTCCCGTGTTTGGAAAGGGGATGTCCTCATTCGGTTGCTCTGGCACAGTCACGTCACACGGGCCGAGGTCGTAGCGAACGAAAATGGCGCCCCTACTGGGCGCCGTTTTCGTTGCCTCACGATGCTGTTGCGCGTCGCGACAGGGCGACCACTTGACGCCAGATTGGTACATCTCACTGCTGTACATACACACCGGAGACATGAACGCAATTCTAGAAGGACTGAAACAGGCGATACACCTCATCTTGACACGCGATCCCGCATTGTTCGAGATCATCCGCCTGTCGCTCAGTGTATCCGGCACAGCACTCCTATTCAGCACCCTAATCGGCATCCCACTTGGCGCCGCCCTGGGTCTTACCCGATTTCGCGGACGGCGTCTTGTCGTCGCACTGCTCTACACAGGAATGGGGTTCCCACCGGTCGTGGTGGGCCTCTTCGTTTATCTGGTGCTCTCCCGTAGCGGACCGCTCGGGCAGCTTCACTGGGACTTCATACCGGCCCTCTTCACTCCCGGCGCGATGGTCCTTGCTCAGTGCGTCATCTCCTTTCCGCTCGTCGCAGGCTTCACGATGGCCGCGGTCATGGGGGTCGACCCACAGATCAGGCAACAGGTCCGTGCGCTCGGCGCCACACAGTGGCAGAGCACACTGGCTGTGCTTGCCGAGGCGAGAACCGGTGTCGTCGTATCCATCATCGCTGGATTCGGCAGCATCATCTCGGAGGTCGGTGCGGTCATGCTGGTGGGAGGCAACGTCGAAGGTCGCACCCGTGTACTGACAACAGCGATCGTGCTGGAGACACGGAAAGGAGTATTTGACCTGGCCATTGCGTTGGGAATCGTGTTACTGGCGCTCTCCTTTCTCGCCAACCTGGCGATGCTCTACCTTCAAGGACGCGTCTTCGACGAATGAACGAGCCCATCTATCGGCTGCAGAATCTCGAGAAGTCCTACGATGGGCGGACCGTTCTCACCATCGACGCGCTCCACATTCATCAGGGCGAAGTGTTTGCACTGATCGGGCCGAGTGGCGCGGGTAAGAGCACTCTGCTAAGGCTGCTGAACTTTGTCGAGTCTCCCAGCCGCGGTACGATTACATTTCGCGGCATTGACTACGGATCTGAGGAAGGCGTGCCGCTAGAGGTGCGCCGGCGGGTGACGACGGTCTTCCAGCGGCCCATGCTGTTGAATCGAAGCGTAGCCGCGAACGTAGCCTATGGCCTCCGTTTGCGCGGCATCCGGCCCAATGCCCAACAACTCAACCGGGCGCTCGAGCAGGTTGGCCTTCGGTACCTCGCTCGCCGCCGCGCAAGAACGCTTTCCGGTGGCGAGGCGCAGCGTGTCGCACTGGCTCGCGCCATCGCACTCGAGCCCGACGTGTTGCTGCTTGACGAACCGACAGCTAATCTCGATCCATACAACGTTGGCCTCATTGAGGACATCGTACTCAGGCTCAATCGCGAACGCGGGACAACGATCGCTCTCGTTACCCACAATGTGTTCCAGGCCCGACGGCTTGCGCACCGTGTTGCGCTGCTGCTTGATGGCAAGGTGATCGAAGCGGGACCAGCAGATGCGTTCTTTGAGGCTCCTCAGGACAGTCGCGCCGCCGCATTCATCCGGGGTGAGATGGTCTACTGAGAAGCGGTGACAAGACGCAGGATGACTGGACTACCGATCGATGCAATGAGTCTTAGTTTCGAAAGGAGTGAAAGATGAGAAGACAAGCTTTTGTGAGAACTGCGGCTCTAGTAGCCCTGGTGTTCGTGCTCGTGACTGGGTGTGCGCCGGCTGTTCCTCCTCCGACCACAGCCGCTGAGTCCACCTCAGCACCAACCGCCGTCCCGGCAACCGCAGATCCGAGTCCCGAACCTGTCACGGAGGAACCTACGGAGGAAGCCGAACCTGTAGCGACCGGGGAGCTGATCCTGGCAACGACAACAAGCACTCAGGATTCCGGGCTGCTTGAGTATCTTCTCCCCCATTTCGAGCAGCAGTATGGCGTGAAAGTCAATGTAATCGCGGTGGGCACTGGACAGGCCATTCAGCTGGGCAAGGATGGGAATGCCGACGTTCTCCTGGTCCATGCCAGGTCGCAAGAGGATGCCTTCATGGATACAGGCGACGGCGTACGACGGGAGGACGTGATGTACAACGATTTCGTCGTCCTCGGCCCTGCCGATGATCCCGCTGCTATCGCCGGCTCCACGGATGCCGTGGCCTCGTTCACCATGATTGCCGAGAGCGAAGCCGAGTTCATCTCTCGTGGTGATGAGTCTGGCACTCACTCAAAAGAGAAGGCAATCTGGGCTGTCGCAGAGATCGAACCCGCAGGAGACTGGTACGTCTCAGCAGGCCAAGGCATGGGCGCAGTGCTCACGATGGCTGATGAGCAGCTCGCCTACACACTCAGCGATCGCGCCACCTACCTGGCTCGCACGCTAGAAGGCACCCAACTGGAGATACTCGTCGAGGGCGATCCGGTGCTCTTCAACCCGTACGGCGTCATCGCCGTCAATCCAGACAAGGGTGAGCACATCCAGGCGGAGCTGGCCGATCTATTCATCGACTGGCTCGTATCCTTGCCAACCCAGGCGATGATCGCGGAGTTCGGAGTAGACCAGTTCGGCGGCCCGCTGTTCGTGCCCGATTCAGCCGCCTGGCGATCAGCCCAGGCAGGCGAGAGCACCGCTGACGTCACCTTCCAGCTCACGGGGCTGGTAGATACCGAGTTGGTGTGGAGTGAGGAAGAGATTCGTGCTCTGGATACGATCGAGACCGAGTACACCAACAAGGATGGAGAGACCTCAACTCACGCTGGCGTACCCCTCATCGCCTTGCTCGATCAGGCAGGCGTTGGTGACAGCGCCGCGGCGCTCGTCATCGTCGCGCATGACGGCTACTCCGCGCAGTTGACTTTGGATGAGGTGCTGCAGTGTGCCGGATGCATCCTTGCGTTCCAGGACGATGGCACCTTCAGCACCGTGATGCCAGACTTTCCCGGCAATGTGCAGGTGAGGGAAGTTGTCGAGATTCAGGTTCAGTAGTTCTCACAGAACGTCCAAACGCAGGATGATTTGTCGAGGGCCCTCGCTCATCTGGGGGGCCCTCGTCTTCTTTCGTGGGAAAGGCTCCACAGTGAGTGCCGACTAGCCCCGGCGATCGGCTCGGCGTCTGTACCCGAGCATCCGCATCCCGTTGAACGTCACCAGTAACGAGGTGCCCATATCGGCAAAGACCGCCATCCAGAGAGTAGCGAGGCCCACACTCGCCAGAACCAGAAACACCGCCTTGATCACCAACGAAGCAACGATATTGGCCCGAATGATGCTCAGTGCCTTGCGACTGAGCCCGACTGTGAAGGGCAGCCCGCCCAGATCATCACCCATCAAGGCGATGTCCGCAGTTTCAAGCGCAACATCCGTTCCAGCTGCCCCCATCGCGATCCCAACCCGGGCGCGCGCCAGCGCTGGAGCGTCGTTCACGCCATCCCCCACCATCGCCACGGCGCCAAAGCGTGCCTCTAGCTCCCTCACCGCGGCCACCTTATCCTCCGGCATCAGTCCCGCCCGAAATTCATCCACCCCGGCCCGCTCGGCAATCCGTCGAGCGGTTCCCTCATTGTCTCCTGTGAGCATTACCATCCGCACAATGCCCTCGCGGCGGAGGTCCTCCATCACGACCGCTACGCCAGAACGGACAACATCGGCCAGAGCCATGTAGGCGCGGCGCCCACAACACTCGTCCTCAATCATCACCACGGTATGGCCATCCGCCTCAGCCTGGCGCACGTCGTCGCACATCTCATCGTGCAGCCGTTCGTTACCGTGGACGAAGTCATGGCTCCCGACGATCACCGTATGGTTATCCACCCGGCCGGTCACGCCCATTCCCGCCGTCGTTACCACGTTCTGGCCAGGCCCATAGCGTTCTCCTACGCCCATCCGCTCCGCGTGGCGCACAATCGCCTGCGCCAGTGGGTGCTCCGAGCGTCGCTCCACAGCGGCCGCGCGCGCCACAAGATCTATACAGGAGAGACAGGAACCCGGCCAATCGTCGCCGGTACCCCCCGCGGACGCGTACCTTTCGGCACAGCGACAACCCACCACCTCTGGCTCACCTGCCGTCAGCGTCCCTGTCTTGTCAAAGGCTATCACTCGGATAGAGCCCATCTGCTCAAGATGAACTCCTCCTTTGATGAGCACACCCGCCTTCGCCGCACGAGCCAGCGCACTCACCACCGTCACCGGCGTGGAGATGACCAGGGCACAGGGGCAGGATATGATCAGTAGAACCAGCGCGCGATAGAGCCACTCAGTGAAGGCGCCCCACCCCAACATCGGGGGCAGAACCGCGATGACGGCAGCGAGCAGGATCACGACCGGAGTATACACTCGAGCGAAGCGATCGACGAAGCGCTGTGATGGTGCGCGCTGGGACTGGGCTTCCTCAACCAGTTGGAGCACACGCGCCAACGTGCTGTCGTCTGCGAGACGAGTCACACGAATCGTTAGGGCGCCCGCACCGTTCACGCTGCCAGCGAATACCTCCTCCCCGATCACCTTGAGCACCGGCGTTGACTCGCCTGTCACAGGCGCCTGGTTGACCGTTGAGGTCCCTTCATTGACGACGCCATCCATGGGTACCCGCTCGCCGGGACGGACCAGGATCAGGTCGTCAACACCCACCGAGTCGATCGGTACCCGCCTCTCACCATCATCCGAGATGAGCGTCGCTTCAGCTGGCGCCATCTCCATTAGGGCGCGTATCGCATTCCGCGCCCGGTCCATGGATGCGCTTTCGAGCAGATTGCCCACAGCGAAGAGCAGTGTAACCATCGCGGCCTCAGCGAACTCCCCGATGAGCAGGGCGCCGGTTGCGGCAATGATCATGAGCACATTCATGTCGATGCTTCGCCCGGTCACCAGCGCCCGCCACCCAGCCCGTGCAGCGTAGAACCCACTAGTCACCGCGGCCAAGACATACAACGACGCTACGAGCAGCCTCGGCGCTCCCATCAGTTCCGACGCGAAGGCCGCCGCAACCGCCACCGCACCGCACACGGTCGCGACGGTCTTCCGATGTCGCTTCAGCCATCCGTGCCAGCCCGCTTCTGTCTCCTCACCATTGGGTGTGTCGCCGAGGGCGACGGCCCGATATCCCATGTGATCAGACAATCGCACGACGGCATCACGTGCCGTGAGTCCGCCCTCATACGCGACGACCAGCCGCGCAGTCTCGTAGCTCAGGGCGGCCGCAGCGACGCCCGGCAACGCGGCAACCGACTGCTCCAGACCTCTGGCACAGTCTGGGCAGTCGAGCCCTTCAATGGAGAAGGTGTCTTTCACTCCAGCTTTCCTTGTCTCAGCGCTGACCGCACCAAGCAATGCTGTTCAGAATCAGATGCCACACCTCCGGCTGTGCCCAGACCGCCTCGTCGTGTCCGAGGGCAATGTAGCACAGGCGCCCCGCCCCGTGCTCACGTGTCCAGACGACCGGCTGCACACGGTTGAAGTACACCGCCGCCATTTGGATATCGATGTCCTTGTCAACCTCGAACTCCTGCAGGTACAGCTCGTCATTGACCGTGAAGGCCTCAATCCCCTGAGTCACAGGATGCCGCCACTGCATCGGCATCACCACAAAATTGTGTCGTGGCCCGTGTTCCACAAACGTCGCGCCGATCAGTGCGTGGTACGCCCGGTTGGTGCGGAACGACGAGGTAGCACCGTGCAGAGCCAGCAGCCCCCCGCCCTCCGATACGAACGCGGCCAGACTCTCAGCAAGATCCTCGGTCAGCTCGTAATCACTGAAGCATGTGTAGAGAATGACCAGGTCGACATCTTCCCGTTGGGCTACCCTCAGGTCCTCTGGATCATAGCTGAATCTCAGATCACATCCGGCATTCGAGAGCCGGTCTCCGAAAAAGCGCTCGGCCTCCTCGAAAGGATGATAGACACCCCCGAGCATGCACAAGATTCGAATATCCGCCATGCCTCATTTCCTCTCAAATCAACTTGTCCTACGCTCGCGAGCCAGAGACCAGCACCGAGTAGCCCCCGGACAACGGCGCGACCAGCGGCGAGCGCTACGCCAGCTATAGCCGGTTGTCTCCCGCTGACCACCTGCCATTCGGCGCTGGCCAGCAGGGTACATTGCTCCAACGTGCGGAGAGTGAACTCGATCGAATGACCTGGCCACGCCACTCCACGGGCTGTTGCCAGGTCATTCATGTACTGGGCGTAGCTCTCTTGCAACGGAGAAATCGCCACCCTCCGTCTCGTCATTCAAGATCTTCCGGCCCAGCTCCTCGCCGTACTGCGTCAATTCGCTCATCGCGCCCACATCATCCATGCCGATCGGCCGAACGAGATCGACCTGGAACCGACGGAAATCCAGCTGATCGAAGAATGTCTGCACCAGATGGATCTGCTGATCGTCCGCCGACTGCAGGAAAGCGCCCAGAACCGGCCCGAGCCACTGCCAGGCAAAGAAGCGCGCCGCATCGCCGGGACCAAACTGGTGTGGTTCGCGCCCGGTGCCCAGGCTGATCAGCGTAGTCTCGTCCGGGTTCCAGCCAAGGCAGAACTGCGCTTCATAGGCGGCGATGTAGCACGGGTTGGAGTAGGCCCCAACTCCGCCGTCCACGTACCGTCCCAGAACAACGGGGAAGTACGTTGGGACGCAAGAGGACGCCAGCACTGCCTGCACAACAGGCCACGTGGCGTACTCCTCCTTCCACGGCTTGATGAATCGTGTACGATTGGTTACCAGATCAAAGGTCGTGATGACCACATCGATCGAGGGCGACTTCCACCAGAACGTACCCATATACAAGTTCCCGATGTACCGCATCAATGCGGCCCGCAGGGGGCCGATAGGATATCGATACCGGGTGAGAGGCCACAGACGACTGCGCCATGACCTGCGAAAGACCGTCTCACCGAGCTCCAGATAGAGCCGGTGCATCCCAGCGCCGCTCAGTCCCGCGGCGATACCGGCCGAGATGATGGAACCGGTGGACGTGCCGGCAACCAGCGTGAACACCTCGCCCGACATCTTACCGAGGTGCTCTTCGAGGACCGCCAGTGCTCTGGTCACGACAACCCCTCGAATACCCCCGCCATCGACTGCGAGAGCAACGTTCTTTCGAAATGGCTTCATGGTCTTCCTCTGGCGGCCAACGCACGGGGCTCAGCCGCTAGATGCTGGTGTGAGACCTCACTTCCAGTAACGCGTCGATACCGGCGATCTCGTCATCCGAGAGCACCACATCCATGGCGCCCGCCGTCTCCTCGATCTGCGAAGGGCGTCGCGCCCCGGCAATCGCTGAGGTCACTTCGGGTCGGCGCAGTACCCAAGCGATCGCGAGTTGAGCCAGACTACATCCCCGGGCTTCTGCAATCGGCCGTAACCCATCCACGAGCGCCAGATTAGCACTCAATTCCGGGTCCTGAAAATCACGCGACCGACTCCGCCAATCGTCGGCCTTCAATGCAGCAGCCCATTCGCGCGTGAACTTGCCGGTTAGCAGACCTGCCTGCATTGGACTGTAGCAGACGACGCCGATTCCGCGCTGAGCACAATAAGGCAGGATATCCTCCTCCACATCGCGGCGCAGCATACTGTACGGCGGCTGCAACGATGCCACCGGATGGATCGGCCGGATGCGATCGAGCTGTTCAACGCTGAAGTTGCATACTCCCGCATACCTCACCTTGCCTTGCTCGACTGCGCGGCCAATCTCAGCCCACGCTTCCTCGATGTCTTCATCAGGGATGGGCCAGTGAATCTGGTACAGATCGATCACGTCGATATCCAGTCGTCTCAGACTGTCCTCTATCTCCTGACGGATACTGTCGGCCGTCAACCGCTTGATCAGTTTGTTGTCCCCCTTGTTCCAGACGTTCCCACACTTGGTTGCCACGAGGACCTGATCACGACGCCCTTTGATCGCCTGGCCCACGACCTCCTCTGAATGACCCAGTCCGTAGGCGGGCGCCGTGTCAATCCAGTTGACGCCGAGATCGATCGCGCGCTGGATAGCCGCAATCGACTCCTCGTCATTCTGCATACCCCATCCACCTGACCACCCACTGCCCCCAATCGCCCAGGTGCCTAGACCGACCGTCGTCAGATGTACGTCCGTTCCACCAAGTCTTCTCTTCCGCATCAGCAGTACCCCCATCTGTCGGCGCAGGGACTCATCGCCCCCTACCATCCTCGACCCAACATGCCACTGATAGACACGACTGCAGCTCACTCAACAAGCGACGCCAGGTCGGAGGCCTCATTGGCGACGTCGCGCCCGATCTCCTCGTACTCCAGACGGGCCTTCACCAGCGCCATCATTGGCTTGCGCTCGCTGCTCGGCCGGCCCGCTGCGAGCACACCAACCGTCCGGCCACGCTCAAAGTAGTAGAGCGCGAACGAACCATCGTCAATCGACCCGCGCTCAACGATCCGGTCCCAGTTTGTGAGATCGCCCCACGCCTCGAAGCTCAGGTCGAAGAGATCTGAGAAGAAGTAAGGCAACGTTTTATACGGTTTCTCCTCACCCGCCATGTTGCGGCCTGCTCGCAAGCCCTGGGCACGGGCCACATCCCAGTGTTCGACACGTAGCCGTCGATCAAAGGTTGGATCAGGCCAGGCCGCAATATCGCCAGCGGCATAGATGCTGGGGTCCTGCGTACGCAGATACTCGTCAACGATTACGGCGCCCTGCTCCGTCATCTCCAGACCTGCCTCTCTGGCCAGTTCGGTATTCAACTGGATCCCTACGCCCATTACCACCAGATCAGCATCCAGCCTCTGCCCATCTTCGAGGATCACCCTCTCGACCGATGCAGCGCCCTCGATCCGACCCGGTCTGTTGCCACTGATGATGCACACATCCCGTTCAGCATACATTGCCTCCAGGTGCGAGCTGAGCATCCCCGGCACAATCCGTTCGAGCAGACGCCCTTCCGGGAAGACCACAGTGACCTTCACCCCTAGTTGTGACAGAGAAGCAGCAACTTCAGCACCAATGAAGCTACCACCCAGTACGACTGCCCGCTTGCCGGGAACTGCAACGCGTCGGATTCCATCAGAATCATCGATCGTCCGCAACGTAAAGACATTCGTCAGCTCGCTACCCGGAATCGGGAGTCGCCTGGCGCTTCCACCCGTTGCGAGCAGCAATCGTTCGTAGCCCAGCACGCGCCCGTCGGAGAGTGTCACCGTACAGGCCAGCGGTTCAACATGCTGCGCTACTACACCGGTCAACACGTCAATCGCCTGCTCCCCATAGAATGCACTGTCTTTCAGAAACACCTGATCCAGACCCGCTCTTCCAGCCAGGTATCCCTTCGACAGAGGGGGTCTCTGGTACGGCAAATGTTGCTCGGCCGTCACCAACGCAACCCTGCCGTCCGAATCCACCTTACGGATGCCATCGCAGGCCCGACCACCGGCCAGACCGCCGCCCACCACTACATATCGATAGATGTCCATCGGTCCCCCCTATCGTCCAGCACCGTACTGACACGCAACACTACTCGGTGCGTCACTGAAACCACTGCCAAACCTACCGCATCAGGACGCGGTATAGTGATTCTACGCGTACACAGAACGAAGTCAACCCCCGGCAACAGGGCAATCGCATCTTAATCCAGACGCGTCAAAATAGGCAAGAAGTGGTCACGAATGCTGCTTTGAGTGGCAGTTGGAAGCAGAAAACCCAGCTTCGCCCTGTCAAAACTCACGCCGGGAACAAA
>JAAZAN010000042.1 GCA_012514315.1 Chloroflexota bacterium
ACTCTCGAACCGCAGCTCGCTCCGACATGATAAGACGGTTTCGTGTCTGATCGACCTCGATGACCTTGAGCTTCAGTGTCTGGCCAACCAGCGACTGCCAGCGGTCATCACTCGGAGATCCCTCACGGGATTGCCCCACATTGTGATTGACAGACAACTGTGAACCCGGCACGAAACCCCGCAGGCGGCCAACGTTGACAATCACACCGCCCTTGTTGCTGCCAACCACTTCACTCTCCACGATCTTCTGATTCTCCAGCAGACGCTGTGCTTCCTGCCAGTCTCGGTAGATCTGAGCTCGAGTGAGCGACAGAATGATGTTGTCACTGTCATCCTCGATGTTAACGACGAAGACCATCACGTCCGCGCCGGGCTTGATGTCCGCTTGTTCCTCTGGCGAGAGTCTGGCAAAGTCATCGGCTGGCACAATCCCTTCGCACTTGGCTCCCACATCGACAATGATACTACTCGAACTCGCACGGATCACGACACCCGGAACAATCTGGCCCCGCTCCAAGCTCTGGCAGGACATATACTGTTCCAGCATCTCCTCCATCGGGTTTCCTGTGAGGGGCGTTATCGATTCGGCTGGCATCTCTTTTCTCCCAAGTTGGTAATCTAATTATAGGCGGTTTGCCGTCAAACTGCAAGCACATGGGTGTGCTTGTCAGGCGACCGTCGCTCAGGTATAATGCGCGCACTTCCCGAACAAACATCGAGAACCACCTGGCCAGATATGGCCATCGTATGCATCATCCTGATGCGCTCGGACGGATCTGTTGCGCTCATCGCCGAATGAGAACCCTGATACCAGTCGTTGTCTGTACCAACTGTGTGACAGGTGGATTGGATGTTGAGACATGATCCCCATCAGGTGGCACTGGGCTTCGTGCGCGGCATGGGCTTCGCGAGCGACGACCGTATTCGTGCGGTCTTACTCATCGGGTCCAATGCCGATGGTCAGGGTGATGCCTATTCAGATGTGGACATCATGGTGGTTGTGAGTGACCTTGTCTCCAGTGATGAGAGGTTGACCCGCTTGCTAGCGATTGGATGTCACGACATTATGCTGGCCATTGCCGGTCAGAACAACCCTGCCCTTCCTGTGCAAGCCCAGACTATCGACAAGTTCATCTTCGAAGACATCTGGTTTGATGTCAGCTATAACCTGCCCGATCAGTTGGGTTACTGCTTCGACTTCATCGTGCTCCTGGACAAGGATGGACTGGCAAGCCAGCTCTGTGACAGTAAGGGAACATATCCAGAAGCAGTGCTTAAGGCACGGGTACAATCGAACTTGCGTCTACTCTACGTTCGCATCCATCGCTACGAGAAGTACGCCCGTCGGGGTGAATGGATTGGCATTGATCTAAGCGCGATCAACCGCGCTGTAGTCGACACGCTTATGGTGCTGAATGGGTGTCCGAACTACAATCGTCACGCTTCCAGGATTTCACGTATGTTGCGCGCCCTGCCCATCAAGCCCGGAGGCTTCGAGAAGGCATTCCTCGACATTCTGCACCTCGATGATCGCATCTTCTGGCAGTCCAAGACCGAGATGATGTATGAACTTGCAGATGCACTCCAAAGACTCAGTGAGTCTCGTTGGGGACAGATCACTATGATCGATGATGACGGCTGAAAGAGTTTAGGGCACGGTCCGGTTCGGTGAGATCGCGAGGGATGACGTTGTTCTGGATTCATGAGCAATGAGGTGGTCGATGCAAGGCTTGATCAAGAAGTACCTGTCTAAGTTGGATGCAATGGTCGACTTCAACCACATCGCCAAGGTTGAGGCGACCTATCGGAGCATTTTCGCGTTTCATGACGTAGCCGAGTTGCCGTACATCGTCGGTGATGTATCGTGCGTTGAGGACGACGATTGGCCTGATTTCCCGTACAATGACACGTTCGCGGACCCTCAGAAGATGCTGTTGAATCAGTTGCGCGGGCCTTTCCTGCACCATCAACTGAAAGACTATCATCCGCTGAATATCCGCTGCAACTATGGAACGGTGATCCTACCATCTGTGTTTGGCGCTCGATACCAGTTGACCGAAACGTCCGTGCCGTGGGCACACCACCTGGATGATCGCCAGGCCGTCGCGAACTTGGTCGCGCGTGGGATACCGGACTTGAACACAGCACTCGGGAAGACCTGCTTTGAGACACTGAGCTACTACCAGGATATCCTATCTGGCTACCCCAACTTGCAGGAGGCGGTCGCGATCTACCATCCCGATCTCCAGGGTCCTTTTGACGTGGCCCACCTGATATGGGGACCAGACATTCTCGTGGCGCTATACGATTGCCCTGATCTTGTGCACGAGCTGCTGGAGCTCGTGACTGATACATATGTCGCCTGGATGCACGAATGGAAGCGCCTGACAGGCGAACAGAACGACTTCACAACGCATTGGAGCTTCTTCATCAAAGGTGGCGTTATGCTCAGGGATGATACACCCGTGATGA
>JAAZAN010000043.1 GCA_012514315.1 Chloroflexota bacterium
CAAGCCTCTCATCAGCCACGTGCCTACGATAACGGGTCCATCACACGATGCTCTTCGGGGTATTCTGTACTATCCTCGGCCAAGCCAGGCGGCAATGGACAGCCAGATGATGGTCTACTCGTATAGTCTACACGAGTATATTATCATGCGATTGAGACTTTGTCAAGAGGCAATTGTCCGAAATCGTGGAATGTGTGGCCAACCTCACATTATCGGCCCAAACCAGTCGTCATTCAACTACTTCGGCGGCTAGACGTCCTCCCCACAGGACATCATGCCGGTACTCCCACGCTGCAATGCGCGCTGAAACCGGAAAATTCGGTCCGTGGTGCGCTCCAGAGGCCCTCTGCCGTCGCAAGACGGAGACAAACAGCGCCCTGGGATGGAGCCCAAGCATCGCTCCGGCGAACGTCGTGGCTAGATTGATGCGGAGCCTCTCTTCACGTCGGAGCCTGTACTTACACACTTGACAACTGAAATCGTGATGGTATACTTACTGCAGTAGACACTACGAGTAGATTTGGGGTAAGATGTATGAGTGTAACTCGAAATGATGTGGCGGCGCTGGCCGGGGTGTCTGTAGCCACCGTGTCGTACGTCGTCAACAATGGCCCTCGTCCTGTTTCGGCTGAGACGCGCGAGCGAGTGCTCCGGGCGATCGAGCAGTTGGACTACCAACCGAGCGCCGTGGCACGTAGTCTCAAGACTAACCGTACGCAGACTGTGGGCATCGTGGTCTCCGATATCCTCAATCCGATACTGGCCGCAATAGCGAAGCACGCTGAGGACCTGCTCCTGCCCAGCGGCCACAGCCTCATTCTGGGCAACAGCGATGAGTCGCCTGAACACGAGCTCCAGTTGCTGCGCACACTGGTTGGCCGACGTGCAGATGGCGTGCTGTTGCTCCCAACAGGCCACAATCAGCGGACGCTGTATTCAGCTATGGAGAAGGGGTGTCATCTGGGTCTGCTCGATCGTCAGGTCGAGGGGGTCAACGCCGACTGCGTGATGTTCGACAACGAGGGCGGCGCATACGAAGCGGTGCAGCATCTCATCGAGTCGGGGCACACCCGGATCGGCCTGCTGAACCTGCCCGCCATCTTGGCCCCTGGACGCGGACGACTGAGCGGTTACCGGCGCGCACTAAAGGACGCCGGATTGACCGAGGACCCACGGCTGGTGAGAGAAGTAAGCTTCAAAGCGCAGGAGTGCTATGCGATGGCTGGCGAGTTGTTGGACGTCGACCCACCACCGACAGCGCTGTTTGCAGCAAGCAACCGGCTGGCCGAGGGCGTGCTGCGCCACGTGAAGGAACGCCGCCTGCGAATGCCAGATGACATCGCGTTGTGCGTATTCGACGATGTGGCCGCCTTCTCATATATGACACCGTCCATCACTGCAGTGGGCTACGATACCCGGGAATTCGCCTCAAGAGCCGTTGGTTTTCTCTGCGATCGGATCGAGGACAGGTACGACGGTGACGCACGTATCGCTCAGGTCTCCTGCCGGCTGATCAGAAGGGAATCGACGATCGGTTCAACTCCCGACATCGCGTGATCTAGTCCAGGCGCACAGATAGTCAGTGGAGGGATATGACAGACGTGTTTGCCAACGTCAAGGGCAAGGAAAGCGTGCTGTACCTGCACCCTCCCAAGCCGCCCATCAATCTCAGGATGTACGCAGGAGCCGCACGGGCCAGCCCTTACTGGCAATTACCTGTAGGCGTACTGGGTATGATGAATCTGCTCCGCCACCATGGTTACCGGGTCACCGGCCTCAACGTGCCTCTAGAGATTGCCATTGATGGACGGTTTGATCTACACACCTGGTTGGGCGGTCACGAGGATGTCGGGCTGATCGCCATCGATCTCCACTGGTACGAGCACGCGTTTGGAGCACTGGATGTTGCGCGCGCCTGCAAGCAAGTCGCGTCAGAGGCGCCGGTGGTTCTGGGAGGGCTGACGGCCTCATGTTACTGGAGGGAAATCCTCAGCGAGTTCGCGGAGGCCGACTTCGTCGTTCGTGGCGACGGTGAGTTGTCACTTCTGCAGCTGGCAAACTACTTGCTGCGCGGCGAAGGTGGACGGTTGGAGGACATACCCAACATCTGCTACAGAGCAGATGGCACGGTGCGTAGCAACAGTCTGGACTACTGCGCCAGCAGTGAGGACCTCGACAGCCTCGATTTCGTGGACACTTCATTCCTGGTGCACGCACGCCAATACCATCAAATCCAATTCGCAGGCGGGACTGAGTTCCGCGTGGCAGGAAGTGACGCGCCTCAGGGGCACTGGTTGTGTACCGGCCGTGGGTGTCGCTATGATTGCTCGTTCTGTGGCGGCGGCCGGCGGTCTCATCACTTGCTCACCGGCAGGAAGGGCGTGGTACCCCGTTCACCTGGGAAGATCGTACGCGACCTTTCTCGACTCGAGGAACGAGGCATCAAGCAAGCGTCATTGAGTTTAGACCCTTCGATCCTGGGCATTGGCTATTGGTCCGAGCTTCTCTCGAAAACGAGAGACAATGGAATTCGCATAGGTCTGAACAATGAGTGTTTCCAACTGCCTTCCGACGAGTTTCTGCAGGAGTACGTGAGGGCTTGCGACACCAGTCACTCTCAACTCGTGTTCAGTCCCTTGTCAGGATCGGAGTCGGTCCGCAGGAGAAACGGTAAGCACTTCACCAACGATCAGTTGCTCGCTGCACTCTCACTGCTCAGGCCGGCACGGATACCCATTGCCGTGTTCTTCTCACTCAATCTACCCGGCGAGAGCGAGCGCGCGTTTCGTGACACCCTGGTTCTGGCGAACAGAATCTGTGATATGTACCCTCCCGAGCTCCTGCGAATGAGCAATATGGTGCACACTTGACCCGTGCAGCCCAATGAGTATCCGCCCCGCACATTACGGTATCCAAGTGGAGTTCCGTACGTTCCTGGACTACTACAACTACTGCGAGAATACCCCGGTGCTGAAGCCAGAGCTGCCGCTAGTGGCCTATCGCGGCTACCATACTACGGCTGAACCAGCGCGCCGACTGGACAAGCTGGCGCAAGAGTGGGATGCACTCTGTGCAAAGCAGTCTGCTCGTTGTCTACCGGTGCCTCGCACCTGGTAGCTGCGTGACGAGCGCGGTGATAGGATCCAGGCCAGGATGCCATACCACCGCTCGGATGCGTACTCGCATATTGCGACAGGTTGAGGAGATGCGTGATCGACATCAGTCGCGTCACCCACCAATGCTTCCCTCGCTGCAGACGGAGGTCACCTGCGGCGGTTCGGTTTGTGCCGTTCATGACGCCTGAACGATTCGTGTGAAGGGAAGATGGCCAGGTGATGCACCTACCTCATATCCCCGGCAGATCAAGAACGGGTCGTTGAGTGCACGCTCGGTGGCAAACGGTATACATGCCGCTTCCGCGGCAACGACCTTCTGGCAATCCAACCTCGAGCCAATGAGTCAGGTGATTATCCTATGTTCGTTGACCGGGCATCCATCACCGACACTGCACCGAGACGCACGGTAACCCGGTATGTGACAGAGAGGATCCTTCCGTGGTAGCTGATCGGCTACTCGCAGCATCAAGCTCACAGCGCATATGAGATAGGAGACACCATGATCGATATCAGTCGCATTGCTCAGGAGCACCTCCCGTTGAAGAAGGTCCTCATGCACCGCCCCGAGGTCGAGCTGGCTGCGGTAACGGAGGAGACGCTGGAGTACTTCCACTTCGCGGATGTGCCCGATGTTGACGAGTTCCTGTGGGAGTTCGATCAGCTCGTGGCGGCCTTCGAGGGGATGGGCGCCGAGGTCCTGCTGGTCAACGAGATCTTGAAAGACGATCCGGAGGCCACGGCCTATATCGCCAATCGGGCGAATATGACCTACACGCGCGATCTGGCGATTGTCACGCCGAGGGGCGGGGTTCTGTTGGGCATGGCCATCGACGGCCGCAAGGGCGATCCGGCCATGATCGGACGGGTCTTCGACCGGCTGGGCATCCCGCGCCTGGGGGAGTTGGAGCCAGACGGGTTACTGGAGGGCGGTGGGATCACGTATTTCCGAGGTGACAGTGTGATCGTGGGCCGCTGTGACCGGACCAATCCGGTGGGTCTACAGAGATTCGAGACGTATGTGCGGCAGGCGGGCCTGAGGCGCATGATCACTATCCCCTGTCATCCCGGCACGATCCACATCGATGGCTTCCTGGTGTTCATTGACGAGGACCTGGCCATCATCGATCCCAGCCAGCTCGATTTCGCGCCAGCTATCATCAAAGATCTCGAGACTGGGCAAATCCGAGAGCAGATGATGATGGATTTCCTGGCTGCGGAGGACGTCGATACGATTGTCATCAGCGAGGAAGATGGCTGGGCCGCGGCGAATTTCGTGATGACGGCTCCTCGCCAGATCGTGGGCTATGAGTGGGCCGAACGGGTGATGAACGAGGTGGAACGACGCGGCGGGAAAGCCGTAGGGGCGCCGGGGAAGGAGCTCCGCAAGGGCAACGGAGGTCCGCACTGTATGACGTGCGCGCTGGAGCGCGGGGCTGTGTGAGGCGTACAGGGCGTTGACCGTCACCGACGTTTGCAGCCTGGTCTTCTAGCAAGGGGCTACTAGCACGTAGACACCACGCCGCGCAGGTGATCCGAGTGCGGCGCTAGCTCTCGCTCTGGACCCGCGCCGCACGTCGGCCGGATTGGCGCGGCCGGCCAGCAACAGACCCGCCTCGAAGACCGGTGCGTATCCGACGATCTCGTGCGACTCAGTGAATTCCATAGCAGCACTATGCCATTCATGGCAACTTATTGCAGCGCAGTGATGCAAAGCGTTACGAGAGATCGTTCAACTCATCGTCACACATGCATCTCGTCGTACTCTGACAACGGCCTAGACCCGTCGGCAAAGACACGAGAGGACCTTGGACCCTCCGTGTCCCAGTGGCTCGATGTAGACTCTGGTATGGTCGCTCTTCCGCCTATTGGGGACTTGGAGATACTCTCTCGGTGTGTCACCTAGCAACCTGATACACACCATCCTCGCCTACGACTGCCTCCGTGACCGCACACCGGAGACTGACCTGACAGAAGGACACCAAGGGCAGCGTGCGGAGTTCGAGCTGCGACGCGCTGAACCAGCCGCCGGCCGGAAATGGAGGCGGGACGCGGGCAGCCCTTGGCCGAGTCGGGCTAAACGAATCCGACC
>JAAZAN010000304.1 GCA_012514315.1 Chloroflexota bacterium
AACACTTGTCCAGGCTCAAGGGTGAGTTCGGCCTCGATATCGTGACGATCTGCAAGGCTGGCCTGACCATCCATGACGAAGCCCAGAGGCTTGTGGCGCTGGATCAAGGGAAGAGGCCGCTCATTCGACACAGGAGGAGGGTGAACAACCAGGGTCATGAGAGCCGGTACATCAGGCGGATACGCGCGGTAGAAGGTCTTGAAGCGCTGGATAAGGCGGGGACGGTATCGATAAGGCTGAATGCCGTGTGCGTAAGTGAGGTTGATGAAGACTCCGGGGAGGCCAGCGATACCATCTTCCTAACCACCCTGGACGTATCGGCGAACTCGGCCAAGGTCGTCGATTACTATGATCAGAGGTGGAGCATCGAAAACAGGTGTAACAGGGAATTGAGTCAGAACTGGAACGTGCGCAGGCCCATCGGGAGAAGATTGACGGCGATATTCGCCCAATTATGCATGGCATCAATGTGCTTGAACGCTGTGAGGATCTACCGAGAGCACAAGCCGAAGGATGCAGAGAAGCTCGAAAGCGAGATGCGAACGCAAGGTCACAAGAGCTACATGCTCGGGCGAGGGGCAGTGGTGATTGTGCCCGGTAGGCAGATCTACGCGACCATGCGGTACGTGCGGTATCTGAACCTCCTGGCTTTGAAGGCGGCCAGAAGATCCGCCGAACTGGCTTCCCAGGGGATACCGATGGAACAGGTGTTGGAGATAGTATCCCAAGAGATGAAGGAGTAAGCGTCCTTCGGGCCGAGAATACGCCATCAACGCGCTTCCCGGATTCGGGCATGCGGGAGGCTCTGACAAGCACCCCCTGACGCGTCAACTCCGTCCACCTGCGGCTCTACCACAGCGTTCTATCCCCTCCACAGCCCAAGCCGAACCCTCAAAATCCTGCACTAATGCCTCATACTATGGACTGCCAGCCACATTCAATTGCTCAGACATCACGACACACATTGACATTTCCACCAGTAATGACTACTATGTAATCGATAACACTCCTGGGCCCGTGTGCCCCCACAGAACGCACTACGCTGAGCTGCGAAAACGCGACGTATCTCCGGATCCCAGTCCGCGCAGGTGAGAGACGACTCGTGATGTTGGCCCGGCTGATGTATTCGTTTACACCACCCATAGCCCCCAGTCTCTCATATTTGGCGACCTGAGATCGGCTCATCGCACCGCTGGGAGGGCGACGAATGAACCTGAAGGAAATCGCCGAACTCGCCGGCGTGTCTACCGCCACGGTATCAAGGGTGATCAATGGCAGTGGGCCCGTATCACCAGCTACTGCAGAACGTGTCCTCAACATCATCGAGCAGCAGGGCTATGTACCTGACAAGATAGCGAAGAGTCTGCGCATGGGGCAGACTCGGACCATCGGCTTTGTGGTGCCTGACATCTCCAACCCGTTCTTCCCTGAAGTGCTCAACGGGGCACAGGCCGTGTGCGCAGAGCACGGCTACAGCATCATTCTTGGCAATACCAATGAGGATGTAGACACTGAGGCGAAGGTCGTGCGCAGCCTGAGGGTGCAGCATGCCGACGGTCTCCTGATGATACTCGTTGACGAATCAGGATCAACCCTTCGTTCTGCTCTCGGGGCACGCACCCAGGTAAGCAGCAGTGGGCGGCGATCCGGTCTACCAATAGTGTTCATCGATAGATACATCCGCGGCTTCGAGTACGATTCCGTGATAATCGATAACGAAGGCGGCACGACTCAGGCCACGGACTACCTCCTGGAGCTGGGCCACACGAAGATAGCAATGATCCATGGCCCGCTGACAACCACCCCGGGTGAACGACGCCTTCGCGGTTACATGAAGGCCATGCGCGATGCCGGCGTGCCGGTGCGCAGCGAATACGTGGCAGAAGGCGATTTCCGGACGAGGTCAGGATACGAGATCGCAGGCCGGATGATGGAGCTTGCAGATCCCCCAACTGCGATAATCGGCGGCAACAATCTCATGACGATTGGCATATTCCAACGCCTGGCTGACATGGGCGTGTGTATACCGGATAGAGTATCGCTCATCGGTTTCGACGATTTCACCCTGGCGGCGAACCTCACCCCCGCGCTCACTGTGGTAGACAGGCCCATGGCCGACATGGGGAGGATCGCCGCTGAGCTGCTGTTATCGCGAATCGAGGGGCGGGACGAGTCGGCGACTCGTCAGGTGATTCTGCCTACGCGACTGAAGATACGCGATTCGTGCAGGCGCTGCATTGACTGCGCTGTGAGGAGCTGATTGCACATGATCGCCGCGCGTGTTACCGGAACCGTGGTGAGCACAGCGAAGGATGAGAAGCTCACCGGAGTCAAGCTTCAGGTTGTCCAACCTGTAAGCCTTGTTGACCTTTCGCCGGAGGGAAAGCCCATAGTGGCTGTAGACAGCGTCGGGGCCGGTCAGGGAGAGATCGTCTTGGTGGTGTCGGGCAGCTCTGCGCGCCAGACCGCTCGCACTCAGAATACTCCCACCGATGCTACGATAATGGCTATTGTAGACTCCATCGAGATCGGAGGATCATGGGTGTTCCGAAAGGGAGAGGTGTAGGGCAGTGAAGATCGTCATCGCCTCAGATCACGGAGGATACGCGCTCAAGCGCGAGCTGATCCCTTACATCCAGAGCCTGGGCCATGAAGTCGCCGACTACGGCACTTACAGCACTGATGCCGTGGACTATCCGGACTTCGCTTTCTTGGTGGCTGAGGCCGTGGCCGCCGGGGCGTGTGACAGGGGCATCATGATCGATGGAATCGGTGCGGCGTCGGCCGTGGTCTGCAACAAGGTTCCCGGGGTGAGGGTGGCGTCGTGCTCCGACACCTTCACGGCGCAGACGTGCCGGTCGCACAACGACTCCAACGTGCTCACTCTGGGCGCGCGGGTGATCGGCGGCGGCCTGGCGCAGCAGGTAGTGCGCACCTGGCTCGAAACCGAGT
>JAAZAN010000305.1 GCA_012514315.1 Chloroflexota bacterium
CACTGAACGCTTTCGGAAGTCCGGGACCTCGATGGTTGCACTGTCTGCCAGCGCCGAGCGGTACGCCAGCGGTCCGACGATGGACATCGCCACCCCGCGGTACACATCGAGATATGGTGGTGTGTTCGTGCGAATGGCCTCTGCGAAGTGATAATTCATGAAGAAGTCGCCGCCGCCGTGGCCTGCCTTTAGCGCTTCCTCATGGTGCTCGGGGAAATCGGGCGCGTAGACCATTTCGACAGGCTCCCCATCATCCTTGTCGAAGGGCTCCCTGCGGACGCGCAGCATATTAGGCGCGCCCCAGCGGAGATTCTCCATCAGTCCGCTGTTGCCGTGAATCCGCACCCAGACTCCGTGACCACGCAGGCTGACCTGAAGTAACTTCGCGATAGAGCCGTCCTGCATCCGGACCACAATGACGGATGCCATGTCACTTCGGTGCGCGGTCTTGGCGCGCAGCTCTCTATCGTCGAAATCGTAGGGAATCACGAACGCGTTGGCTTTCGCCGGCCAAGTATCCGTGATGACCATAATCGGCGCAAGCGCGTGCGTGCAATAGTAGGTGGCGGGGAGCCAGTTGCGCCAGTGATCAACGCCTGGTGAGATCCAATTTGACGTCCTCGCGTCCATCGGGTGCACGTACTCGGCCTCACCGTACCTGAACCCACCAACACGCCCAGCCCGATAGAGCGCCCGCATCTCTTGGTTAACTGCCGAGTAAGGGTAGTTCTCGGCGAACATGTAGATCTTGCCGCTGCTCTCGACTGCCTCGATCAGCGCCACGCCCTCAGCCAGCGTAAAACACGCGCTCGTCTCGGACATCACGTGCAAGCCCGCGTGGAGCGCCTTGATGGCAAAGGGGGCATGCTGGTGGAAGTAGTTGGCCAGCACCACGGCGTCCATGTCATGTTCGAGGAAGCGGTCGTACTCTGTGTAGGTGGCCACCCCAAGCTGTTGGCCCCACTTATTGAGACCTTCCTCCCAGATGTCGCAGAGCGCGACAAGCTCCAGACCTACACTTGGCCCCGCCCCTTTGGCAAAGGATTGGCCCCGTCCTACACCCACGACACCGATTCGGATCGGTTTCATATTCGAAGCCACGCTACACCTCCTCTCAGGACTAATCGAAATCGCCGACATCGAGCGTTCGCCGGTGTGCCACACTTCAGGGAGCACCGCGCGCGTGCTCCCTGTCCAGACGAGACCTCTCGGCGCTGTGAGTCCGCGCGACGCCTCGAGGGCTAGCGGTCGTCTGTCACTACGTAGTCTTGCGGGTTGTCTCCGCACGTTCGGTATCCCAGAACTCGGGCGCAAAGTAGATCTTCGGGTCCTTCATATGGGGGAAGGCCTCGACGTACTTGGCGTACTGCTCATTGATCTCGCGTACCCTCACGTCGCCGCCTGTGGCATACCACCTATCCCAGTACTCCTGGACGCCGGCGACCACCTCCAGTTCTCCCTTCGTGATCTTGTTGAAGTACTCGGTCCTGAGATTGCTCAGGTCTCCGAAGTACTTCGACCCCTCGATGTACATCACTGGACACCAGTGGCTGATGTCGGCGATGCAGGGCAGCTCGCCCTGCTGAGGCTTTGTGACATCCAACCGCGTGTGGAGGTTCTTCAACTCCTTCCACATATACGCAATGTCCTTGCGCTCTGTGCCGGGCTCGGGCGGCAGCTCTCGGAGTTTGGCCTGGTACTCGGGAACGCTGACGATAGATGCCATGCCGCGGTACTCCTGGTTGGGCGCATCGGAGATGAGGCTCTCGATCCAACCATCCTCATGCCACCTCCAGTGTTTGCCTTCGATACCGTACCGTGCGATCAGGTAATTGTCCCAGGACTTGGCTTCCCAGTCATACATGGCTGCCAGCACTTCTGGACACCTCGCCCACGTCGCTACAACAGCAACGCGATCGACCGGCTCGTCCGGTGCCAGACGGCCAGAGTTCGGCACATCCCTCAGTCCCAGAGGGGGATGAACCATCACCCAGTCCTGCTCGGGGTTCTCTGCCTCGATAGGTGCAAGAGTGTACCAGATTATCCAGCTCCCACCGAGCAGAGCGCCGATGTGGCCTCGCTTGACAGCGTCTTTGACCGTCTCGTAGTCCCAGATGGCGTGCTCTTCATTCAGAAGACCCTTGCCGAACCACCGTTGGAAGAGATCCAGGCGTCCCTCCTCCATAGTCCAGGCGAAAGCGATCTCGTTGCACTGGCCCGCCTCCATTCTGCTGAGCTGCTCGTCGGGCAGTGGCGCCCATATCCCTCTCAAGACATATGGGCCCCATACAGCGTCCTCAGTGGAGATCGGGATCGTGAGATCACCGCCCAAGCCTCTGTCCTTGAACAACTGCAGGCACTCCTCTAGCTCCTCGACCGTTGTGGGGACGTCGCGATCGATTTTCTCCAGCCAGTCTCGGCGTATTGCCACGTGATCGACATCCGTGACATTCTCACGTACATTCGTCGGCACACCGGTGTAAAGGCCGTCTCGCATGAAGTACTCCAGCGCTGCCCCCGGCATCTTGGCAAGGTAGTTCGGCGCGTACTCTTTGAGCTCCTTGTCCATGTCCTGAATCAGACCCTCTGTAGACATCCATCTCAGAGCCCACGCGGCGGCCCGCTGCACACAATCTGTCTCCTGCGTCTGCAGCCTCAGCTCCATCACCTCATCGGACTCCGACAACACATATTTGATCCTGGCGTTGAGGTTATACTCTTCCAGAAACGCCTGGTCGCGGATGTCGAAGACCAACTGGTCGTCGGGGCAGACCCACTGGTTCGTGGGCACGATCCGGAAATCACATGGGTCGTCCGCGTACTTAGCGGCCGCGGCAGTCGGCGGACTTGTTGCCTCGGGGGCTGCTGTGGGCTGTGCAGTGGCTGCTCCGCCCTCACCCGCTGCCGTCGGTGCGGCAATTTCAGGTGTGCCAGGGGCACAACCGGCGACAGCGCCCGATAGGGCTACACCAGCCAGCCCTGACACTCCCTTGATGAAATCGCGTCGCTTTATCGTCCTACCTGTGCTCACAATACCCTCCCCTTTCTCGCTGCTCAGGTCTCCGCACGTGCCAGAGGCACGGCACTCCAGACCAACATCATCTAAGCCTGACTCGCGCTATTGTCAATCACCTCCCTTCAAGCGAATGCAGAGCCACACACCTAGCGGTGTGCTAGCCTTTGATGGCCCCGATCATGACGCCTTTCACGAAGTGCTTCTGGAGGAACGGGTATACCGCCGCGATAGGTGTCACAGTGATCATAATCGTCGCCATACGCAGAACCACTTGCGCGGGCATGATGGTGTCCATCTGCTGCTTCATCTCCTCGACTGCCCGGCTGGGATCTGTCACCAGCATCATTTGGTTGAGGATGCTATACAGCACCATCTGCAGCGGGTAGAGCTGGCGGTCACTCAGGAAGATCTGTGCCCAGAACCACTCGTTCCAGTACCCCACCGCGTAGAACAATCCAATTGTCGCCAAGATGGGTTTGGACAACGGTAACGCAATGCGGACGAAGATGCCCATCTCGCCACAACCGTCGATGCGGGCCGCGTCCAGGATGCCGTCAGGCAGCGAGTCAAAGAACTTGATCATCATGAATACGTACCACGCGCCAACAAGCATGGGAATGATCAGCGCGAATGGGCTGTTGATTAGGCCCACGCCCCTCACCACGAGGTAGAAGGGTACCATACCGCCGCCGAACATCATAGTGAAGAAGACCAGGAATACCAGCACCTTTCTACCCGGCAGTTCCCTGTCAGCTAGTCCGTAGGCCATCAGAGCGGAGCAGAGGAGGCTCAGAAACGTGCCGACAAGAGTGATGAAAATGGTAACGCGCATCGCGTCGTAGATGATCGAGGCAGACCCCAGAAGGATGCGGTACGATGCCAACGACCAGTGCATTGGGTTGAAGGTCACGCCGGCCCTCTGGTACCACCGTGCTTCGGTCAGCGACCCTGCAAGGATGTAGAGAAATGGTCCGATGGTGACGACACCCAGGAGGACCAAGGCAGCGTGGTTCGCAGTGTCAAACAAGCGGCTGGCCCAACTGCTCCTCCCTCTTGGGCCCAGGCTCGCTGCCCTACGGATATTTGTATCGCGCATGTCGTCCCTCTTCCTTGTGAATGTCGGACATTCACCGCAGCACGGCTACCACAGCCCGCCACTCTCGCTGAACCGGTTGGCCACCTTGTTCGCCAGCCATACCAAGACGAACCCGATGACGCCCTGGAACAGCCCTACGGCCGTAGCAAGGCTCATGTTCATCTGCTGGAAGCCCGTCCGGTATACCCACGTCTGAATCACGTCACCGACCTCGCCCAGGCTTGCATCGCCCCCCATCAGGATCAAGATCTGGTAGAAGTCCACACTGAGGAGGCCACCGACCCGTAGAATGAGCATTATGATCACTACGGGCATAATCCCTGGTACTGTGATGTGGA
>JAAZAN010000306.1 GCA_012514315.1 Chloroflexota bacterium
CAACGCCCTGCAAACGAATCGGTTGTGCGGTCGCCGACCAGAGCGTGTTGTCCTCAAGGTCCTTTACGTACAACCACGTTCCCCACTCATCAAGAGTCGTGTCTGGGCGCCAGCGTGTGAGGCTCAGTCCCTCCCACGCGCTGTAGCCGCCGCCAGCCGCAGTAACAATCACACTGTACGCACCGTTCGAAAGTGCGTGCACCTGTGGGAAGGTCGTGCTCAGAGATGTCTCCCACGGGCCAGTCTCGATCTGGGGCAGCACGTCAGCTGCCAGCGAGGGCATGCGGCTGGGATATTCGAGGGGGACCTGGGCGGGAACTTGTTCCTGAAGCAGCAGCTCTATAGTCTGGATACGTGGGTCCGCGTGAAACCGACCGACCATCGATCGATTGAGTAGTGTATTGGCGATGGCTAACAGGCTCATCCCGTGATGATGGACCATGTAGGATCGAACTATGGCGCCGTGCTCAGATCTAGCGACACGGGAAGGTGTGTAGTCGATGGCCTCGTACAAGCCATACGGTCCGAGCATGCCAATCTGCTCAAACCTCTCGATGTTGTCCATCACATCCTCAGGACGAAAGGGAAGTGCGAGCAGAGACGCATAGGGCGCAATAACAAGGTCCTCGTCAAGCCCACGCTTGAATCCGACGCCCGGTGCTCCGAAGGCCCTGTACTGGTAGTTGCGGGCCGCATCAAAGTGGTAATAGCCTGACTCTGAGATACCCCACGGTACCTTGCGCCGCTGTGCATAGGATATCTGATATCCAATCACCGACTGGACGCTCCGCTCGAGCAACGAGCCAGGATATGTCTTCATCAGAAGCGTGGGCATCAAGTACTCGAACATTGTCCCGCTCCACGACAACAGGGTGGGCTTGCCCTCGACTGATGTCATCGGACGACCGAGATGCAGCCAGTGTTCTTGAGGAACATCGCCCTTTGCTATCGCAACTATGCTGGCGATCCGTGCCTCGGAGGCAAGCAGGTCATAGTAGTTTGGGTCAAGCTGGCCAGCGTCCACATCGAGTCCGATGTGAAAGACCTTCCGCTGATCGTCGAAGAGAAAGGAGAAGTCCATTTTGCGCAAGTAGGCTTCAGCCTGGACAACGAGGAGATCGATGCCGATCACGTAGGTCTCGGCAGTGAGACGGGCGTTCCTGAGAGCCTCACTCAGCTCTGTGCACCACCCAAGGGCTTCGCGCACCTCAGCGGTGACCTCACCTGTCTCTCCTGATGATGGGAAGGCCATAAGCTCTTCCTGGCAACTTGTGATCGACTTGACTACCTCCCCAACTTGCTCCAGTGCCTTGCTGCACACAGCACTGATCGCGCCGATCGTGGGGATGGCGTCAAGGGTGTGCTGAAGCGATTCCCACGCGTCGCCGACAACGGGATGTAGCGTGGGCTGGCGCAGTATGGCTGGAGAATTCGCCATTAACTCGGTCCACGGCATCAGCGTGTCGAAAGTGTCCTTCATATCGTAAAGATGCTCAATGGCCAATGTTGTCCACGCACCTAACTCGTGCAGTGTGCTACTGGGTATCGCACTGCTATCGATATCTACCAGTGCTCCGAGAAGCTCCTCTAAGCCATCCCATTCGCGACCAATCAGTTCGTCCAGGAGACGGTACCATTGGCCGGGCATCTCACGCTGAGCGTCAATGCGCTCACGAAGTTGGGCAATCCGCTTCGTGACCCGGTGTCCCGGTTCGGACTCGTCACTCGGCCGGAGTTCAGCGACTGTCTCTTCAAGAACACTTAGCGCATCCTGAAATCCTTGCCACACAGGCCAGTCTAAGGTGGGCCTGTTGAGCATCTCTGTAAGCCCGTGCTTCAGCGCGATGAGACAACCCGCTAAGTTGCCACTGTCCACAGTAGAGACGTACCGGGGCGGCAGAGGGCTCAGTTGCTGCGTTTCATACCAGTTGAAGAAGTGCCCACGATACCGTTCCATTCGCTCCATTGCGTCCATTGTGGAGCGCAGTCGCAGAACCAGGGCAAGCGGTCCTGTGTATCCCAGATCATAGGCGGCCAGTGTGGACAACAGGGCAAGACCCACGTTGGTCGGAGATGTCCGGTGAGCCAAGAGACCGTTGGGGTGTTCCTGGTAGTGATCGGGCGGCAGCCAGTTGTCGTTTGGCCCAACGTACTCCTCGAAGTACCGCCACATCCGCCGCGCAACGCGGCGCAACTGGCGGCGCTGGGGTTGTGAGACTGACCTGCGACGTGGGCGAGCAGGGCGGCTGATAACACCGGCGATCCAAGGAGATATGAGCCAGGCCAGCACGAAGGGGATTGCTGAGGGCAACGCGTCAGGCGCTAGAACCCCTACGGCAATGCTCAGCAGGATAGCTATGGCTGGGGCCGCGCCCATACGGCCCCACATCAGCGCA
>JAAZAN010000307.1 GCA_012514315.1 Chloroflexota bacterium
CCCAGCCCTGTGCAGCCGTCGAGCAGACAGGCGTCTACGATCGAATCCGAGATCTGGCTTAACCCACCAAGGCAGATGAGCGTGCCGACAGTGGCTACCCACGGAAAATTCACCATCATAACCGCGTATAGTGCAGTCTTTGGATCGCCAAGCCAGTTGCGGGTCAGGGTACCCATCCCTACTACTTCCAGTAATGCGTTGATGGGGCCAAAGGCCGGGTCATACATGTGTCGCCAAAGCAGGAGCGCGACGAGCTGGGGCACCAACATCGGCAGGACTACCAGGAAGCGATAGAATTCCTTGATGGCCGGTTTCCGAACGCTGTAGATGAGTTCGGCCATCACGAATGGCATCCCAACGTGGGCGAACATCGAGTAGACCAGGAACTTGGCGATGTTTGTGAACTCTCGGGCGGATTCCGGATAGTAGAAGAGGTAGTCTGCAAAGTTCTGTAGGCCTACAAAGACTGGCTTCTTCAGAGGCGCCCAGTCGTAGAATGCTCGCACCAGTCCCAGGACCGGTGGATAGTAGTTGAACAGAAGCAAGAGCGCGAAGACCGGTAGGAGCAGAAGATATGCCTGCCAAGAGCGGCGGATATTGAGCCAGTTTACTGCCTCACGGTCCGAGACTCTGCGCGCGCTTCCAGCGTGCCTGCCGTATAGCTCGTCTGGATCTATGTGGACGTCACGATCATAGTTCGCCATAGCGCCTCCTTAATGGGATAGTCCGCTGCTGGTAGTGGGCCGGCTGGGTTTGCACCAGTGATTTCTTCTAGCCCGGAGGTGCGAGCGGAATCTGAATGAGCTGGCGACTGTCCACCTCAATAATCCGGCCGAGCGTAGTATCCATGACGTATATAAGAGCTGTATCGCTAGGATCGTACGGACTACTTGGATTCGGAGTATATCGGGACTGCGCACAACCATTCTCATCCGTGATCACCCACTCTGGAACCAGGAGTCCGCTTCCACTCTGGATCCACAGTTGCAGAAGTGCGCCGGCTCGAGGACCTCTTCTATCAGTGACGCACATAGTCACCACTGTACTGCTCTGGCCATCGGCAACCACCTCGTGTGGGTCGAGCGCAACGTCAATATGCACGTCGGACAAGCGTGCTTGAGCCGATGCCCAGTCTGCACCAGCAATCACTGCAAACGCAGCGATTGCTGCCAGAACATACAACCGCCATCTACCCATAAGTGACTCCTGGAACTAGCTGTCCACAGTTGTGTACTCGTACTCCGCCCCCATTCGGGCCAAGGCACCCTTGCATGTGGGATCTCACCCGATCCCACATGCAAGACATGGGCATTGGTGGACCTACTCGGTATTGGCCTCGATCGCTGCGGCATATCGGTCGGCGCCGTCCTTGGTCTCTTGTTCCTGACGTTCGAAGAACGTCTCGTCATCAATCTGATCGGTCGCCCATGCGACGAAGATCTTTCGCAGCTCGTTGAAGTGCGTGTTGTCGAAGTAGAGACACTGTCCCCACCAGGCAATCTGGTAATCGAACTGCGGCAATTGATACTTAGCAATCTCGCCAAAAAGCGGACCTAGCGGCGCATCCTGAGCCGCCGGTATGCGTGTCTGGTTTTCGTTCACCAGAAACCCATTGTTCTCTGGCTCAGTGATCCACTGTAGCCACGCGACTGCTTCCTCAAGCGTTCCGGATGTCTGCACGGGATCTCTCATGATCGCCGTGTCGGGTCCATTGATGGCAGTCACGATCTCGCCTGGGACTTGGCCGTCACCCTTCGTGAACTTGGGAGGATCATTACCACCGGGCACATCATTGGCGGTGACATAGGGAGGCGGTATCATATAGCGCTCGAACTTGATGATGGGGTCGCTCATCTGTTCAGTGAACTCCCACGCGCCTGTTGTACGGATGCCGACCTGCCCATCACGCCACATGGCGTCGATGTCGGCTGTAGCCCAACCTTCCACCCAAGTACGGCTTAGCTCCTTCATCTGCAGCCATGCTGTCCTGTAGTCTGGCGTTAGGGGGCCGACCAAGCCGTTGCGAAAGGCGGGCAGTGCTTCCTCAGCCCCCACGAACATGTCCCCATTGGTGTCCATCTCCACGCACTCATCCTGCAACATAGAGACGAGCAACTGTAGCGCAAGAGGCCACACGTTTCCCTCCTTGGCTTCCGGGGGTCATGGGACAAGACCGCTGCCGGCCTCCTTTAGCGCTCGACACACCTCCTTCTGCTCAGTCCACGTCTTGGGTGGTTCCATTCCGATCTTGTCGAGCCACTCCTGATTATAGGCCAGCCCAACTTCCACGCCGGGATAGGGTTCGGCGACTGGCGCACAATACGTGTTGCCGTCGCCGAAGACAAGTGATTTCATCAGCATTGGATAGAACACGTCGTACCACGAATCGTACTGTGGCGCGAACTGGTTTGGCATGGCCAGGAACTCGTCGATGGGCAGGCACCAGCCGTTCTGGATTGGGATCTCGTGTGATGGATCGATAAGCTCCGGCGCGCCCCCGCCGGCCATCAGCGCGGTTAACCACGTTGAGTAATGGGTGTCACCAGACACCCCTTCAGGAGCCGCCGTGGCGCGCACCCACTCAATCTCAACATAGGGGTAATGCTCCTTGAACTTTTCTGCCAGGATGCGGGGTGCGTTGGTCACCGTAGGATTCTCGGCCGAGCGTTCGGCATGCTCCGAAGGAGTGTAGATGTTAATCCGGAGCACTTTGGCCTCCGGGCCAGCAGGTTCGCCAGCAGGTAGCACTTCTGTCGGCGCCTCAGGGACTTCAGTGGGTGGTGCTGTGTCTGGGACCTGCGTTGCATCTGGGGTTGCGGGTGCGCAGGCACCGAGCACAGTGGCTCCTCCCAGCGCTCCGGCCAGGCACAGAAACTGCCTTCTGTTCACGCGTTTGGACTCCATATCATATTCCTCCTCCGGGGATGATCGTTACAGCTGCGGACTTGACTCGTGACTACCGCCTCTCGAAATCTCGATATGCCGATTCACCTCCTCGACAACCACCGCAGCTCAGTAGGCCAGACGAATGCGTCCTCGCTCGACCTGCTCGAGGCGGAGTTGTCATCGGTACCCTGTCGCGGTATAATGGAGACTGCTTGGTTCGATGAGATCCTGCATCCAGTTGTTGTGTGACGATCCGAAGCCTACGCTCTAGCTATCTTGTTAAGCGGCTGAATTCACTGTCATTATACTACGACCGTGGCGTTCACAGGGTGTTCTTACGACATGTACGCGACATCAAGGCGACAAGAGGTGATTGAGGACAGGACTGTCAGCGTCGAACAAGAGCGTTTCGAGGAGTACTTACGAGAAGCGCTTGGTGCACTCTACGACCCGAAGGCCCTTCGCGCTAGTCCACTTGTTGGGCTGTTCGGGCTCACGCCACGACGCGATCCTGCCGGTGCACTCAGGCGCATACTGACGGACGCTATCGAGTCGCTGCGCCCCCGAGACGGCAGCCCGCGCGACTCGCGCACTTGGCGTGTCTATCAGATCCTTCGTCGGCGCTACACGGAACAGATCGTGCAGCGCGAGGTCGCAGCGGACCTGAGTCTCAGCATTCGCCAGTTGCAGCGAGAC
>JAAZAN010000308.1 GCA_012514315.1 Chloroflexota bacterium
AAGAAAAGATGAGGGCGGCCATCGCGACGATACCTACCCGCCTACGGGAATATGACCGCCTCATCCGCAATAACCGTATCTTCCTAAAACGTGCCAGGAACATAGGTATCTTCACTTCCGAGGACTGCGCCGCGTGGCGCATTACCGGACCTGCGCTGCGCGCAGCCGGAGTAGAACGGGATCTCCGTAAGAACGAACCCTTCGCTGCATATCCTGAGTTGGACTTCGATATCGCAGTTGAGTACGATGCCGATGTCTACGCTCGGTACATCGTACGTATGCGCGAGATGTACGAATCCTGCAAGATCATCGCTCAGTGCCTAGATCGCATGCCGGACGGGCCGGTATTGGCCGAGGATGCGTTCCACGTTATTCCCCAGAAAAAAGATGTCATGCGCAGCTCTGCGGCAATGATTCAGGACTTCGTCCAAGTGTTCTGGGGACCGCAGGTCCCGGTTGGCGAAGTGTACAAAGCCGTCGAGACCCCGCACGGGGAGCTCGCGTTCTACATCGTGTCCAACGGCGGGCCCAAGCCGCAGCGCGTCCGTATCAGCACTCCCTGTTTCTATCATTGCCAAGCCACACCGGCTTTGTTCGAAGGAGAGATGCTGGCGGATATCGTGGGCATCTTCGGTAGTGTTGACGTCTGCCTGGGGAGCTGCGATCGATGACCCAATTCATCTTCCTGATCATAAAAGCGGCGATCATCTTCTTCTTCTGTGTAGGTCTCGCCGCCATGCTCATTTGGGGCGAGCGTAAGTTCGCCGGCTGGATGCAAAGTCGCGTGGGTCCTAACTACGCTGGCCCCGCGGGCATTCTCCAGACTTTTGGTGACCTGGCGAAACTCATCCGCAAGGAAGACGTCATCCCCGATACCGTGGATAGGCTTGTGTTCCGCATGTCCCCCTACATTCTCTGGGTGCCTGCGGCCGTTACAATGTCCTTGATCCCGTTCGGTCCTATGGATGCGCGCATATTCTCTTGGAATACTGATCTTGTGGTCGCGCGCTTCGACGCCGGTATCGTACTGTGTCTGGCCATGGGGTCTCTAGCCGTTTACGGCATCGTATTGGCGGGATGGTCGTCTAACAGCAAATGGTCCCTCATGGGAGCGCTTCGTTCGGGAGCTCAGATGATCTCGTACGAGCTTTCCATGGGCCTCTCTCTGGTGGGAGTCATGATCCTGGCCGGGAGCATGAACTTCGTGACCATCGTCGACTACCAAGCTGGAGCATTCTGGCATTGGAACTTCATCCCCCAGATTGTGGGATTCATGATTTTCTTCATCGCCAGCATTGCAGAGCTCAACCGCACGCCCTTCGACCTTCCCGAGGCCGAACAGGAACTGGTAGCCGGGTTCATGACCGAATACACCGGCATGCGCTGGGGCATCTTCATGTTTTCCGAATACGTGAACATGATCGTGATGTCGGCGATCATGGCCACTCTGTTCTTCGGAGGCTGGCAGGCTCCGTTCGAATCCTGGAATGTAGTGCCTGGTTTCGTCTGGCTAATCCTCAAGATGATGTTCTTCATCTTCATGTATATGTGGATCCGATGGACCATACCGCGCTACCGGTACAACCAGCTGATGGACATCGGTTGGAAAGTGATGTTCCCGCTGGCGCTGGCAAACTTGGCCATTACGGCCCTCATCGTGACGGTGAAATAACATGGGTCTGAAAGATGCCATCAAGAAGGCGACCTTCTTCGAGATCCTGCAAGGGATGTCCGTCACGGGGAAGTACGCGGCGACGAAGAAGTTCACAATTGAGTACCCCAAGGAAAAGTCTATCCTCTTCCCTCGTTTCCGGGGAACACAAGCTCTTATCACCAACCCCGATACGGGGGAGCTGAACTGTGACGCCTGTCACCTCTGCGAGACAGTTTGTCCGTCGCAGTGCATTACCATCGAGAGCTCCGAAAGCGCCGACGGCAAGAAATCGCTCGACGAGTTCACAATAGACATGAGCCGCTGCATATTCTGCGGATTCTGTGAGGAGGTCTGCCCCCGCGCAGCCATCGTCATGACGGCCAACTACGAGTTGTCCACCTATGACAAGGACGATTTCCTCCTCACCAAGGAGTGGCTGATAGCCAACCAGGTTCATGCCCGTAAAGAACTCAAAGCGCGCTAAGGAGGGCCCGTGGTAGAGAAGATACTCTTCATTGTGTTCGGGGCCCTGGCCATTGTGGGAGCCCTGGCAACCATCACCCGCAAAAACATCATCCATGGTTTGATCAGCCTCATCTTCACATTCATCAACGTGGCGCTGATCTACCTGCTCACCCAAGCATACTTCCTCGCCATGGCGCAAATTCTGGTCTATGCAGGCGCCATCCTCGTGCTGTTCACATTCGTGGTGATGTTCCTCAATCTCCGCGAGTTCCAAGAGATGGAACAGTACTATCCCTGGCAGAAGTACCTCGTCGTAATCTTGACCCCCTTGGCGCTGGCCGAGTTCATCGCTGTATTGGTAACCGCCACCTGGCTCTCCACCCGACAGGGGATCACGCCGGAGCTGCTTGAAAGCATGAACGGCAATACGTGGGGTATTGGAGTCTCGCTGTTCGAAAACATGCTGCTGCCCTTTGAACTGGCTTCCCTGCTTCTGGTGGCAGCAATGGTCGGCGCAGTCATCATGGCCCGCAAGGAGAAGTCGCCCGACGTGGCCATACCCACATGGGGCCCGGGCGAAGAGCCGCACCCCGACGCCCTAGAGCAGGAGGTCTAGTGATGACGATACCGATTGAGTGGTACCTCATCCTTTCTTCCGCGCTCTTCATCATCGGCGCGGCCGGCGTACTTTTGCGCCGGAATCTGTTCATCATCTTATTCTCCATCGAGCTGATGATGAATGCAGTTAACATCAATCTCGTGGGCTTCAGTCGCTTCCACGAGAACCTCATCGGCCAGAACTTCGTGCTGTTTACAATGGCCGTGGCGGCTGCGGAAGCGGCAGTGGGGCTGGCGATCGTGACCGCCCTGTACCGTAACAAGCGGACGCTCATGATCGACCTGTTCAACACAATGAAGGGATAGGCAAGCGATGGCGCATTACCTCTGGATAATCCCAGCTCTCCCGCTTGCTGCGTTCCTAGTCACTCTGCTACTCGGCAAGTGGTTCATCAAGGATTCGGCTCACTGGATACCCATCTTCGCTATGGCCGGCAGTTTCGTGCTGTCCTGCGTAGCGCTGGGCCAGATCTGGGGTAAGGAAGAGCCGTTCATCCTCAATCTCTGGCAGTGGTTCAACGTCGACTCCTTCCAGGTGCCGCTGGCCCTTTACCTGGATCAGTTGTCCGCCGTCATGTGTGTGACCGTCTCCGGCGTCGGCCTGCTGATCTTCATCTACTCAAAGGGTTACATGCACGGCGATACCGGTTACTACCGGTTCTTCGCATACATGAGCCTCTTTGCGTTCAGCATGCTCATGCTGGTGTTGGCCGACAACTACCTGCTTCTCTACCTCGGCTGGGAAGCCGTCGGTCTCTGCTCCTACTACCTGATCGGTTTCTACTACCACAAGCCGTCGGCTGCTGCCGCCGGGAAGAAGGCCTTCCTGACCAACCGGGTGGGCGACTTCGGCTTTGCGCTGGGCGTGATGCTCATTTGGCTTACGGTAGGGAAACTCACGTACACAGGCGTATTCGACGCGGTTCAAGGAGGCGAGGTTGCCTCCGGCGTATTACTGGCCGTGTCGCTGCTGCTGTTCATGGGTGCCATGGGCAAGTCGGCACAGTTCCCACTGCACGTCTGGCTACCGGACGCCATGGAAGGTCCTACTCCGGTCAGCGCCCTCATCCACGCCGCCACCATGGTGACGGCCGGCGTGTACATGGTCGCCCGGAGTTCGGTCATCTTCGCCAGCGCTCCCACAGCTATGCTGGTAGTTGGGATCGTAGGAACGTTTACCGCACTCTTCGCGGCCACCGTTGGCATCGCTCAGAACGACATAAAACGGGTGCTCGCCTACTCCACTGTGTCTCAGCTGGGCTATATGTTTATGGCGCTTGGAGTAGGTGCGTGGGTGGCGGCCATTTTCCACCTGGTCACTCACGCCTTCTTCAAGGCCCTGCTCTTCCTCGGCTCCGGCTCCGTAATCCATGCCATGTCAGGCGAACAAGACATGCGAAAGATGGGAGCTCTAAAAGGCAAGATCAAGGTCACTTACTGGACTTTCTTAATGGGCGCCCTAGCGCTCTCAGGGATATTCCCCTTCGCCGGGTTCTGGTCCAAGGATGAGATCCTGGGCATGCAGTTCAAGGGCGGAGGCTACGTGATATGGGCTGTGGGTCTTATCGCGGCCTTCATCACCGCCTTCTACACCTTCCGCTTGGTGTTCATGACTTTCTGGGGCAACGACCGCACGGATCCTGAGGTGTCCAAGCACATTCACGAGAGCCCCAAATCCATGATCATACCCCTCAGTATCCTGGCCGTCCTTTCCGTGGCAGCCGGCCTGCTCATTGGGCTGCCACCCGAA
>JAAZAN010000309.1 GCA_012514315.1 Chloroflexota bacterium
CCTGCCGGCCTTCTGAACTTGACAATTCTAGAAAGGCGATTATCATTGTTGTGAACTACATCATCTATGGTATGAACGCTCGCCCTGACGTGAGCACAAGGGTACCTGACCATGTATCGAAAGCAAGCACCTAGCCAGGCCTTCTATTTCTATCGCTACTTTGGTTTCGCCTCATCGCAGGCGGGTGCTTCGCGACGGGTGATGTCGGCGTAGGGTAGAAAGACAACCCAGAGCAAACCAGAGACGTGGAGCCCCCGCTCCACGTCTTTTTGTTTGCCAACCAATCCGGGCTGAAGGAGAAGACGCAACTATGACTTGTCGGGGTGTTCGAGGAGCTATCAGTGTCGGCACGGACTCTGCCGGCGCCATTATCGCAGCAACGCAGCGGCTGCTCAAGGAGATGATCGCGGCCAATCACCTCAACCCGGACGATGTCGCCACTGTCATCTTCACCGCAACGCCGGATCTGACCACAGCATACCCGGCACGGGCTGCTCGAGAGCTGGGATGGACCCATGTCCCGCTCCTCTGTATGCAGGAGATGGCCGTCCAGGGAAGCCTGCCCCAGTGCATCCGCGTGTTAGTGATGTGGAACACCGATCTTCGCCCCGATGCCATCCACCATGTCTATCTCGGCGAGGCCACCAAACTCAGGCCGGATCTCGTCGATTCAGCGTCAGTTGAGGAGGGATAATGCAATGACTCGTGTCGGGTTTCAGGGAGTTCCAGGCGCCTATTCCGAGCAGGCCATCCGCCAGTTCTTTGGCCCTGATGTGGAAAGCATACCGTTCAGAACCTTTGACGAGATATTCGTGGCTGTGGAGCGAGGGGATGCCGACTATGGCATGCAGCCCGTCGAGAACGCGGTCGCTGGCTCAGTCGCCAGCGCCTACCAGCTCCTCACCGAGCACGACCTGCGTATACACGCCGAAGTCATTCTCCGGGTTCGACATATGCTGATGGCCATGCCGGGCGCCGATCTCGCAGGCATCACCACGGTGCGCTCGCACCCACAGGCGCTGGCCCAGTGCCAGCGCTACCTCGAACGGCATGGATTCAGCGCCGAACCCGCGTTCGATACCGCAGGAAGCGCCCGGGATCTCGCCGCCAGTCCTCAAACAGGTGTTGCCGTGATCGCCAGTGAGTTGGCTGCAGAATTGTATGGGCTTGAGATCCTCGATCGGGACATTGAGGATTTCGCCTTCAACTACACGCGTTTCTTCATCCTGTCGACACAGGATGCGCCACGTGCCCAACGCAGCAAGACGTCACTGATCTTCACAACACCCCATCAGCCCGGCGCGCTGTACGAATGTATGGGAGAATTCGCCAAGCGCCGGATCAACCTGACCAAGATCGAGTCCAGACCGAGGCTGAACCGCCCCTGGCAGTACATCTTCTACCTGGACTTTGAGGGACACAGCAAGGATCCAGAATGTGAGGCAGCGATAATGGGGCTCTTGAGACGATCCTCGTTTGTCAAGTTGCTCGGCTCATACCCGGCTGCCACAACACCCATCCCCGAGAATGGACCGATACTAACAGGGTGAACCGGATGGCCGGAGGTGAGCACATGATCGTAATTATGGACAAGAGGGCCACCAAGGCCCAGATCTCTAACGTCGTGGCCCGAGTCGAGCAAGCAGGCTATCAGACACACCTCTCCGAAGGCGAAGAACGTGTTGTCATTGGAGTCATCGGCAATGGGCGCCCGCTCGACCGTGACCAACTCGAACGCATGAGCGGGGTCGAACGGACCGTCCCCATCCTGCGGCCCTTTAAGTTGGCCAGCCGGGAGTTTCACCCCCACAACACAGTGATCTCAGTCAACGGATGCTCGGTTGGCGGCAAGCAGATCGTCGTGATCGCTGGCCCATGCGCCATTGAGAGTCGACAACAACTCCTGGAGACCGCTCACGCCGTGAAGGAGGCGGGCGCTCATATCCTGCGCGGCGGCGCCTTCAAACCACGTACATCGCCGTACAGCTTCCAGGGACTGGGGGAACAGGCCTTGCGCTTCCTGGCCGAGGCGCACGAGGAGACTGGCCTACCCATCGTGACCGAGGTGACGGAGCCTCAGATGGTGCCACTGGTGACCACCTACAGCAATATCCTCCAGGTCGGCGCCCGCAATATGCAGAACTATGCACTGTTGCACGCTGTCGGAGAGTCGCAGCGTCCGGTGCTGTTGAAGCGCGGCATGATGTCCACCATTGAGGAACTGCTCATGGCCGCCGAGTACATCCTTTCCCACGGAAACGGTCAGATCATGTTGTGCGAGCGGGGAATCCGTACCTTCGAAACGTATACGCGTAACACCGTGGACATCAGCGCGATTCCGTTACTCAAGCAACTGACCCACCTGCCGGTCATCGTCGATCCCAGCCACGGTACCGGGAAGTGGGAACTGGTCGATCCTGTGTCGCGAGCCGCGGTGGCGGCTGGAGCGGACGGTCTGATCATTGAGGTCCACCCACACCCTGAGGAAGCGCTATCTGACGGCGCTCAATCGCTCAAGCCCACACGTTTCGCTCAACTGATAGATGGCCTGAGGCCGGTCGCCGAAGCGGTCGGACGGACACTATGAAGTCGCTGGATGAAGCCCGTGTCGCTATCGTCGGTCTCGGGCTGATGGGTGGGTCTATGGCGGGCGCCCTCCAAGGTAAGTGCCGTGCAGTCCACGGCATCGCACGACGCCAGGAGACAATCGTGCTGGCACGTGAGCGTGGATTCATCGATCAAGGTAGTCTCGACCTGGCCGATGGCCTGCGAGATGCTGACATCGTCATCCTCTCCACCCCCGTCCGCACCATAATTCGGCTACTGAAGGAGATTGGCCCGTTCTTGACGCCGGGGTGCCTGGTGATGGACCTGGGGAGCACCAAGGCCGAGATCACGGCGCAGATGGATCAGCTTCCACAGACAGTACATCCGGTTGGCGGACACCCCATGTGCGGCAAGGAGGTAGCAGGCCTCGAAGCAGCCGAGGCCCGTCTGTTCGTGGGACGCCCGTTTGTCATCTGCCCACTGCCCCGTACAGGTAGCGACAGCCTCACCTTGGCCCACGACGTGGTGGAAGCCGTCGGAGCCCGGCCCATCGAGATCGATCCAGAGCGTCACGATCGACTTGTCGCACAAGTCAGCCATCTGCCCTACTTGATCGCCAGCGCACTGGTAACCCACACCGATGCAGTTGCTTCTGTTGACCCACTGGTGTGGCAACTGGCGTCCAGCGGGTTCCGAGACACGTCTCGTCTGGCCGCCTGTGATGTCACCATGATGCTCGACATCTTGGTCACGAATCGCCGGGCGGTGGCGTCGGCCCTCGAAGCATACGGTGAGCAACTGCGGTCTGCAGCCCAACTGATCGCCAGTGAGGACGAGGCAGGTCTCCAACGCCTGCTGGATGGTGTATCCCAACGCCGGAAGGATCTGTTCGAATGAGTCAACTGAGAGTCCAGCCCAGCCACAACCTCAGGGGCACGGTCCACGTGCCGGGTGACAAGTCGATCTCCCATCGCGCCCTGCTATTAGCCGCGATGGCTCAGGGCACAAGCAGGATCACCGGCTTCCTACCGTCGGGCGATTGTCGGGCCAGCCTTAGCTGCGTTCGCGCACTCGGTGTAGCGGTCGACGTGGAATCCCCCACTGACATCACTGTGATCAGTGCTGGCATCCGCGCACCGAACCAGCCTCTGAACTGCGTGCGCTCCGGCACTACGATGCGGCTGCTGACAGGCCTTCTCGCTGGGCAGCCTTTCGATAGTACACTGACAGGGGATCCACAATTGCTGCGCCGACCGATGCGCCGGGTTGTCGATCCCCTGCGGGAGATCGGCGCCGAAATCGACGATACCGATGGACATGCCCCTCTTCACATTCGGGGACAGTCGCTTCGAGGTGGCGTACTGAGACTTGATGTCGCCAGCGCCCAGGTGAAAAGCGCGCTATTGATCGCGGGGCTTGGGGCGGACGGCCCGATCACGGTCGAGTTGCCAGGCCCTGCCCGTGATCACACCGAGCGCATACTGGCCGCTATGGGCGTCCGGGTTGAGGCCAATGGTCTGGCCGTGACCCTCTATCCGATTGCGACGCCTCTCCCCCCTCTTGCCATCCACGTCCCTGGAGACCTGTCATCGGCGGCTTTCCCGTTGGTGGCCGCGGCGATCGTGCCTGGTTCCGAAGTGACCGTCGAAGGCGTGGGCGTCAATCCAACCCGGACGGGTCTCCTGGAGGTATTACGGGATATGGGAGCGCACATTGAGATCCTCGATCAGCATGAGCGGTCCAACGAGCCCGTGGCCAACATCAGAATCCATTCGGCCGGGCTCAGAGGGACGAAGATATGCGGGGACCGAGTCGTGCGGATGATTGATGAGTTTCCCATACTCGCCGTGGCAGCAACCCAGGCTGAAGGTCGGACAATAGTGCGCGACGCAGCCGAACTCCGCGTGAAGGAGACGGATCGAATTCTCACCGTGGTGGGTGAATTGACGAAGCTCGGGGCCCGAATCGAGCCCTTACCAGACGGATTCGTGGCAGAGGGTCCCACGAGGTTGCACGGAGGAACAGTCGATAGCCATGGCGACCATCGTCTGGCGATGGCACTCGCGGTCGCGGGCCTGGTGGCAGAGGATGTAGTCACGATCGAGAACGCTGAACGCATCAACGATTCCTTTCCCGGCTTCACACAAGTCATGCAGGTCATAGGAGCCACTTGTGGTTAGCAGTCGCACCCAGATTGTTGGCCTCATCGGCTGGCCGGTTGAACACAGTCTCTCCCCGGCCATGCACAACGCAGCCTTTGAGAGGTTGAGCCTGGACTGGCTGTACGTGCCGCTGCCCGTGCGGCCCGGTAGTGTCCAGGACGCTGTCCGTGGCCTGGGCGCCCTGGGCCTGCGGGGCGCCAACGTAACCGTTCCCCACAAGCAGACTGCGATGAGATCCGCGGACACCTTGAGTTCGGCTGCACAGGCGCTCGGTGCAGTCAACACATTGGTCATCGAGTACAGTCCGCATGGAATCCGGGTCCATGGACACAACACGGATATAGACGGGGTTCTCGCAACGTTACGCCGTGAGAACATCGAGCTCAGTCGACGCCAGCGAGCCATCGTAGTCGGTGCAGGAGGTGCAGCCAGGGCGATCGTATACGCACTCCTCACGGAAAGCGAGTTCGAGATCACTTTGCTCAACCGAACCCTGGATCGGGCAGTGGGGCTTGTGACCGATCTATCGGATATCTGCACTGGCGCTGCGCGACTCAGCGCGGCTCCCTTAACACCCGAGTCCCTTATCTCGGCCACCCAGGACGCCGAGCTGCTGATCAATGCCACCGCAGTTGGAATGTGGCCACACGCCGATGGATCAATCTGGCCCGAGGCGGCGGCAATGCCAACCCATCTCACCATATTCGATCTCGTGTACAATCCACTGGAAACACGCTTGCTCCAACAAGCGCGTCAATCCGGCGCACGCGCAATCGACGGACTCAACATGCTCATCATGCAGGGCGCCCGCTCGTTTGAACTGTGGACCGGCGAACCTGCGCCGGTGGATGCGATGCGCTCGGCGTGTGCCGGCGCGCTGGAACGAATGAAAGGAGAAGAAAGATGACCGAACGACACACACTCGACTTCTGGGAGAGCGCTCCCGAGGTACTCCACCGTCTGCAGTCACAGAACGGCGGTGTCCTGTGCACGGTAGCCGACCCGGCTGGCCGGAACAACGTATTGACGCTTGGATGGGGGCAGATCGGCCCCTTCTATCACGGCCATCCTGTGTTCTCGATTGCCGTGACGCCATTGCGATACTCCTGGCAATTCCTTGAGGCTCTCGCAGAATTCGTCATTGCAGTACCAGATGACTCCCTCCAGGATGCCGCGCTCCTGTGCGGAACGAAGTCAGGACGGGACATGGATAAGTTCGCGGCGGCCGGACTGACACGTGTGCCCAGCGCACACGTCACGCCGCCATCCATACTCGAATGCCCCATCAACGTAGAGTGCCGGGTCTACGCACAGGTTGCACCGCCCCATATGCTCTTGACCCCTGAGCATCGGCAGCGCCCTCTAGAGGAACAGCATACCATCTACTTCGCCGAGGTCTTGGGGGCATACCGGTACACGGCCTAGTTGGACATCATCCACAGAACAACCTACCGGGAGGTGAGAATAAGGTGTTGAGATTCCTGACTGCCGGGGAGTCCCATGGTCCAGGTCTGATTGCCATCGTCGAAGGGCTCCCAGCCGGGTTGACGGTTGAACCCGACGCCATCGATCACGATCTGGCCCGGCGCCAGGTTGGGTATGGCCGCGGGGGTCGCATGGCGATCGAGCGAGACCACGCCGAGATACTCAGCGGGGTAATCGGCCATCGCACGACAGGCGCTCCGGTCACCCTGCGCATCGAAAATCGAGACTGGACTAACTGGCGTGAGCACTGGCTGAACGATGACCTCCCCTCACTCACTGTTCCTCGACCTGGACACGCAGACTATGCCGGGATGGTCAAGTATGGCCTGGACGATGCACGTCCTGTGCTGGAGCGAGCAAGTGCGAGAGAGACCGCAGCCCGTGTCGCCGTCGGGGCATTGGCCCGACGGCTCCTGGCAGAGCACGCCATAGCCGTGGGTAGCTATGTAGTCGAGATCGGCAGCGCAATCGCGGAAGTTCCCGAACTCCCGCTCCACGAGCTTTGGCGCCGGGCCGAATCAAGCGATGTGCGCTGTCCAGACATGTCCGCAGCGGACCGCATGCGATCTACGATCGATAGCGCCAGGCAAGCCGGGGACTCGCTGGGAGGTGTCTTCGTCATCGGCGCGACTGGGCTACCCGTCGGCCTCGGAAGCCACGTGCAATGGGATCGACGGATCGACGCCCGTCTTGCTGGAGCGGTTATGTCCATTCAAGCCATCAAAGGTATGGAGATCGGCCCGGCATTCGAGAACGCACGTCTTCCCGGCACGCAAGTACACGATGCGTTCCGCTTTGACGGCGAAGGACGTATCGTCCGCCCCACAAATCGAGCCGGAGGTGTCGAGGGCGGCATGACAAATGGCGAGCCCATCCTCATCAGGGCAGCGATGAAGCCGATTCCGACCACTGTCACGCCCCAACACTCCGTTGATCTGGCGCAGCGCCGGCCCGCTACCACCCAGTACCAACGGTCCGATGTCTGCGCCGTGCCGGCTGCAGCGGTGGTGGGCGAGGCGATGGTCGCTTGGGTCCTGGCAGAAGCCCTGATCGAAAAACTCGGTGGAGACAGTCTGGCGGAGATGTCGCGATGAGGAACATCGTGCTGACTGGATTTATGGGCGCCGGCAAGACGACGATCGGCCGAGAAGTTGCCCGGCGGCTGAACGCCCATTTCATCGACATGGACGATGAGATCGAACAGCGTGCCGGGAAATCCATTCCGGCTATCTTCGCTGAGGACGGTGAAGCTACGTTTCGCGACATGGAGAGCGCCCTGTGCGAGGAGCTGAGCCAGCAGCAGGGTCTGGTAATCGCGACGGGTGGCGGTGCGCTCATCGATCCATCCAACCGGGCGGTGATGACGAGATCGGGCACAGTGGTATGCCTGACCTGCGCGCCTGACGAGATTCTGCAGCGCGTTACGCCTGCAGCAGCTCCCGATCGACCTTTGCTCAATGTACGCGATATGCGCGCTGAGATCGAGCGTCTGTTAGCAGCCCGTGTGGATGCCTATGCGGCGATCCCCTGGCAGATCGATACGACATCACTCTCCGTCAGTGACATTGCGGAACGTGTAATTGCGCTCGCCGACGTAATCACACTGCCCGTTGACTATCCAGGTGGCAGCTACAATATCCACATCGGGGATGGCCTCCTCGATCGAGTTGGCGAAGCCATGCGATTAGCAGGAATACCAGCCGACAGTCGAGTAGCAGTCGTCTCCAATCCCATCGTCACACCACTCTACGCGACGCGGGTAAGCGACGCGCTGTGTTCGAGTGGATTCACGCCCATCGTGTGCTCTGTACCCGACGGAGAGCAACACAAGACACTAGCGACAGTCTCCCACCTCTACGGTCAATTCCTTGTAGGTGGATTGGATAGGTCCTGCACAGTCGTTGCACTGGGCGGCGGTGTCACTGGCGATATCGCTGGATTTGCAGCGGCTACGTTCATGCGGGGCATCAGGTTCACGCAAACGCCCACCACACTTCTGGCCATGGTCGACTCCAGCGTTGGAGGCAAGACAGGCGTTGATTTGCCGCAGGGCAAGAACCTCGTGGGCGCCTTCAAACAGCCCGCGCTGGTCATAATCGATCCGACTACACTGTCCACACTGCCCCCTGTGGAGATCCGGTCTGGCCTGGCAGAAGTCATCAAACATGGCGTCATCGGCGACGCCGGGTTATTCGACGCACTCCACCGGTCAGGAGGACAGATTGCCGTATGGTGGGGCGCCCGCGCCGCTGAATGGATCGCGCGTGCTCTGGCCGTCAAGATCGCGATCGTTCAGGAGGACCCGTTCGAACACGGACGACGTGCCGTACTGAACCTGGGTCATACAGCCGGACATGCGTTGGAGCAGCTCAGCGGGTTCTCTATGCGCCACGGTGAAGCGGTAGGCATCGGGATGGTAGTAGCGGCCCGCATCGCGGTAGCGCTGGGCATGGCCGATCCTGAACTGACAAATCGAATCACGGCCATCTTGGAGCAGTGGCATCTGCCCATACGCTGCCCTCCCTACGCTGTCGACGCGATCTGGGAAGCAATGAGTCACGACAAGAAGCGCCGCGGACGCAGCTTGCGCTGGATTCTTCCCCGGGCCATTGGCGAGGTGAGCGTCCACGACGATGTGCCCTCGGAAGTCGTCAGGCAGGTACTGATCCAGATTGGAGCAAAGCAGATATGACACACCGCACACCAGTGACCCAACCTGTAACCAAACGCAAACTATTGGTCCTGCACGGTCCCAACCTCAACCTGCTGGGACATCGGGAGCCCGATAAGTACGGCTCAATGACACTGGCCGAAATCAACGCCGCCCTTGAGACGCTCGCCACGGAGCGTGATGCAGAACTGCGCGTGATTCAGTCGAATCACGAAGGCATCCTCATCGACGCGCTTCACGAGGCCATGGGTTGGGCCGACGGCGCCATAGTGAACCCCGGCGCTTATACGCACACCAGTGTAGCCTTGCGCGACGCTGTGGCAGCGGTCGACTTTCCAGTGATCGAGCTGCATCTGTCCAACATTCACGCGCGTGAGGCGTTCCGCCACGCATCTCTCATCGCCCCAGTGTGCGTGGGGCAGATCTGTGGCCTGGGCTGGCGCAGCTATACGACCGCGTTGGCAGCCATCCTCGACTACCTGGATGACCGGGCAGATCGTTGATGACATGTGAGCGAGAGGAACCAACCACCATGAAACCTGCCAGACGACTATTGGACATACCATCCTACCCCTTTGCGCGCCTATCCGCCCTCGTAGCACAGGCACAGGGCCGAGGAATCGATGTGATTCGACTGGACATCGGCAATCCGGACCTGCCCCCGGCGCCAGCAGTACTGGATACCCTCTGTCGTTCCGTTGGGAACGCGAGCCATCATGGATACTCGCATCATCGAGGGCTACGCGAATTGCGCCAGGCGATTGCTGACTACTACCAACGACGTTTTGGCGTGACCCTCGACCCCGAGACTCAAGTGATCCCATTGCTGGGTTCGAAGGAAGGTATCGTACACATGGCGCAGGCGGTTCTCGATCCCGGTGACGTGGCCCTCGTGCCAGATCCCGGGTATGCACCCTATGCTATGGGGGCTGCGCTGGCTGGAGCAGAGAGTTACCCTCTACCACTTCTGCCTGAGCGAGGTTTTCTACCAGATCTCAACGCTGTTCCTGAAGATATTGCCAGTGGCGCTAGACTGCTATGGCTGAACTATCCGAACAACCCGACCGGCGCCACAGCAGATCTGGATTTCTTTGCGGATGCACTGGATTTCGCCCGACGCCACGACATCTTGCTATGTCACGATGCGCCGTACTGCGACGTAACCTACAATGGATACATAGCACCCAGTATCCTTCAGATACCGGGTGCTATCGATACCGCGATCGAGTTTAACTCACTCTCGAAGACCTACAACATGGCCGGATGGCGCGTGGGTATGGCTGTCGGAAACACCGAGGCGGTGAGCGCATTGGGCCAGGTCAAATCCAACGTCGACTCGGGCATCTTTCGCCCCGTCCAGGACGCGGCTATTACAGCGCTATCCACCAACTTCAACTGGATAGTAGCGCGCAATCAGGTCTACGAGGAACGGCTGAGGTGCGTCTTCGCCACCCTTCAGTCGCTGGGCATGGCGACAACGCCACCACAGGCCACGCTCTATGCATGGGCGCGCGTGCCTGCCGGTTGGGAGACGGCAGAATCCTTCGCGCGAGACCTGCTGGACCATACGGGTGTCGTCGTAGCCCCCGGTTCGTTCTTCGGTCCAGCCGGAGAGGGATATGTACGGCTATCGGTCACGGCTCCGACCCGACAACTCCAGGAAGCGATGAAACGGCTTCAAAGTTTCGTGCATGAGCACGACACTGTACCTTATCGGTAGACAAGGGGAGAGGGCTTGCGAACCTCTCCTCTTGTCTACATCACTGAATGGGATACGTACCTACTTCTCTCGCGGCCTCGTACATCACCAGCAGATTCTCAACAGGCACCTGAGGCTGCACGTTATGTATCGTGTTGAAGACGAACCCTCCACCAGGTCCCAGAGCCCGGATGCGCTCCTCAGTCTCCTGCCTGACCTGATCCGGTGTCCCAAATGGCAGTGTCTTTTGTGTGTCCGCACCGCCTCCCCAGAAGACAACGTGATCGCCGAAGCGTTCCTTCAGCACCACAGGGTCCATGTCAGCAGCCGAACACTGCACCGGATTGAGTATATCAAATCCCGCGTCAATGAAATCGGGAATGAGCGCCGTCACCGACCCACACGTGTGTATAAAGGTCTTCCAGGACGTGTGTTCGTGGATCCAGTCGTTTACTCGTCGATGCACGCGCATGAATAGATCCCGATACATCTTGTTGGAGATAAACGGACCATTCTGGGTACCCAGGTCTGTCCCAGACACGAACACGGCCGATACACGGTCGCCAACCACACCGTAGATCTTCTGCAGGTTACTGAGTGCGATATCGCACTGACGCTCGAATACCTCGGCGATGTAGTCACGACGAGTGACCAAGCTCATGTACCACTCCGCCACATCACGGATACCCTTGGGATGCTTCAACCACGGTGCAGGGACCAGGGCGATATCCCCGAACGCTGTTCCACCGAAATTCGCCAGAATCGCCTTGTCCGTTCCGTTGTACAGACGTTCGGCCTCGTTCCCGAAGTAAGCTAACTCCTCATGCGTGATAGGCGCGAACTCCTCCAGATTGTCCTCCACATTCAAGTGCTGGTCGTCGAGTGGTTCTTGACGCGGAATGGAGTCGAAGTACCATCCGCCATAGGGCATCCGTCCGCTGGGGGGCGCCGATCTGTCCCCTTGCGGGTACATCAGGATGTCCCCACTGGGCTCAGGTTCCGTATTGAACCCACCCGGCACAAGCACGGGTGTACCATCGAACGTAGTCCAAGGCTTCCATTCCTCGTTCCTGAACCCAAACAGCGTCGCTTGAGCCATGAGCCCCACCACATCGACCCCAACCTCTTCCCACAGGTCGGGCTTGATCTCACCCAGCATCTGATAGGGCTCGATCACCTTCACTGGAGTGCCGGGTTCATCGAGGCCCAGTGCCTGACGTAGCCGGTAGACTACACTCACGTGCATTCCCGTGACCGAGCTCGATCCCAGATCGATCGGCACACGATCAGGCGCCTGATGGTTCAGCGCACAGTCGACACGCTCTCTCGAGTTCATTCTATCGCGCCTCCTTCCTTCTGAAACCAATATCTGTCCACCCCCGAGATCGATGTGCCTACTCAGCCAGCAGCGCCATACCACCGCTACCGGTATCGGCGCCGCCTGCCAGTGCGCCCGTCTCTGGACTCAGACCGATCGCGTGAACCAGCGCCAGGCCCCCGTGACTATACGGCATACGATGGATCGGGTGTCTCTCACGCACTTGAGTGCAGACGAATTCGGGAACGCGCGCCTGGCACTCGATCATATCAGCCTGACAATCGAAGCGAGGCGCGAGCACCGCATCGCTGACACTCATACCAAAATCCACCACGTTCAGGATCACCTGTGCTACTGACGTGATAATGCGCGTTGCGCCCGGTGCGCCGATGACCAAAATCGGCTGCCCCGACCTGAACACGACCGTCGGCGCCATTCCGGTTGTGCGCGACTTACCTGGAGCAATGGAGTTCGGATGTCCCGGCCACGGTCGGAAGTTGACCATCGAGTTATTGTACATGAAACCCAGACCTGGAGTGATGACGCCTGACGAAGAACCCAATGAATGGGTCAGCGCCACACAATTGCCCCATTGATCGACAACGCTGACGTGTGTCGTATCCGGTGACTCGGGCGGCACAAACGAGACCGAGATTGGATCCCCCCGATCGATCACCGCCCGCCACTCGACGGCACGCTCCTTAGAGATCATCCAATCCAGGGGGACATCAACATACTCCGGATCGCCTAACAACGGGTTGCGGTCAGCGAAAGCCGCCTTCATCGCCATAGCGACCAGCAGAATGTACTCCGGCGTGTTATGCCCCAGATCCTTGAGATCGTAACCTTCGAGGATATTGAGCAGAGCCAATAGCGTGGGACCTCCGTGAGGAGGAGGCGCCGTCGCGATAGTGAGGCCACGATAGGTCCCGATGACCGGATCCGGCCATCTGATCTCGTAACCTGCCAGGTCACTCTCGGTCACAAAGCTGTTGTTGGCCTGAAGGTCAGCGCCCATACGCGCAGCGAGTTCGCCCACGTAGAAGTCTTCTGGACCGCAGGAGGCAAGGTGAGCCAGGGTATTCGCGTAGTCCGGATTCCGTAGGGTCTCTCCGGGTTCGTACGGTGTCCCATCAGCGTGCAGATAGACACGACGGGCTTCCTTATTCGCCATCACGTAGTCCAGGAGCGAAGAAGCCTCCGGATACGCTGCCTTGTGTCGCCAACCCGCCGCAAGATCGGCATCTACTACGAAGCCCTCGCGCGCAATACGTTCGGCCGGAGTGATCGCTTCAGCCCAAGATATCGTACCCCAGTGTTCGAGCATGGTGGACAGACCTTTGACCGTACCCGGTGTACAGATCGACTGGTAACCCGCGTCATTCACCTTGCCCTTGACGAAGTAGCCCCAGCCACCAGGATTTGGTCTCAGGGCAATATCCTGCCACATGTCGGGGGTCGCCCGCGAACCCGCCAGCGCGGGTGCGTCGATCGCTACCACGTTGTCTGAGCGGCCATCGACTGGTTGTGCCGCCATCCGTGCTGTTAGAATCAGGTATCCGCCAATTCCGCACATCTGCGGGTTGACCAACGATTGCACAAAGGCACATGTGACCGCTGCGTCGATGGCATTGCCGCCTCGCATCAAGACCTTCGCGCCTTCTTCCACGGCAACGGGTTGCGGTGCAACAATCATCCCGGGCATGCTCTGGCCTCCCTTGCTTCTGTCACCATCCATCACGCTCAACAGCCAGACTTCAGTCGAAACCGAATAGATTGGCCCTACCTAAGAAAGGGCGCGAGCAACTTCTCCGCATTCCTGTGACAGATGTTGTGACGATCGGCATCGGTGATCCGTGCGGAGAGGAGCACACCTATCGCTTGATGCGGGTCAAACCACGGCAGATCAGTCCCGAACAGCATTCGATCGGAACCGACCTCCTCCACGAACTTCTCGATAGCTCCACGGTCGTCGAATAGGGCGGTCAGTTCGAGGTAGACGTTGGGAAAATCGAGCGCCATCTCGACAGCGGCATCCCAATCATCGTGGAACGAGTGTCCCAGCAGCAGCTTGATCCGAGGGTATCGCTCGACCATCTCCCGCACAACGCCAGGTCCATCGAATTCACTACCAGACCACGTATGCGTCAGCACCAACAGTTCCTGTTCATCGGCGTACTGCCAGGCCGGACGGTATCGAGCGTCCGAGAGCGGAATGCAGTGATAATCGGGCAGGAACTTGAACCCCACATAGACGTCGCGATGGGCCTCGAATGTGGCGATGTCCAGCTCGGCCTGCTCTGGATAGTGAGGGTTGACCGAGCAGTAAGCTCGCAGGCGATCAGGGTGCCGGTGGACGGCTGCAACGGCTGGTGCATTCCCCAGATCGGGCGCGAAGAGCGAATGATGATGGGAAAACACGAGCATCTTCACTCCACACTCATCCATGGTCCGAATCATCGCGTCATCATCCGCGCGCGGAAAGTAGATCGAGTGCCATATCCCCATGTGCCCATGCATATCGTAGATGGGGCACACCTCCGATCGCCCGTTCTCCCAGAACTCATGTGCCAACGGCGAGTCTCCGATCATAGCTCCACCTCCGCAAGGACACGCTCCAGATTGCCGGCGGCAATGGAAACCTTCGCCTCGTCGGGAATCCGCGCATGACGTAATGCCATCATCATCCCGCCGAAATATAGCTCAGGAAACCCACTGCCGAACAGGATGCGCTTCGCCCCATAGTCAGCCACCAGCGCCTCGATACCCCCGTCCAGCAGATACTGCGACGTATCGATGTAGACGTTGGGGTAGCGCTCCAGCAACGGTCGGAACATCCGATCCTCCCCCCAGCAGCCATGATCGCAGATCACGCAGACCAGACCGGGGAACTCAGCGAGCAGCGCGTAGATATCCCGCCACTCTATGCCGCGCTTCACCGAAAGAAGGAGGGGAATACGTCGCGCCACCATCCGTTCCAGAAGGCCTCCCATCGAGACCGAGTTGATTAGAAACCGATGGGAGTTAGGAAACACCCGCAGCGCGGCGACGCGACTCTCCTGCATCTGTTCGAAGAGCGCCTGTGGCGGGGGTAGCTCGCCCGTCTGATTGGGCAATACCGTCCAGCATCCTACCAGTCGCTCGCAGGACCCAATGGCTTCGGCCAGAAGCGCGTTGCCGACCTGTGGTGATGCATCGTGCTGGATGATATGCCATACCAGGGCCCTCTCCACCCCGGCACGATCCATCTCCTCAACGAGATCATCGACTGTGGGCACGGGCATGAGCGGCCGGTGCATCGGCAGACCAAAGAACACGTTGCAGTCAAAGAATTGCATCGCCTGACTCCTTGTCACCTGGCTCTACAGCACGGCGCCTCAGACCAGCCACGTGAGGCCGCCCGGTTCCCGGCCATACTTCCTCAGCGCATCGTGGCTAATGGTCAGCCCCAGACCTGGCCCGTCGGGGATAGCCAGCATGCCATCAGCATCCAACCTCCAACCATCAGCCGCAATCTCATCCACGTAGGGCGATCCAATCAGGTACTCGACCAGGTCGGTATCCGTCAAAGCAGCCGCTAGATGCAGATCGGCCGCCAAGCCCACCGCTGTGTTCCAGCCGTGCGGAATGAAGCGCACGCCGTTCTCCTGCGCCATCCACGCGATACGTCGGGATTCGCTCAGCCCTCCCACCTTCGTCACATCAGGCTGAACGATGTCGAAGGCCCGCGCCTGTAGCCAAGGCTGAAATGACTGGCGTCGCGTGAGCACCTCACCACCCGAAATGGGAACCGACGCCATCTGTCTGAGCAGAACGAACTCCTCCAGCGCGTCCGGTCTGAGCGGTTCCTCGAACCATGCCACTTCATACTCGGCCAGCATGTCCGCTGTCCGCAGCGCCCACTTGTACCCCTGCCGCCAGAAGGCATCGCTTCCGCCAGCATCGACCATCAACTGCACATCGCCCCCCACAGCATCCCGCGCTGCTGCGACGATCGCCTCGTCCATCGCATTGCTGATCCGTCCAAAGGGGCCCCAGCCAATCTTGAAGGCGCGGAATCGCTGCGCCTTCAAGTACTGGAGTCTGTCGGTCAGGATCTGGGGTTCCCTCTCCATCAATAGAGAGGCATAGGGCTTGACGCGATGACGGTAGCAGCCTCCAAGCAATCGCCCCACCGGTTGGCCGGTTGCCTGGCCCAGGAGATCCCACAGAGCGATGTCGATGCCGCTGATTGTGTGGGTGATGGAGCCGCCACGGCCCAGCCAGAACGTGTGCTGGTGAAGCTTCTCACTCACTCGTTCCGGCTCCAATGCATTCTCGTCCCGCCACAGGGGTTCCAGCACGGCCAGCGCCTGCCGCACGAGCTCATCATTGGTAAAGACGCTGCCCCAACCGATCTGGCCTATGTCGGTGATCACAGCAACTAACGTGTGCACGCAGTCGTCTGGACGGAGCTCTTCACTCCACCCCCCCTCAGGTGTTCCGCCAACCAACCCAATCGCTCGTATGTCACGGATTCTCACAGCGTTACCCCCTCAATTCCGTGGCAGGACACTGACCTGGATTGCACAACCACTACCGCCTGAATATAGTCATCAAAGGGCATTCTGTCAATCGCCATCAGGTTCGTTGACAAGACCCGAGGGCGTGTTATCATTGCCCGCGCACACCCTTCGACGAGGAAACCATCATGCATTGCGACTTCGATAGGACTATTGATCGGCGGCACAGTGACAGCGCAAAGTGGTGTCGCTACGAAGAGGACGTGTTACCGCTATGGGTGGCCGATATGGACTTTGCCGCGCCACCGGCCGTGATCGATGCACTGCGGGAACGTGTCCACCATGGCGTATTCGGCTACTGTCGCCAACCCAGCGAACTCAACGAAGTAATCCAGGCACGACTTGCACAACTCTATGACTGGCGTGTGAGGGCTGAGGACATCTTCCTCATCCCAGGCGTTATGCGCGGAGTGAACCTGGCCTGTCACGCAGTCGGGCAACCAGGCGACGATATCATGGTCGAACCTCCTGTTTACACACCGCTACTGCTGGCGCCAGCGAATGCGCAGCGCCAGTGTGTCACTGTTCCGCTGATCGAGGAATCGCGGCGATACACCCACGACTTCGACGCGCTCGAGCAAGCGGTCACTCAGCACACCTCGATGGTCCTGTTGTGCAATCCACACAACCCTGTGGGCCGGGTATTCGACCAGGCCGAACTCACACAACTGGCAGAGATCTGTCTGCGGCATAACTTGATCATCTGCACCGATGAGATTCATGGGGACATAATCTACGAAGGTCACAGACATATACCGATCGCTTCACTGGATCCGGAGATCGCACAACGTACCATCACGTTCTTCGCCCCGAGCAAGACGTACAACATCGCTGGGCTATCTTGTTCGGTCGGAGTCGTCCAGAATCCTGATCTGCGAGCACAACTGGAGGCGGCCAGAGGAGGGCTTGTATCAAACGTCAATGTGCTGGGATTGACCGCGATGCTCGCTGCGTACACCGATGGCCCAGATTGGCTGGACTCATTGTTGCACTACCTGCAGGGGAATCGAGACTATCTGCATCAGGAGATATCGGAACACATGCCAACGATCGGTTGCTCCCCGGTCGAGGGTACATTCCTGGCCTGGCTGGACTGTAGAGACAGCGGCATTCAGATCAATCCCCACACGTTCTTCCTGGAACGGGCTCGGGTGGCCTTGAACGATGGGGCAGGCTTCGGAGAGGGCGGTGAGGGATTCGTCCGGTTGAACTTTGGCTGCCCACGCGCCACGTTGATCGAGGCTCTCCGACGGATGCGCGCCGCGATGGAGACTATTCAGCGCCCTTAGGTCTAATAGCAGAGCCTCAACAAGCCACGCCAGACCAGAGTGTCTTAATCAAGCTTCTCAGAAGCATCGGTTCAGCTGCAGCACAGGACAACTAGACTGCATTCTGAGATGATCCGCTTGCCCTGGGTAGTCCCACGAGGAGTGCTGCCGGCCCCAACAGCAACAACCACATCATCACCTGCAAGCCCAGACAGTTCGCTACCATTCCCAATCCCCAGGGTAGCAGGCTACCCAACAGGCCGAAGACACTGCTGACCGTCATTACACGGCCGCTCATGCCTGGCATCACGTCATACACCTGAGCCTGCAGAACCGCATACCAACCAGCATTCAGCGACCCCACGAGCGCGAGCAACAACAGTTTGAGCCAAAGCCCAGGAACAAGCAGGAAACCGGCAAATAGAACCAGATCGATCGCCGAACTTGCGCGCAGATAGTCCAGACCCTGTATCCGCTCTAGCAGTGGGATCAACAGGAGGTTTCCCAACAAACCTGCAACGGTCCACACCACCACCGCGAGGCTGGCCCAACCTGCGGTCACTTCGACAACATCCACGAAGTACAGCGCCAGGTAACCCAGGAGCACATCCAACATCAGATCAGAGAACTCCAACAGCGTGAGCCAGCGCAGAACGTCTCTGTGTGCCAATGCGCGCAACGCGCCGACAATGCACTCTCGGAATCCAACGGCGTGGCCGTGCTGCACCGGTGTGGGATGAAAGCGACTCATGGCGAAGAGCGGAATCAAGGCCAACCCAGCAAGAGCAAGATATAGTACACGCCACCCCACATCCCCAGCAGCGATTCCACCAAGCACGAAGGAACCTGTCATGACGCCCAGTGAACCTGCCAACGTCCAGCGCGCCATGTTGCCTTCCCGGCGATCGGGCCCGATGTCCATCAGCGTGGCCTGCGACAGGGTTACGAACATGCCGGACGCCGGCCCCATCAGGGTGAACGCGAGCAGCAACATACCGAACGTCTGACTAAGTCCGGTGAGGAACAAAGTCAGGGCAAACACAGCGCCGCCGGCCAAAACCAGCGCGTGCCGGCGCCAGACATCACCGAGAACTCCGATTGCCGGCTCGACGAGGTGACTGACTACTCCAGGCAGCGCCAACAACAGACCAATCTGAGCATAGTTAATGCCCAGATCATCACGTATGAGAGGCCACGCGGCTTCGCCCACACCAAACACAAACTCGTCGAGGAACTCGATCGCGAGAAGCGTGAGAACGAACAGAGACGCCCTTCGGACGGTGCGTGGTTCAGCCACTGGAAGCGATCGGTTTGGGTCTCTCCCCTGGGTTCGCATGGGCGACCGGCATCGGCTTGTGTCGGGTACGATCAGACCCGTGACCGCGACATTGTGCAGCGGTAGACACTATGGGGAAAGAGGGACATCGACGGCCCAATCAGCTAGGGTCGTACCTGTCCATTCCCCAGGATGACCCACTTGTACGTGGTCAGCTCCTGAAGCGCCATCGGTCCCCGCGCATGCAGTCGTTGTGTGCTGATGGCAACCTCCGCACCGAGCCCGAACTGCCCCCCATCGGTGAAGCGCGTGCTCGCATTCACGTACACAGCAGCCGAGTCCACCTCATCCACGAACCGCATCGCGTGACTGTAGTTCTCGGTGATGATCGCGTCAGAGTGCTGGGTGCTGTGCTGGTGAACGTGTTCAAGTGCATCGTCCAGGCTGTCCACCACTTTGATGGCGAGAACCAGCGACAGAAACTCCGTGTCGAAGTCGTCAGGTCCCGCTTCCTTCGCCAGCGCGTGATCCTTGAGGATCTCGTACGAACGCGGATCACAACGCAGCTCCACCGAGGCTCGCGCCAGACCCGCTGCAACTCCAGGCAGCAATTCCTCGGCCCGCGAGCTGTGCACGAGAAGCACATCGAGCGCGTTACATACCGTCGGACGCTGTACTTTGGCATTGTAGACAATGGGTAGAACCTTGTCTGCATCTGCGCTCTGATCCACATAGACGTGGCAGATCCCTATTCCACCGGTGATCACCGGGATCGTCGCATTCTCGAGCGCGAAGCGGTGCAGTCCAGCGCCGCCCCGGGGGATGATCATATCAATGTACTGATTGGCTCGCAACATACCGCGGACGAGCTCTCGATCCTGAGTCTGGATGAGCTGCACCGCCGTGGCAGGCAGTCCAGCTTCTTCACATCCCAAGCACACGGCATTCGCCAATGCGCGGTTGGAATGCGCCGCCTCCTTGCCGCCCCGCAGGATAGCTGCATTGCCCGATTTGAGGCACAAGGCAGCGATATCCACCGTGACATTCGGGCGCGATTCATAGATCGCCCCGATAACTCCGATCGGAACGCGTCGCTTGACCACCCGCAGACCGTTCGGCAACGTCTGACCATCGAATGACTCCCCAACCGGATCACGGAGAGCGACCACGGATCGCACGCCGTCGGCGATATCGGCCAATCGCCCTTCATTCAGCATCAATCGCTCAAGCAAAGCAGCGCTCAGTCCGGCCGCTTGTCCCTCATCCAGGTCGCGCGCATTGGCCTCAAGAATGTCGTTCTGCTGATCAAGTACGGTCTCCGCGATCGCCTCCAGAGCCGTGTTCTTGGTCGGCGTATCTGACGTTCTCAACGTACGGGCAGCCTGACGTGCTTGCCTGCCCACCAAGTCCAGTTCAGGGAACTGCGTCGTGTCCATTCCTGCGCCTCCAATCATCGATGGTCTTGTTGCCTCGTTAACTTCGGTGGCCGTGTGGCTGCTAGAGCCTCCGGCGCCCAGAGTTTGACGCATCTGCCAGTTTTCCGCAAGTTGCGGCTACCCGTCACCGCCAACGTGGGCCCAGAACGGTATGCCTGCTTGTCGCTAAGTTGGAGTATAATGATATGGGTTGGTGCACAATCCGCCAGAGTAGGATACTCAAGAGCAGCACCGAAGTCGATCAGGCAACTTCGAAACGGCATCATCCCGTGCAGTAGGCAACTCGAGACCACAGGCCCATATGATGATCGGAGAAAGGAGGAACCCATTCATGTCACATCAGGCTCACGATGCAGAACGTCTGGCACTCGAGGGGGGACAGCCAGCCAAGAGCCTGCCAAGTCCTCCGATGTTCCCAGGTGGTATGATGATCGATGAGGAAGAGGAGAAAGCCGTACTGGATGTACTGCGTTCCAAGCGCCTCTTTCGCTACTACGGCCCTCAGGACGGTTCGTCGAAAGCTGCCGAGCTGGAAAGACGATTCGCTGAACATATGGGCACACGCTACGCGCTGGCCGTCACCTCTGGCACCGCTGCACTGGTCTGCGGCCTCCAGGGCCTTGGGATTGGCCCAGGCGATGAGGTGATCGTACCCGCCTACACGTGGATCGCGTCACCGGCCTCCGTGATGGCAGTCGGTGGGATTCCAGTGGTGGCCGAGGTTGACGAGTCGCTCACTCTGGACGCAACCGACGTAGAGAGAAGGATCACGCCCTATACCAAAGCCATCATGCCAGTCCATATGCGGGGCACTCCTGCCCGCATGGATGCTTTGGTGGACGTCGCCCGACGCCACAATCTGAAAGTGATTGAGGACACAGCTCAGGCCGACGGTGGCAGCTACCAGGGCCACCGACTCGGCTCGATCGGTGATGTAGGATGCTTCAGCCTGCAGTTCAACAAGATCCTCACCGCCGGTGAGGGAGGCATGGTAATCACCAACGACGAGTGGACCTGGCAGCGAGCAGTCATGTTCCACGACGTCGCCGGTGGGATCCGAAATCAGTTGCCTGAGGAGAAGATTCTCTGGGGCATCAACTTCCGGATGCCCGAACTGTTGGCTGCCGTTATGCTGGTTCAGTTGAACCGGCTGGACGGCCTCCTCGACGCCATGCGGCAGCGCAAGCGTATGCTCCGGAATGGGATCGAAGACATCGCGCGTCGCAAGGGTGTCCAGCTTCAGGATACTCCAGACCTCGAAGGCGATGCTGCCGTTGCATTCATCTTCTTCATGGAGACCTCCGAGCTGGCAGACAGGGTGTCCAGAGCTCTCACCGCGGAAAACATCGCCGCAGGGTCACTGTATCACCCAGATCGCGTTGACTATCACGTCTACTGTCACTGGATTCCGATCGTGAATCAGCGATCCTGGACTCCACAGGGAGGTCCCTGGCGATGGGCCCGGCGGGAGGTCAACTACGGCAAGGATGAGTGTCCCCGGACACTCGACTTGTTGGGACGAGCTGTTCATCTCGATGTAAGCCCCCTCCTGACCAACTCAGAGGTGGAAGAGACGATCGACGGCATCAACAAGGTGTTCAACGCAATTGCCTAGCAAATTGACAAAATGGGGGCGTCGAGCCAGCTCGGCGCCCCCAACCCCAGCCGCAAAGACCGACGCGACGGAGTGTACCCGTCCAACGAATTGTACCGAACGATTCCACCTCTCAGACCAACACCAGGTCATCCCGATGGACAACCGTATTGCTGTAATGATAGCCGAGAATGCCCGGTATCTCATCGGTATGGCGTCCTCGAATCGCAGCGACTTCCCGAGCGCTATAGTCAGTGATTCCCCGCGCAAGCTCCCGACCATCGGGCGAGAGAAGCCGGACCGTCTGGCCGCGCTCAAAATCACCGCGCACATCGACGACACCGACGGCCAACAGGCTCTTGCCTTGATGAGACACCGCCTCGGCCGCTCCTGGATCGAGGAGGATATCTCCGCGCGGAGGTTCAGCCAGTATCCACCGCTTCCGGCTCTCAATATGGCTTATGGTAGGCAGAAAACGCGTACCCAGCGCTTCGCCCCCGACAATGCGGAGCAAGACATCAGGTTCGGCTCCGCAGGCAATGACCACTTCAGTGCCGGAACGCGTGGCCATCCCGGCCGCTTCGATCTTGGTCGCCATGCCCCCAGTGCCTAGAGTCGTGCCACTGCCTCCTCCTAGGCTCCGGATCCGATCATCGATCGTGGTGACACACGGAATCAGCTCGGCACTGGAATCCGCTCGTGGATCGGCCGTGTAGAGGCCAGCCTGATCAGTCAGTATGATCAGTGTGTCAGCATCAACCAGGTTGGCGACTAACGCAGAGAGATTATCGTTATCCCCGATACGAATCTCCTCCACCCCCACCACGTCGTTCTCATTGACCACAGGCACGATCTTCAGATGGAGCAGGGAGAGCAACGTATTACGCGCGTTAAGATACCGCTCACGATCCGCCAAGTCAGCGCGGGTCAGAAGAGCTTGCGCGATCGTGGTATCGTACAACGCAAAGAGCTGCTCGTATACTCCCATCAGCCGAACCTGGCCCACCGCGGCCAGCGTCTGCTTGAATGGGATGTCTTTCCGGTGGGGCAGTGCGCCCAGCACCTCACGCCCGGCGAAGATAGCACCGGATGACACAAGGATCACCCCATGCCCCTGGGCGTGCAGGCGTGAGATCTGACGCACCAGGTTGACGATGCTGGGCCGACTGAGCCGTTGACCACTGACTGTGAGGCTGTGAGTTCCAACCTTGACGACGATGCGCATCCAGCACGTCCCCTACAGCTTGACTCGTGAGCAGAACTCCGGGCAGCCACGGATACCCAGGTTGAGATGAAACAGGGCGCCGGCCAGATCCCCGTTCTCGGCCTTGTCATTTCCTCCCGCAGTGGTCACGAATATGTCGGTGTACTCGGCCCCACCGAAGATGACGCTCGACACCTTCTTGGTCGGGAACCGAATGCGCCGGTCTTCGACGCCGTCTGGAGTGTACCGCACAAGACAGTACCCATCCCAACGCGCGGACCAGACACACCCCTCAGCATCCACCGTCATCCCATCGGGAAACCCTTCACCCTCTGGTACCCGAACGAAGACCCGCTTGTTGGTCAGCGTCCCTGTGGCCACATCATAGTCGAAGAGGTAGATCTCCAACTTACCGGTGTCCGTGTAGTACATTTGCGTGCGATCCGGCGTGAATCCCATCCCGTTCGAGCATCCAACCTCGTCCAGCACCTCAGTCAGTTCGCCGTCCACATCCAACCGGTACAGCCGCCCCAGATGGTCCTTGCTGGGCATCGTCCCACAGAATACGCGTCCCGCAGGGTCTGCAATGACGTCGTTGAATCGAGATTCCCGTTCCTGTGGAATCTCGTCGATGACAGTCGTCAACTGGCCGTCCCGCCAGATCTTCACAGCGCCACAGGCCATAAACAGCAATAGCGAGCCATCAGCCTGGACCGTGAACCCTCCCACCGGCTCCCCAGCGTAGACCTGTTTGTGCGAGCCCGTGCTGGGATCGTATTGAAACAGGCGGCCCTGAGGAATATCAGACCAGTAGACACATCGTTCGTCCGGGTGCCACATCGGCCCCTCACCAACCTCACACTCATAATTGGCGATCAACTCCGGATCCATACACACCTCCAACGTTTCAAGGACATCGCCCCCCCAGATCCAACCCGGGGATTGGCAGGGGAGGACCAGCATCACTGGGTTACTGAGCACAGCCGCGCGCCGCGATCGGCCACACGTCGACAAGCACACCGTCTCGAACGACATACAGGTCGTCGTGCAGGTTCACAGTCGTACAGCAGTGACTCGGCATGAAGCACGTCTTGTCACCTGGCTTCAACAACACAGCCTCCGGTTCAGTCGCCTCTAGCTTGCCGTGTTCCTCGGATAGGCCAACCACAGACGTCCCCGGTACATCAATAGGCCGGGGCCACCCAAACTCATGTGTCATAGCCTTCATCCCGGCGTCCACGATGATCCGTTCAGGCGTCGGCCGGCTCAGCACTGTGGTTAGGACAGTTAGCGAGGACTCGAACTCGGGGCGGACCTGGATGTACTTCGTGTCCATGAACACATACGACCCCGCCTGGATCTCGTTCATAGGCGGCACGCTGCTGCTCATATCATAGGTCCCGGTTCCCCCCCCACTGACAATGGCCACAGGCAGCCCGCGCATCTCCAGCAGAGTCTTGGTCTCCTGGAGTAGTCCCATCGCGGCGCACACCTTGGCGGCACGCTCCTGTGCATCGACGATACCCACGAGGTGGCCCTCATATCCCTGCAATCCCATGAACGTGAGGTTCGGTACATCTACAATCCTCTGTGCCAGCGCCAACGCATGGGGGCCCGGCTGCACACCGCAGCGCGCCATACCAATGTCGATCTCGACCAGCACCCTCAAGGAAGCCCCTCTCTTCTGACAAGCCGATGACAGTTCGTCGATGTTTGCTGCATCATCAACAGCAACCATCAAGTGGCAGTGAGTGGCCAATTCAGCGAGACGCTGGACCTTCGTTGGCCCCACTACCTCGTTGGCGACCAGAATGTCTTCTATCCCCGCTTCTGCCATTACCTCGGCTTCACTGACCTTGGCACAGGTAATGCCGACTGCACCTGACTCGATCTGCCGTCGAGCGATCTGCGGACACTTGTGAGACTTCGCGTGAGGCCGGAGGTCCACCGTCGACTTACCCGCAAAGAATGCCGCCATTCTCCCGATATTGCGTTCAAAGGCATTCAGATCCAACAAGAGGATCGGTGTATCTAACTCGTGAACAGGGGTGCCAACCTGCGGTGTATCCGCCATCGTTCGTGACTCCTTGTCGTCTATTGCCACACTGGTCGTGGGGACTCAGCGGGGTCCGGCGCGAGAAACGGATCGATGCAGAGCAAAAGGACTCAAGTCATGCGGATCTGCGCAACACCTGGCCGGGTAGATGCCCGGTCGGTTGCCCCGATGCAACCACTGGAATACCGTTGACGAAAACCCATTCAACCCCAACGGCCGTCTGCACGGGATTCTGCCATGTCGAACGATCAGCTATCCGCACAGGATCGAAGACTACCACATCCGCCGCTTTGCCTTCCGCAATGCAACCGCGATCCTTCAGCCCAAAACGATGGGCGGGGAATCCGCTCATCTTATATATCGCTTCCTCCAGCGAGAGCAATCCCAGCTCCCGAACGAACCGCCTTAACACGCGCGCGAAACAACCATGGGACCGCGGATGCGGATGAGCGATGTTGTAGCCGCCATCGCTCGCGATGAACATACGCGGGTGAACAGCCGTACAGCGGACGATTCTCTCCTTCTCCTCCGATGAGACTAACCATGGACTGATCCACAATTCGTGACCCTCTTCCTCGATCACTAGATCGTAGGCGAACTCTTCCCAGGATCTTCCAGCCTTGTCAGCTGCCTCCGCAAGAGTCGCGCCGGTGAATCGCCCAGATCCTGTGCTGCACACGATCTGGTCTCCCACTGTACCAAGCTGTTCCTTCAGATGAACCAACGAGCGCCTACGCACAGCCGGATCCGCCATCTTGAGCAACATCGCGTCGATGCCACCGTCCTGAACGTCGACCGGCAGAAGCATCGCAATATGCGTCATACCAGCGGGGTAGAGATAGGACTCAAATGTCAGATCGATATCTTCCTGCTCTACACGGTCAAGAGCTGCCTGTGCGGCCTCGTCCACTCGCTCATGCGAGGCGTGGACGGGCACTTCCGCCTCCCTCGAGACTTCCAGCAACTCCTGCCACGCGCCATACCGCCCGAGCACCTGATAGCGCATATGTGCAGCGAAGACACCCTGGTAGGACGCCAGAACTCGTGCCAGCGCCACCAACTCACGCATATCCGCATTGATGCTCGGAGAATAATCCAGCCCCAAACACAGCCCCACCGCCCCAGCATCCATCCACTCTCGAGTAATCCTTTCCATACCACGCAGTTCTTCATCCGTCGCAACACGAGTGTCCCACCCCATCACGGCTAACCGGATCGCGCAATGCGGCGCCTGTGGAACTACGTTGAGTGGCGAATTGCCGGGGAACAGACTGAGATAGGATTCCACAGTGGGCCAGTCGAGGGACAAATGATCCATCTTCTGATACGCGAACTGCGTGTAGCGCCACAGCTCACGTGCCTGGGCCTGACTCAACGGAGCCCATCCGAACCCATCGGGGGACAGGAAGTGCGTCGTAATGCCCTGTAGTGCGCCAGCCATCTGATCGCGTCCACCCAGCAATGCGATCTCGGAGTGGACGTGGGCATCGATGAATCCCGGGCTCACTACGAGACCTTGGGCGTCAACTGTGCTCTTCGCGCGAGCTCCGTTCAGATCACCAACGGCCGCAATACGATCTTCACGAAATCCCAAGTCAGCTACGAAAGACCGCCGCTGACCGCTCCCGTCGACGACCGTGCCACGATGGATTATCACATCAAAGTCCACAAGCGTATCCTTCACAAACTGGGGATGCCAAGCGAGTATAGTATGATCTCGTGGCAAGTCAACCGATTCCTTGAGACTTCTCTCGTCAAACTGCATACCGAAGGTCGCATCCAGCCCTCCCTACCTTGGCAAATCGTCCGCTCTGCGATATGATGGCCCCATTCTTGAACGCAGAGGAACGGGCCTCAGTATCGTTGAGCCCTGAACCGTCGACCGAGACAGCTCCGCCGTAGCTCACTCTGCGCGATCTACCCGCTATGGATGACATGATTCGGCAGACGCCTTATTCATCGGGACCCAAGATGATCACGCCCGACTTCGCGAGCGCCTGCTCGTAGAACTTGGTCAGGGGGAGTATCTGAGTGACGACGACAGACTCATATGAAGGTCCGGGAGATGAGACCTCTCTCATCGATGTCTCTGTCGTCATCGTGAGCTACAACTCGTGTGCC
>JAAZAN010000044.1 GCA_012514315.1 Chloroflexota bacterium
ATGAGCCTCCACATACGCAGGAAGGGACCACACGATGTGGTCCCTTCCCAACTCACGATATTCTATCGAATTCTTCGGTCACGTAGCACGTGCTAGTCTACTGGCGCCTGCGCCTGAATGGCATTATACGCCATCGCATTATCACCCGCGCCATCTGGGCCATTCTGATTGACGATCGCGACCATAGGCTGGCCACCACAGGTTACGCTCACGCTCCCGATGAAACTTGAGCCCAGCGCAGCATTGTTCTGCTGCGTGAACAAGAACGTACCATACTGGTTCAACGTGGGCGAGGTCTGGGTGGTGCCATTGGAGAACGTCGCCGTGCATGTAGTGGGACTACCGACATTCTGCACCTGAACCGACGTATTGAACCCATAGAATGCCTTCATAACGTTCGGCCCGACGAACCTTGTCCCCGTGTTGGCAAATGCGTTATAGCTCGCTGCCTTGCCCGTCGAGGCGTTCTGCTGATTCACCACCGCAACGATGTCTTCAGATGCCGACGTGATCACCGCGGATCCGATCCAAGAGGCCGGCAGCCGAGTCTCGTTCTGTTGTGTGAAGAGGAATCCATCCCCACCTGCTATGGTCCTGGATGACTTCACGCCATTCGAGTAGGTAATCTCCACCAGGCTCGAACCGGCGCCAATGTTCTGCACCTGAACCGACGTATTGAAGCCGTAGAATCCGCGCATCAGAACAGGTGTGTACAATGTACCTCCGGCGCCTGCAGCCGAGAAGCCCTCATAGGTCTGCTGTTGCAGAGCGGCGACGTTATTCTGATTGACCATCGCCACAACTTGACCGCCTGTCGCTGCCACGGTGGCCGACCCAATATACCCACTGGGCATTCCAGGCGTGGACGCGTTGTCGAAACGATGGACCTGCCCCGGCTTGAGGCCTGTCACCGAGTCCGTGTAACCGCCCTTGTAGGCAATCGTCACATTCACGTTCGTGGAACCGGCATTCTGAACCGAGATCTGTGTAGTATACCCGTAGAACGCCTTCATCACGGTCGGAATGTAGAACGTGTCGGAGGCCTGATCTGACCCGAAACCGCTGTAGGTGCCCTGATACACCTTATTCGATGCATTCTTGGCTTCCTGAATACCAATGGCCGCGACTGGACGATCAGATGAAATCACAACCGACCCATTGAAGCCCGTCGGCAAATTGGTATTGTTGGCTTGAGTATACAGCTTCGACAAGTTGCCGCCGATTGTGTCCGTGACAGTGGCCGCAACAACCTCGTTACCCGAGGCGTCGTAGAACACCAGCGCGATCGTCGCTGTCTGGTCACTCAGGTTCTGTACCTGAAAGCTGGTAACCGACGTGAACTGTGCGCTCGTCACGGTGGCCCCCAGGCCAGCCAACACGAATACGAGCAGTGCTGCGCTAAGAATCTTCTTCATTATTCACCCTCCTCGCCCATAATTTAGTCAACGAAATGTGAGACACATAGTCAGGACCTGACCATCCAATAATGAGTATACCAAATTCGTCACTGATCGCAATACCACTTATGGGGTATTCGCCCATCTAGCCCGCACTGCCACTATCCACCGAACAACCAGGTAGGTACACAGAGCCACCAGCGCCTCGCCCAGCAGCAGCATCAGACGTAGCGTGACTGTAGCACCGACTGCTACCGGGCTCTCCACGTATAGCTGCAAGAGAATCAGCAACGAGACATCCCGAATACCGAGGCCGCCCGGTATCGGCGTAGCAAGCAACGACAGTACGCCGGTCGCGGACACCAAGCCCACGCAGACCCCGAGCATCATCCAGCTCTGTGGCCGGATCGCGGAGATCAGCAGATGAAGTATGACGCCGCCCAAAGCCCAGCTCAGGAGATACATTGCCACCCAACCCCACACATCGCGTCGCCTCACACGAAGTTCGTGTGAGGCATACTTGGGCGCCAACCGCGCTGCCAGGCGGATGGCATCCTGTGGACGAGCGAGAAGCCAGACAACAGGAATAAGCAGCAGCAAAGCCCATGTACCGGTAGGGAAGTGGTTCTGCAATCGGGGTGAAAGAACTAACGTTAGCACAGTCAGCGCTATGCCCGACGCAAACTGAGCAAACACCTCCCACAGAGTGCCCCACACTGGGACAACCAAACTGGTCTCAGCCAGGTGATAAAGATATGTCCGCCCGGCCAACTGCCAGACCACCCCGGGCAATCTCCGAATCACGGTGGCGAAACTGTAGATCTCGGCATTCTTCAGAAATCCAAGCCGGCTTCCCAGGGTGCCGCTGATCAGATGCCACGTAGTCAAGTTCAGGCAGAAGGCCGCAGCCAGCGCTATCCCGGCGCCCACAAGTGGCCAAGGAGCCACTTGCCACTCGAACGTCCTGAACTCATCCCAGTTCACGTAGACGCTGCGCGCTACGACCAGGAGCGCCAGCCCAATTCCAGCCAGGACCAGCAGCCAGTTTACCCAGCGACGCTTGAGCAGCGACTCGACAGTTCCCAGAAGAGAGTCCGTCACGAGGCGGCTACCTTGCGACAGAACCATGTCATAATCGAACCCCGGTTCAGCAGATCGACCACCCGGCTCAATGGCATCATCATTATGCGCACAGGGATAGCCTGTAGGAGTTGTGTCAGTCGGGATCGAGTTGTCTGACTAGCGATGCGGTCCATCATGGCAAAACGAGCGCTGTAGACAAAGGCATTGTACGTGCCGTAGATACACCGTCGCTCCGCGAGCTCGAGACCTGCCCGCGCGAGCATCACCTCCAGCACAGGGGGGGGGAACACGTACAGATGCCGGGGAGTATCGTAGCCTGCCCAGTAGCTTTGGAAAAGCTTATGATCGTAGCTCAGGATGTTAGGCACCGCGAACACCAGGATTCCACCCGGGCGCAACGCCCGACTGATCTTGATAAGCGCCGTTTGTGGGTCCGATAGATGCTCCAACACATTCCACATCGTCACTACATCCAGGGATTCAGATTTTAGCTGCGCCTCCTCGAGCGACGTGTTCTGCACGGGAATCCCCAGCTCTTCCTGCGCGTATGCAGCAGCGCGCACACCAGGCTCAATCCCTTCGACCTGCCAACCGTGGGCACGCACGCCATCGAGAAAGGCGCCTGTGGCACAGCCGATATCTAAAATCCGCCCAGTCTGGATGTAGCGCGAGATCGCCCGATAACGTTTCTCAACCCCATAGCGATAGTCCAGACGACGCAGCCACCCTAACTGCTCCTTCCGAGTGCCGACGTGGGCTTCATAGTCCTCGGGGTAGTACGGCGCGAGTTCATCCACACTCGGCTGTGGGTTCAAGTAGATCAACCCACAGTGATTGCAGCGGACCAGGTCGAAACTACCAGGAATGCCGTGCAGTAGATCCCTGCCGGTGAACAGGAGCGACGCATCATTTCTCTTACAGAAGTTGCAGTGAACTAGATGCATTGAGGATCACACGAGTCAGGATACATGCACTCACTGAGGGCGGATCGATGGTTGTCTCTTCCGACCGACATCAGATATGGCCCTGCCGATGCGTGCGCAACCGCTCACGGACCAACGCCAGCTCCTCAAACGGCGAGCGGATAAGGTGGGTGATGTGCTGCGGAATACGCGCGAGCAGGTTGATCCGATCCTTGCGCCGGCGCACGCGCTGGAACTTCCGCCAGTAGTCGCGAAGTACATCGGGCTCCATAGTCTCAGACAGGATGATTCCATTCTCTGGGTTCTCCGGGTTATCGATGTACAAGCGCTCCCAGTCGACATGCTCAGGATCGATCAATCCCCGCTCTATCGCGTAGTTCCAAACCACTGTGCCCGGCAGGGGTGTCAGCATATACGCTTCAGCCCGGTAGAGCGGCGCCGTACGCACGAAATGCAGCGTTTGCTCAATTTCCTCCCGCGTCTCCTGTGGCGATCCGATCACGAAGAAGCCGGTCACTCGGATGCCGTTTCGGTGGAACACATCTACTGCCTCGCGATTCTGATCGACCGTAACCCGAGGCTTCAGATAGGCCAGAGTATCGGGTGACATAGACTCAAGGCCGAACATCGCCTCAACCACGTTCATCTCTTTAAGGAGACGCGCCAGCTCGTCAGTCGCCAGATTCGCCCGACACGTCACTGAGTACCGAATACGCCTCAGACGCGGCTCCTGCTGCAAGAGCGCTAGAATCCGCTCCACACGTTTGCGGTCGGCGACGAACAGATCATCCCACATGTAGATATGCGAAGTATGATGCTGCTCCACGATCTGTTTAATCTCGGCTACCACATACTCCGCCGAGTGGAAGCGAATGCTCTGCCAGAATGCGCTTGATGCACAGAACACACAGCCATAGGAGCAGCCTCGAGACGTGATCATCCCGACACTCTCGCCAGGCTGGATATGCATCAGGTCTCGTGCAGGGAATGGGAAATCATCCAGTGGCTTATGCAGAGCACGTCGCCTGGACCTCAGAAGCTCACCGGATTTGTCCTGGAGGACCACACCATCGAGTTCAACATACGCCGACCGTTGCGCCCCATGATTAGAAAACACCCGGCAGATATCCAGCATGGTGTCCTCACCCTCACCTACTACCCCAATGTCCATACTGGACGTCATCGACTCGGGCAAGGCGCTCAGATGATGGCCACCGATCACGACGAATGCGCCCCGTTCGTGACAGAGATCAGCGATCCTGACAGCCATCGGGTAGTACTGCGACACGGTCGATATGCCGACTATGTCGGGCCGAAAATCCGCGACATTCTCGCGCACCCAGTCAGGGTCCCCCTTGATGATCTGAACCACTACATCAGGAATATGATGACGCACATACGATGCAATGTAGCCCAGCCCAGCCGTCAGCCGGCTGTTTCTCTGGCTCGAAGGAGCAGTCTCCACCAGCAATAATCGCATCATTCTCTCCTACTATCCTGGCCTCCTCGGTCAGCCAGCCCAGCCGCTACTCCGCGAGCTAGAGGCCCCAACCAACCACGTCGGCCCTTGACTGATTCGCGAACAGCCACCCACATGAGAAACGCCGCCAGAGATAACCCTGCCTGCACGCGCAGGCGGTAGTGTTGTCTATAGAACAGCACTGCCGCCTGCCCCCAGAACCGCCATTTCTGAGGGGAGCCCTCGCCTGTACTGGCAGAGACCCGGTGTCGAACTACCGCGCCAGGTTCGTACCACAGCGCAAAACCGTGTGCACGCGCTTGATCACAGAAAGCATAATCTTCATGATACATGAAATATGATTCATCCAGAAGCCCGGCCGTCTCAAACACTCCCGCGTCGACCAGCAGCGCACAGCCCGTTGCATACTGGAGCTCTCCGGGTGTATCGTATTGACCTCGATCGAGTGATCCGTACCCACGCATGGTAACTCGCGGTGGGAAGCGCCTCCAGCGCGCTCCTGCGGCCCATATACGGTTCTCATCAGGAGCATCAAATGTGATCTTCGGTACGACAATCCCCCTGCTGGGATATTTGAGAAGTCTGGACATCATCGCCTGGAGTGCGTCCGGTTGCAGTCGAGCATCGTTGTTCAGAAGCAACACGCTCGGCGCCCCACTAGCCAGCGCATATCGAATCCCCACATTGTTACCGGCTGCAAAGCCTTTGTTAGTCCCGTTCCGTAGCACCGTCACATCCGGAAACGCTCGCTCAATCTCCGCCACGCTTCCGTCGGTTGACCCATTGTCAACAACAATCACGGTCGGTAGCACACCGGCCTGTTCGTAGACCGAGGAGGCCGCATCACATACGAGTTGTGCCGAATTCCAGTTCAGGATCACGACACTGGTGCGCGGGAGGCTGCTATGTGTGTTCATAGACGTCGACAAACTGGTCCAAACGGCTTTCCCAGCGGAATTGTGCGTGGTGCTTCCCCGCCCACTCACGCAACCTGCGATACGTCGCGTCATCCTCGGACAGTCTAACCAGCCGTTCGGCAAACGCCTGTGCATCGCCTGCCGGGACAAGCATAACATCCTCGTCCCCTACGACGTACCGACGATCTCCTACGTCACCTGTGACCACCGGAGTGCCAATCATCAGGCTTTCGTACAGCTTCAACGGTGACCGGGCTCGCGCTGTATCGTCATCCAGCACCGGGTCTACTGTGACATCAGCCAATGCGTAGTAAACAGCGACTTCGTTAGGATCAACCCGGCCTACAAAGCACACGCTCTCCTGGATCCCCATCTCCATCACCCGTCGCTGCAGAAGATCCAGGTCGCTGCCCCCGCCAACGAGAAGCAGTACAGACCTCGGCGCTCTCTGCACCGCGATCGCGAAACTCTCCAGCAACAGATCAAGCGGGTGATTGGCGAGCTCCAGACTGCCAATATATGCGACAACGTATCGATCAGCGAGCCCGAGTCGGTCGCGCAATTCGGAGACAACCTCCGTTTCTGGAACCTGCAGGCGATTAGCGTCAGCCGCATTGGGTATCAGCCACACCGGTCTGCTGCCCCGCACAACAGCCTCAACTCGCTGTTGAAGGAACCGCGTGTTGACCGTAACGCCACTGACCCAGCGAGGCATGCGGTCCTCAAACCATCCGACAATCTGCTCCTGCCACTTCGCTCCAAATCGGTTCGAGGCTGCCTCAGCATCGTCACAATCAAGAAGCACCCGTCGCCCGACGAGCCGCAGCACGCACGCTACAATACCATTCATCGGTTGCGCTTTGCCAAGGTGGTACAGATCGCTGGGTGTATTCAACGCCGCCCAGGTCAACCTGAGGGTCGCCACAGCCGCCACCCACAGCAGACCCGCTGGGCTGAAATAGGTCTTGCGAGCGCCCTGCTTCCTCACGTGCATCTGCCCCACGTAGCACACCGTCACTCCCTCGCGAACGGTTGCGCGTTGAGCCAGTTCATAGAAGGCGGGGTGCAGCGCAACGACTGTCACGTGATAGCCACAGCGTACAAGCCCGCGTGCCAGTGGCCAGTACCGACCTACACCTGAAGGACAGTCCAGGCTCTGAGTCAGGACGAGCGTTATCCGCTTTCGAGGGCATACGCCCATACGGGTCCTCGAAGTCATGGCGTTCTCTCGACAATCCCCGCATCGCCGGATGTGGCCAACGCACGCCACCGTCCATCCGCTGGTAACGCGCTGATCTCACTGACAATCGCTCGTCTAGGGCCGGCTGAGTCGTTCATCCACTGTTCGACGGTTGGCTTTGCCGCGATCCATTCATCCCTTCTCTCCGCCAGGTCGTGGGTATGATTCAGAATACACCCGTAGATCCAGTAGAAGGTCATACTTTCACGCACCAGATAAGCAAACTCCTCTTCCGGCGTTTCACGAGCGGCCTGATATGCCACGCGATATTCGTCCAGCGTAATGGGGTACCTATCCGGCGGCGAATGCCGGTGATTGACAGCCACTATCGTAGACAGGGAAACGATGAAGATGGCCACCTGCGATATCCACCGCTTCACTCGCCTCCCATCCAGCAGTCGACCGATCCCCAAACCAGCCAGGGTAAGCAGCAGGAACGCGTTAAAGTAGAACGTCTTGTCCGGTATGTAGAGCGTAAGCCAATCCACCCATGCCAGCCCGTAGAGCGCGATCACGATGGATGCATCGATCAGCACAAACCAGAACAACCCCCGATACTGGCGCTGGAACCGACAGAGAACAACCATGCCGACGAGGGCTGGAATCAACAGAATCCCACCTAGCGAACTCCAACCCGGGATCAGTCGACGGTCACGCGATGGGGCAAACCAGGTAATGAACTCCCACTGATCCAGAACAGCTACCGCAGTGAACACGCCCACCAGCACAATGATACCCCCCACCAACGCGAAGCGGCGTGAACGGGTTGTGCGCTGATCCCACAGCAGTGACGCGATCAGAGGGGTGACGACAAACGGCAACCAGGCTGGATATGACTGCAGGCACCCCACAGTCAGCCCCAGGGTCAGAGCAACACGCCAGACCCCAGGGATACGATTGAAGACAACCACCGCCCAGAGCGCCAGCAAGACAATCAGGTTTCCCATCAGCATGTTGCTATAGAAATGCTCAGTGAAAGCCCGCACCGAATAGGAGTAGGGCAGGAAGACGCCCAGCGCAGCAAGTACGGCGACCAGACTGCTGAGCACGGATTGCGGCAGTAACTCGCTGATGACGCCGTGGACCAATACAACCTGTGCCGCCACCAACAGTCCCGCGATTGGATACATGGTCTGGACAGGGAAGATGCCTCCCAGATGCGCCAGGAACGCTGCGAGTGCTGATGGCCCAACCGGGTAGTCATCATAGATGTACAAATAGCCGGCGTCCTCGGGAAAGCTGCTGTGACGGTAGATGAAGTCCACCAGCAGGTGTTGATGCGCGCAGTCCACGGAATGAGAAACCGGCATCATACCAACTGGCGCCAGACTGAACACGTGGAGGAGGAAGACAACCCCGACAGCCAGCCCGCCGACGACCTCCAGACTACTCCATCGCACAACAGGCCGCCAGGCCGGTTTGCACATCAGAACAACAGCGACGCCAGCGCACTCGAGCGCCAGGAGAATGGTGACCAACAACAGATCAAATCGCCCGAATACCGCATTCAGAACGTACGCATTCGCAACACCCGTGATGGCCAAACTCACCAGGGTCACCAGGACGAGAATCAAGCCGGAGATCGAACCAGGAGTATGCACCGCTTTGGAAGAGGAATCACAACACTGTTCAGCGGCGGAATACGACGTAGGGATCGATGCTCGCACACCGCACGGTCTAGAGCCCTTCATCGACATCCTTCAATCCAACCACCACATTCGACACGAGTTCCCAGGATGTCCGCTCGTCCAGCCCTCGATCCAGCGCGCAGTCTTCTCGTTCGCAGGGTATCTGAAAGAATCGTATTACGGCCTCTGATAACGCCCGCGGATCCCTACGAGGGACCACGCTCACCATGCCCTCACAAGCCGTGACCGGGCACACATCCGTCGCGATCACCGGGAGTCCCATGCCGCGAGCCATCTGGAGCACACCGCTGCCCGTTGCCTCGCGGTAGGGGGCCACCAACACATCGGCTGCCGAGAAGAAGATCGCGACCTCCTCGTTAGGAATGTAGCGATCGTCGATCCTCACCGCATCCTCGATGCCCAGCCTCTTGATGAGATCCAGGTAGTCGGATTTGTCCTTCCAGAACTCCCCGGCTATGAGCAGAACCACTGCCGAGAGTGACTCTCGGATACGAGGGAGCGCCACAAGTATATCGGCCAAACCTTTGTATTCTCGCACCATGCCGAAAAAAAGCAAGACGGGCGCCGCCAAGGGCAGGCCAAGGTGTTCACGTGCCGATTCCTTCGACAGCCGATCGTCAGCGAACATATCGTAGACAGGGTGGAGCACTACGGTCACCTCAGCGCCGGGCTGAAGCGCCGTCAGTTCCCGCGCCTGTTCCTCTGACTGCACCACGAATCGAGTTCCCAGCCGCAGGACAGCCCGAGCCAGTGGAACGTCCCACGGGGATCTCTCGTGAGGCAGCACATTGTGGCAGATAATGACCAGGTCCCGACGGAGATTCGACCGGATCAGCGCACCCAACACCAGCCACACAGGCGCCCAGTACGCAGTCCACCACTGTAGGACCACGACTGACGGCTCGAATGCCCGGATGCGCCGGTATGTGTCCAGCCAGGTTAGGGGATTCAGAGAGTCGAGCCAGTAGTTGGACATCCCTACCTGGAGCGATTTGCTGCTGGGATCACGATCGCTGCGACCCGGAAACAGCCATCGTGGGTATTGGCGACTGAAGGATACCAAGAGCACATCATGCCCTTGACCACACATCGCCCGATATAGCATCGTCGTGTAGTGCGCGATTCCACCGCGGTATGGATAAACCGGACCTATCAGTGCAATCTTCATCGGTTTGCAGACAACCCAACCCAAGTATAGGAGCAGAACACAGGACGATTAGGGGGCGCCATGCGGTCGACCCTCGATTCTGAGGACGGACACTCCATCCCGTTGATAGGCGAGTGTCACGCCATCTGCCGCAGCGATCCGCTCGGCATCAAGACCCTCTCCTGAGAAATCCCCGGCAGGGCCGACATAGATGTAGTCGACGCCCAGAGCGCGCAACTCGCGCAATGCGCCATTGCCTGCTTCCAGTCCTTCGACCGCCCGCGACATCGTTACGACCTCAGCCCAGTCCTGTTGCGAACCCAGATTCGTCAGCATCACGCCCGCCGTCGTCTGCCGTCCTGTGAAGTAGGGAATCCAGTAACCACCATCCGTGCCGTGCGGGGCATTATTCAGCCAGAAATACGTGTTGACAGCAAATCGAGCGTCGGATTCCGTGTTCTGTCGAATCCAATCCATCGCGGTCACATCCGCCGAGGTAACGAAGTATCGGTAGGGTTCGATATCCAGCACACGAATATGGCTCGCAAGGAACCCGGTTATGATGATAACACCCGGCATCGTTTTCAGCACAGCCTCGGACCAGCGAGGGCTGAGCAGGCCCAGCAGCTCCTCAACGCCGACACCAACGAGCAACCCAATGGGGAGATACATCAGGATCAGCACCGCACCAAGATTGGTGAAGCTAATGAGTGGCACCCCAAATCGGTAGGCCTCTCCAAACAGGTACAATACCACAACCCATGCCACAATGATGAGCGTGAACCGGTTACCTCGGATGAGAGCTAGGACTGCACTAAGGCCGGCCAGTGCCATGAGCCAGGCCTCTCCCGCCAGGTAGGGAGTCGTCTCCAATGGAAACGCGTAGTAGTCAGCGGGTTGCTCGAACTCTAGAACCGGGTCTAGCGCCGTCGTTGCCATATCCAGATAGGCCATCAGCATCCGCGTTGCTGCAGGGACAACGACCAGTAGAGCACAAGTTGCCACAATCACCGTTCTTGTCAGCATAGCCCAAATGTGACGCTGCCTACGCGCCTCGACCCATTCCAGCAGTAAACTGCCGGCAAGCAACGGGAGAAGATATACAGCGACACGGAAGTGGAGCAAGAACACGCTGCCGATCAATAGGCCGCTGATGGCGCCCCGCCACAAGCGATTGGAGATCTTCTCACCGCCGGCCCGCCAGGACGCGATATCCTCCCAGGCCACAATCCAGGCGATAAGCAGTATGGTCTGGCTCGCGATCTGAGTGCTCCGTCCCCAGTTCACGTACAGTGATGGTTGATGGGACAGTAGTCCGACGATCAGCAGACCGACGACGGCAGCCTTTCGCCCCACCTTGCGGTCCAGCACCAGATAGACACCAACGCCACACAGGCCGTTCAGCGCCTGCACCGTCCATAGCAGTGAGCTGTGAGCAGGCACTCGTGCCAACCACTCAACACTTGCACTGAGGGAATACAGCCCCAGATGGTACATGTTCAGCGGCGCCGGGAAGTAGGGCTCCATAGTCTGGGGCAACTGCCCCTGAACCGCCGTCAACTGGGTCAGAATGGCATGATGGAGAGAATCGGACCAGGCCGGGTAAGGACGATCACGGACGATCCAGATCCGCGTGAACAGCGTGGCCCCAACAAGCCCGACAGCCAGCCACTCCCATGAATCCAGGCTCCAGATTTCGCGTCCCTGTCCGCGCAGCCGCCACATGATGATCACCAGACATGCCAGTAGCAGGGAGCCCATCTTGTACGGCCCCAGGGTCAATCGGGGGAATAGGAAGCGGGTTCCGTAGAACAATGCGGGATAGAACGCAATACTGATACCAATCGCTACACACCAGCGCTGCAGGCCTACCCACCGCCGCCAGGTATGACCGACGCTGAGCACCGCCCAGCCAGGAAGTATCAGCAGCGCGGCCAGAACGATCGCTGGACGCAGGTCGCCAATCCAGTATGCCATACGTCAGACTACCCGACGATGCTGAACGGGCAAGCGATGGCACAGCGCCTGGACTTTTCCGCGCATCATCTGTCTTCACCCGCTAGCGCATCGCCGAGTTCGATCCGCCGGATGCGGTAGAGCGCTTCTTCCAGAATCCGGCGGTTGAAGCCGATGAGATCGGCCAGCAAGCCGATCAAGCAAACCTGGAAACCCAGAATGAGCAATATCGCCGTCAGGATGAGGGACTGGACGTGGCCTGCTCCTGCTCCGGCGAAATAGAAGCATAGAAAGCGGATGCCCAACACCAGACCTGGGAGCAACAGAAGCAACCCTAGTGCCAGGAAAACGCGCAGTGGACGATACATCGTATACGCCCGCAGAATCGTGGCAGTCGAATTGACGATATAGTGCGGAACGTTGCGCATCAGGCGCGATGTCCGAGTCTTCGGGTTCACCCGCACGGGAACATACTCCACTGCCATCCTCCGTGCGCCCGCTTGAATGAGCGATTCCAGGGTGTAGGAGTACTGGCCCATGATAATCGTCCGTAGCGCTGCATTCCGCGTCAAGGCACGGAATCCGCTGGTCGCATCTGGAATTCGCACGCCGGCAGCCATTTGAACCACCCAACTGCCGAGTTGCTGGAGCCTTCGCTTCAACGGTGAGAATTGCGCCAACGTGGCAACGCCGCGGTCCCCGACAACAATATCCGCTCGACCGGCCAGAATCGGTTCGATGAGCAGCGGTATGTCCCCGCCTTGATATTGATTATCCGCGTCTGTGTTGACGATGATATCGGCCCGCTCCGCGAGTGAAGCCTCGAGGCCGGCCAAGTACGCAGCAGCGAGTCCTTTGTTCACACTCAAGCGGACGATATGATCAACTCCCAGATCGGCGGCAACGGCAGCGGTTCGGTCCACGCTCCCGTCATCGATAATCAGCACCGCGATCTCATCAATCCCGCGGATACGGCGTGGTAGATCACGGAGTGTCTGCGGCAACGTCGATTCTTCGTTGTAACAAGGAATCTGGATGATCAGTTTCATGACCTGCCCCGACAGTAATCCTGGGTCACAGCGGACATCTGGCGAGTCTTCGTGCGCCCACCGACCGAAGGTCAGTCCACCGTCCAGTTTATCACCGAGCGGGATTTCGACAAGTCACGAACCGAACTATGCTCGTCACAGGGAGGATAGAAGCAATCGAGCAGTCCGTGCCCACGTGAGATCTCGGGCCCGTTCAAGGCCTGCCCGACGGAGTCGAAGACGAAGACTGTCGTCGCGGAGAATCTGTGTGATCGCTGCACCGATCGCCTGGGCGTCCGTGGGATCAACGAGGAGTGCCGCGTCACCCACAGCTTCCGGTAAGCTGGTAGTGTCGCTGACGATGACCGGCGTACCACAGGCCATCGCCTCAAGCGGTGGCAGCCCAAAACCTTCGTAGATGGATGGGTAAACCATCATGGCTGCCTGCCGATAGATCGCTGGCAGATCCTCCTGAGGGACGAAGCCGGGCAGAATTACACCAGCAGATCGGGCGCGCTGAAGCAGATGGCCACTATCCCATCGCGGCAGACCCGCCCACAACATGGGAGGGACAGCTTCTCCGCCGCTCTTCAGGGCAAGGTAGGCGTCCAGCAGGCGAGACAGATTCTTGCGAGGATGGATGTTCCCAAGTGCAAAAATGTAGCCCGAGGGGATTCCCATCCTGTCCAAAACGCGTTGGTCTACTTCGTCGTCGTCGGTCAAAGCGAACTCGGCTCCAACACCGGGATAGACAACCACCGTCCTATGCTGGGCCTCAGGATGGAATCTCAGCACCTCGCGCTCGGTGAACTGCGAAAGAGCGATCACACGATCAGCCCGGCGAATCGCCGCGCCAGTCAGTATCCGCATGTACCAGGCGATATGCGAGGGAAAGTACTCGGGGTGCGCGCGGAACGACATATCGTGCACCAAGACAGCTGCCCGGCACGAGATAACCGGAGGCAAGAAGAAGGTAGAAAGATACCAGTCCGGCTTAACGCGCCGTAGGATGGCGGCCTGCTGCCAGAAGTGAAACGGGACACGTCTATATGGGCCGATGTCCACAATAGACGACGTTGCGCCTGCCCGCTCCGCGCACCAATCTGCTCCGGTTGGAGTCGCCAGCAGGGTAACGCGAACCTGTGTGGCCAGGCTCAACAAGCCTTCCACAAGCCCTCTCAGATAGGACTCATTTCCACCGCGCTGGCGGCCAATCTCAGTAGCGTTGATGGCGAGGTGCATATAGTCTCAGTCCAGCAATCGTTCGTAAAGGGCGGACAGGCGCGTGTAAATAGTGTCCCAGGTATACTGCCTCTCCACTTTGGCCCGCCCACTTCGCCCCAGGCGTTCACGATATGCCGGATCACCCAGCAACCGTTGAATCGCCCCCGCCAGCCCCGCCACATCACCAAACTCGACCAGCACGCCATCTACTCCATCGCTGATCACGTCGGGCACGCCGCCGGCGTGTGCGCCGATTACGGGTTTGCAGTAAGCCCACGCCTCCAGGTAGACGATCCCAAATGAGTCAATGCGCGAAGGCAATGCAAACACGTCAGTTGCAGCCAGGAGGTCCAGTTTTTCCTGCCCGACGACCGGTCCAAGCAGCAATATCCGGTCACGGACGGCAGTTGGGAGTCTGCGATAGAAGCGTTCGAACTGGCCCACACACGGACCAGCGATCACCAGATGCACACGGGCGTCCTGTTCCCAGATCTGCTGCATCGCCTGCACCAGATGGAAACTGCCCTTGTCATACGTGACAACACCCAGAAAGGTGACAATCGAGCCATCCAGAGTATGACGCGCTCTGAACCGTTGGGCACTTCCACCTTCCAGGCTGGCCAGGTCAACTCCCATACCAAGCCGATGTAGGCGATCCTCGGAGATACCCAGTTCCGCTAGAGCCCGTTTCTCGATATCAGTCTGGACGATCACGGCCTCAGCGTCGCGCAATGCCTCCAACTGATGTGGCATCACGTAGTGCTTCACCACATCGGACCGTCCGTGCTGGCCAACGTGGACAAAGGGCGTGGTAACAAAGGGCGCCCCTCGGCTACGCGCGAAATGCCAGGCAGCTAACAAGGGCCACTCGAGCGCAATGTTCACCCCGTGGACAATGTCAATAGGCCCCTCCAGGTTGGACAGAGTTGCCTCCAACTCCGGCACTGACGGCATAAGCGGGGCCAGGAACCGGAAGACTGGCAACAAGCGGCCAGAAGAAGACCACGTTGCCAGTCCAGTGGTGAGGCGTCGCAGCAGGTAGAAGGACCAGGGCGCCAGCGGAAGATGCTTGACAGCGCACCGCGTGATCTCAACCCCATTCAGCGTCTCCGTCCCCGTCGCGGTCCGCTGCCGATGGGGATGCCAGAAGTACTCCACCTCAACCGCATCCGTAGTCACCACCTTGACGGCGTGTCGGTCGCGAACGAATCGCTCAGATATCGTCTGCGTGTAGACCTCTGCACCGCCAATGAACGGCTTGTAGGCTGCGTTGACGTGGAGAAGGTGCAACAGTCTACCTCACTTGAGCACCGTCGGTATCAACGACTGGTACACACCCGAACGCACCTCGCCCAGACTTACCTCGTCGACAATCACACGAACGCTAGATTGGGAGGAGCGCACGCATTCCAGCACAACGCTGACATCCCGACCTACCATAGAGCTGACGTCGAGCCAGGTATGCGACCACTGCGTCGCGTCGAGCGGCAAGTCGCGCGAGACCTCGCCATTGGCGGCGCGCGCCACAATCCTGAACCTATCTCCTGTGCGCACTGTCCCCTCCACGCGGTACATAATTGAGAGCGCCGGTCTGCGAGAGTCCTGTGGGATATGGAAGGACTGCGCTGCACTCGCCGACGCGCCAAACTCCAAAGCACCCTCACCCGTATGAGCATTCGATGTCACACTGAGCCCTTCTTCCAGATCCAACGCGGCGAAGGAGGCCGACTGCCAGGGAGCAATCCCGCTCTCAAACCCTCCATTGATCACCAGATTGTTCTCAGGCGGCAACACGAAATCAACACCGTCCATACTCCCAGACAGACTGCGGCACGTGGGTGGCAGGGTCCCGAATCCAGATCGAACGATACTCAGCGTATACTCGCCTCTGGAGTTGAAGTACAGGGCATATGACCCATCCGGTTCGGACACCGCCGTGTTAACCATCGCTGGAACAGCACTGATGCGGGCCGCCATGACGGCCCCCCCGCTGCTGTTCAGGATTCTGCCGGCTATCATGTATGCCGTCACGGTAGTACATGCGTCGGGCGTTGCGGGCCACGCCTCCAGGTTGCCGGCATGATCACGGGCCCGTGAACGGAAGCAGTACGTGTGCCCCGCGGCGCCAGAGTAGCTGGAGGATGTACTGGTAACCTGCGTGCGCCAGTTCTGCCAGACCCCACCGTCGACTTGCACCTGCACATCGTACGAGGCGATGCCAGATCCGACATCACTGCCGGTCCACTGAACAGGAACATTTGTGCCGGCCGCATAGCGTGGTGAATACGCGACTGACGAAGGCGCCGATGTGTCGATCTTGAAAGGACCGAGATGAACGGGCTCGGACGCCCACCCGCCCCAGGCATCCCGGGCCATCAGATGAAAATACCAGATGCCCGACGCGAGTGGACCACTTGTCGTGCTCGAGCCCGTCGTATCAACCGTCCTGTCAGGTACCGTGTCAGGACTGGTACTCCACGTGAATGAATATCCGCCTATTCCGCACTGTGCGGAAGTCGAAGCGCCAGTCCACGATACTGAGATCGTATTGTTGTTGGACCAACCCCCAGGTGAAGGCGTGGCACTGAAACTGGTCGGATTGCTGGGCTTATCTGTGGTGAAGCAATAGTTGCCCGTGTTATATGCATCATGGCGGAATTGCGGCCAGGGCAGTTTCCCTACCGAGCGCCCCGGTTCCCATACGTACAGCTGGCCCACATTGGGATTGTCATCGTCGTAGCCGCCGCCAATAACGACCTCCACCTTCCCATCACCATCGATATCCGCAACGGCAGGCGAGGCAAAGACCGAGTAGTTGGCCCAATAGGTGAGATCGGTGACCTCATCGCTGTAACACTCCCCCATATCCGTATAGGCGCGCCCATCCGCATTCATGATGCCGACTTCCCAGGAATGGCCGAAGAGCGTCTTCAGGCCGACATCGCCAGCCCGCCCCACCTCCGCGATAACGGGGGAAGTGTGCGTGGCATAGTGGTTGCCAAATGAGTCACAGATCGGCCGATCATACAGCTTCTGCCCTGTCTTGCCGCTCCAGGCAAATACTCTGCTCCCGTCATTACTTCCTCCTTGTTCAGGACCGTCGCCGATATGCGCAATGGCCACGATATCCAGATACCCATCGCCGTTGATGTCAGCCAGAGCAGGCGAGGAGAACACACGGCCGCAGGTGGATAACGTGTACTTGTGGGTCAGTCTGCCGGCAGAAACGTCGAGGTTGAACACCTTGACGTAATATCCCTTTCCAGCCAGCCAGGTACCTGTACCGATCACGATCTCAAGTCGTCCGTCGTTGTCAAGATCACCCACAGCCGGTGACGAGTATATCGTCTGATCAAGCCACTCACGGGCAAGTATCGTGCCGTCGTGACGGAGTACATACACATATCCTCCCGACGGATCTCCATTCTGATTTCCCGCGGAGATATCAGCACCAATGACGATCTCGAGCCTACCATCGTTGGTCAGATCGGCAAGCGCAGGCGAAGACCAGATAGTATCCTCGTTGTAGAAGCCATGCCCTCCGCAATGCTGCTGCTTGGGTACCCCATTCAACTCTGGCCACAGCGGACTACCCGTCGCACCATCCAAGAGATAGATGCACTGGTCCCACGCCCCGAATGCTATCTCCAGCTTACCATCACCATTCACATCCCCCACCGCTGGTGAGGAGTACACGCCATCAAGCCATCCATCGGGACTGTGATTAAGCCAGTCCTGAGTGTCAAATGTCCACTTGACCGCTCCTGTCTGGCCATTCAGGGCGACAACACCGCCGTGCCAACACGGTGTGCCAACGTAGCCACCGAGGCCAACGATAACCTCAGGCTTTCCGTCACGATCCACATCGGCGATCGCGGGTGACGAGTTGACGGGAGCCCGAACCTGCGTCTCCCAGTACTTGGTCCCGTTTGGGCGGTATGCATAAACCCGTCCCTGGCAACTCGGAGTATCGCCCGACCGATCCCGTCCCGCAATGACAATCTCCAGCGTGGACGGGTTACCATCGAGATCCGCAAGTTTGGGCGATGATTCGTAGATATTGCTGCCAGTTAGCGTCTGGGGAAAGCCGGGCTGAACCGGGGGATTCACGGAGTACTTCGCCCATCCCGTATCGACCTGTGCTGCAGTGAGTGCCACTATTCCCACGATAACAGCCGATGCAGCGAGTACTCGCCAGATCAGGTGTCTCGTCTTGCCTTTCATCATGTAGTATAGCCTCCAAGGAGCTTCCTGCCCCTGACATGGTCCTGACATAGCGCCATTATAGGGCGCCCCCTGGTGACCAGCAATAGCGAATCTGTACTATTGCGAGGGAGAGTTCCCGCTTTCCCGCCGGCATCCTCCATTCCCCGGACCGCGCTTCAGTCAAGCAATTGCTTGATGCAGCTCTCCAGACGCTGGGCCACAAGATTTGGCTGGAAATGCAACAAGTGCTGACGCTGGCGGGCAACAACCTGACGGCATAGGTGTTCATCATCAACCAGCAACTGAATCAACTCGCCAATGACATCGTACCGTTTGGCGTTGAACAATACCCCCGCCTCACCGAGCGCGTAAGGGACGCCGGTAGCACGGAAAGCAATCACCGGCTTCTCGAAGGCCATGGCCTCCAGGAGGGGGACGCAGAATCCCTCATGCTCGCTCATTGAGACAAAAGCCGTAGCAGCCCGATAGTAACCGCCCAGCCCTTCCTGCAAACCAATCGGGCCGGGTAGCAGCACATTGTCCAGGTCGAGAGCCTCGATCAGTGCCTCCAGCTCCAGTCGGTAGCCCGGCGCATTGGAATCGGAGCCAATTAACATCAGGCGAGACTTGGGATTGACCAGCTTATGATAGTAGTTGAAGAGCCGGATGAGATCATCCTGCCGTTTGTTGGGCACAAGTCGTCCCACAAAGAGTAAATTGACCCAGCCATCGTCAAAACGTTTGACCACGTCACAACCCGACTCACTCATTGATGAATCAAACAACTCATCGAAGTACACGAAATAGGGCAGAACATCGACGTGGCGAAATCCGACCTCGGCTAGCTCCTGCCGGTTGAAGCCCGACGCAGCCAGCGCGTAGGCGCTGTCCGCGAAGAGCGTCAATTCCCGTCGTCCCTGGCCGAGAAGTTGAGCCATTTCGGAATTGTACCCCGTCAGGTATTCAGCGGGGGTCACATTATGGTAGTACAGTACTACACGATCCGGCAGTTGTCGCACGAACTCGGTGACCGGTGAGCCAATCGAGTAGTGGAAAATGAGCACATTATCGGGATCTCCCCTGTAGCGCGTGTATTCCAGACCCGGGTCTGCCAGCCGGCTATCTCGAAACTGGGCATAGACCTGAGACCGGTACCCCCACCGTCGCAGGAGATCCCGGATTCTATAGGCCTGGTTGCCCAGTGCATCACCGTAGAGGAAACCCGGCATAATCTGATGGATCGTCTTAGTACGTGCCATGTTGATTCCACTCACAACTCAGCAGCGCTTCACGCAGTCTCTCCAAGGTCAGCGCGGGGTCAAACTGCTTCAGTCTCTCTCGCTGGCCCTCCAACAGCCGAGAACGCATTGAATGATCGTCGTGCAACAGCTGAACGAGCTCGGCGATAACTTCGTACGACTTGTGGCGCATGAGTATGCCAGCATCCCCCAGTGTATCGGGGACTGCTGCAGCACTGTAGGCAAGAACAGGAATGTCGAAACTCAAGGCCTCGACAAGTGGCAGGCAAAATCCTTCGTGTTCACTCATCGACACGAGAACAGTACCCAAACGATAGTACGCTCCGAATCCATCCTCGAAAGATGTCCAGCCGCACCAATGCACCTCCTCGACCCCCCATTTCTCCGTCAATCGAGCCAGGTTAAATTGGTACGCCTCGAAGTGCCGATATCCTCCTATCAGGAAGAGACGTGCGCGTCGGTTGATGAACTTCTGATAGTACGCAAAGGACCTGATCACATCCTCGCAGCACTTGTTGGGTGCAATGCGACCTACGGTGATCCAATTCACCCAACCATCGGAGTACCGTCCAATCAGAGCCTGTCCAGCGGCAGTCTGAGCTGAAGTGTGCAGCCTCTCCAACTGCAGCACCAGAGGCACAACATGGACTTGTTCAAATCCCAGCTCAAGCAGCTCACGCCTGCTGTATTCGGAAGCAGCCAGTGAGGGCGCATGCCGCAATGTCAGAAGCTCCTCACGGCCAGATCGGAGCGTCGAAGCCAGCTCTTGGTGGAACGACTCAACGTACTCATGCGGCGTGATGTTATGATAGTAGATCACCGGACGTCCGGGGATCTCTTGCAGCAGACGGGTCAACGCAGATCCACCCGCATAATGGTATAGCAGGATGTCATCCGCACAAGTCAGCCGATCTTCCGAACACCGCTGCACAGGTTGCCACTCGATCGGTACGTGGCGTTCACCCTCCAGAGCGAAGACTTGTGATTCCCATCCCCACGAATGGAAGGCTTCGCGAAACGCGTATACCTGATCAGCCACCGCGTCACCAGGCGCGTGCAGGTACGAGACGAACTGATGGACCCTCATGGCTCAGGCGCTCCGCCAAAGATCTGCCGACTGACGAAACCGGGCCAGCACGACATCCCAGTCGCATTCGCCCTGCGCATAGGCCTGACCTTGTTGGCCCATCTGCACTCGGGCGGTTGGGTTTTCCCGAAACCAATCTAAGGTGCTCGCAAACTCCTCGAAGCCTGAGTAGTACAATCCACCGCCACAGCGAAGCACATGATGCCGCGTCACGTCACAGTCACCGTGCACGAGTACCGGCACACCCGTGAGCCAGGCCTCCATGATGACAATGGAGAAGCTCTCCATCAGGGAAGGCTGGCACAGAACCACGGCCGCAGCGAACGCGTCAGCTTTGTCTTGTGGATCAAGGAAACCCAACGCAGCAATGTCGGGGTGCGAAGGAATTGGCAGTTCACCCTCCCCCATAAGCAGGAGCTTAAAGGGGTCCTGAGATCTTTTTCTGTACTCGACAAAGTAGGTCATCATCTGAAGGACATTCTTCATACTGTCAATCCGACCAGCATACAGCATGAAGGGTTCTACCACGCCAAAACGCGCGCGAAACCGACTGGCATCTCCTCCGCCAGATTCCACCCCCAAGCCCACGATACTGGCTCGCGGATGGTTGATCCCTAGTTTGTCACGCGCCAACATCATCTCTGGCCTGCTATTGTACATAACTCCCCGACACGAAGAAAGCATCAGCTGGGTCTGCTGGAAGCGAGCAAAGGGTTCATCGTGCAGACAAGGCCAGATCACCGTACGCTGGGGACAGATGGTCGAAGCATAGTATGTGATCCCGAACAAGTATGGGGCGCAGATCAGCAGATCATACTCATCAGCATGCAGAGCGAGGTGGGCATATAGTTCCGGACTGTGTGCACTCTGATCAACCCAATCGTACTCCTCGTCCAGCGTAGTTGGCCAGCGATTGGTGAATTTGATTGTCAGCTCCCAATACCGCTTCTCGTTCCGGATGGTGTGATCAACGGGAAATCGGCGCACGGTGACGCCATTGAGCTGGTCCATGCCGCCGGGGTAGACATTGCGCCAGCTGCGAAGACTCTTGGCACAGGTAGTCAATACTTCGACTCGATCACCAGTCTGGGCCAGGCGTTCAGCCAGATGTCGAACCGCTGTCTCCGCTCCCCCAAGGATATCCTCTCCATAGCGAGGGACCACGAATGCCAGTCTCATGCTTCTTCGGATCTCGATGATGCCTCCAACCGATCCAGCCGCTGACGGAGCTGTACAACCTCCTCCTTCAACTGTTGCCACTGCCTAGGGTCAGGAGTCTCCTCTAGATCCTTAACGAGCGTTGTCACCGCACGCATCACATACTCGTTGAACCGCGTCTGCTGTCCGGCAAGCATATTCACATAGTAGATCACCAGATGATGCAGTGCTGTACGCACACGCTGGATCAGGGGGCCCAACAGGGGAAGACGTACAGATGTCAGTGAAAGACCGACACCAATCTTATCATAGCTAACGCTCATGCGACGCAGATCATAGTAGAGACTGTTATCGAAACGCGCCGACACCTTCGAAGCGTACAACCCTTCGACGAACGCCTCATAGTCCAGGCCCTGTGCCTCTGCCTCGCTGCGCCGACGTCGGATGTTCTCGCGAATCAGGCGCATTATCGCCTCAGTGTCAATGCTCTCATCGCGGATGTCAATGATTGCCTCACTATCGTGAGCCTTATCCATAGTCACTCTCCCCGAGATACCCTTCGCTGACTTCACCACGAACCCTGCGAATCCGTCTCCTTGCCGCTGATCTGGTCACAATCACGGCCCACGCAGGAGCCAGATGGGACCATACTGACGAAGATTGTACAGCCGGCGCAATAGCCTATAGGCTCGGTCTGACCAAGACCGGCCAACTGCGCCTTCCTTCACGCCATATCCATACAACTCGTCGGCGAAATACTCATGTTGTGCGAAGGATCTCACACTAACGATGGAGCTGATCGCCCTCAGCCAACGGTATGCTCGCCACCGTGTGATGTGTGCCGGTTCAGTGTCCCTGGGATCGGCAGGAACACAGAATATGAACCGTCCTCCTGGTTTCAGCACACGCTGTATCTCTGACAATGCACGACGCAGGTCGACCACGTGTTCGAGGGTATGGCGCGAGTAAACCACATCAAAGCTCTCGTCAGGAAAGGGCAAGCTCTCAATCGCCGCCAGCCAGAACCGACGCCGACTGAAGTCAAACGGTCCGACCCCAGCATGCTTATGCGCCAGCGCAGAGATATACTGCGGAATGAAGTCAATGCCCGTGTAGTCCATATCGGGCAGCAGGCTGACAATGTCGGCATTGGGTCCGCATCCCAGATCCAGGAAGGTATGTGCATCGGGCGGCACATACGCCACCAAGGTGCGTTGGGAATTCCAGTGGCAATGGATGAAGTACTCATCGACAATGGGCGCTGTGCGCTCTTGGAGCTGTGTACGATTTATCTCAGCCAAACCATTCAAGCTCGCTACTCCCTGCCGATTATGCTCGGTCTCGACGGACAATTGCCCTGTCTCTTACGTTTACATGCACTGCATGTCGTATATGGCATATCTCTCCAGCCGCCTGGCCGCCATTCTATATCACCGCTCGAGCCAAGTTGCATCTCCTATCCGACCTCAGCAAGCATTCAGACGTCCGAAATAGCGTCTCAATTACTCAGGACGATCTGGGTCTTGCCAGTGCTGGGTCTGTGCGATCAGCCGAGTGCAGATCTGAGCCTGTTGCTGATGCTCGTTGTAGCGAGCAACCAGCTGATTTACATAGAATACGACCAACTGATGGATTGGCTTTCGCATTACTCGCCAGATTGGGCCGACAATTGGCAGTCTGGTCAGATTCGAATCCGCGAGTTCCAGGCCGAGTGGTTCAAGCAATGGCAATCGAACAGTACGGTTGTCTTGGATGGCCAACACATAGCCTAGCCCAGGTGTTTCTGCTGCCTCTTCATCGACAAAGAAGCCATTTTGAAGCAATGGAGTGACAATCTGCGCAGTCGACCGCTCAGCAGCGGAGAACAAATGGTATTCTAGCACGATCGCACGTAGCTGCCGCCAGGTTTCTGGCCGCAATGCTTCGAGAATCTCAAACTCAGCGCCCTCACAGTCCAACTTCAGGACATCGCAAGTGGTGACGTCCCTATCGGCGATCAGGTCATCCAGAACAACGCACTGAACCGATATCTCCGTTTCGGTGTCGCGACCGTAACAGAGGCTGCTTCCAGCGGTACTCTCATCACTCACCTTCATTGAGCGCAACCCTGAGGACAACCAGGCCGCGACGTTGAGTGCTTCCACTCGATCTTGCACGCAGTTGAGGCGAAGATTGTCCACCAGCAGATCGTAGTTGGCAGGCACAGGTTCCAACGCCAACACACGAGATCCCTTCAGCGCGGCGAGTATCGTGAAAGCCCCAATATGAGCTCCAATGTCGATAACGACCGCATCCTTTCCTATTGTGGAGAGGGCCGCCTGATAGAAAGGGTTCTGTATGACTTCCTGAACAACAAGGGCATCAGCAGTATGTGGCCGCACCCAGAAATGCAGGTGTTGCCCGGCCAGCGCTGCCTCAATCTGCTCCCGTTCGTTTACCATATCTTCGTCCCCACGTCATCGCATCGAAATAGCACTTCGGGGCTCACTGGAACAGGTCCGGGTTTCGATCGATCCACTCCCACAAATGAGTCACTCCATCGCTCAAAGATGTCTTTGGCCGCCAACCAAAGTCCCGCCGAGCCTTCCGGATGTCACTGATATACACCGGTTGATCGCCCGGTCGCCAATCAGCGCGCGTGAAAGATATCGGCCGTCCAGCGAGGCTCTCCAGCAAGGGGCCAAATTCTGCCCAGATAGACATAGTGTTCTCCGGCCCACCGCCGATATTGTAGACTTGGCCTGCCACAGTGTCCACCCGATCGATGGCTGCCTGATAGGCTTCCACCAGATCATCGATCCAGAGAACATCCCGCACTTGCTTACCGTCACCATAGATCGTGATTGGGCGTCCCAATCGCACAGCGATACAGAAATGGGCTACCCATCCCTGGTCCTCGACCCCAAACTGCCTGGGGCCATATATGCAGGACTGACGAAACACAACGGTCTTCAGCCCATAGATCCGTGCATAATCCCGTACATACTGATCCCCGCAACCCTTGGAACACCCATACGGCGAGTGAAAGTCAAGATGCTGGTCCTCGGAGACTCCAAGGTCCAGATCGCGGTAACGATATCGTGTATCATCTTCCACCACTGCGGTGTTCTCCATTCCTCCGTACACTTTGTTCGTCGACGCATAGAACACAGATGCATCGGGCGCCACAGTCCTCACCGCTTCCAGGACGTTGAATGTGCCCATGGCGTTGATCTCGAAATCATCGCGTGGATGCGTCACAGAGGTTGTGACGGCAACCTGAGCTGCCATATGATAGACGCAGTCGATACCCGGCGACAACGCGGCCGTCAAAGACTCATAGTCACGAATATCCCCGCGAACGAACTCGAGCTGTCCCCCAATATCGTGCAACCA
>JAAZAN010000310.1 GCA_012514315.1 Chloroflexota bacterium
CCGACAGCGCGATCTCCCTGCCCGTGTCGGAGGCGATTCTGGATGCGTTTGGTGGAGAGTAGCGATGCCGGTATCCCCGTCGAGATCATTTCGCTATTACCGCCTTAGGCTGAGGCTGGCGGCTGTCCCGTCGATGTCTAGCTTCCAGACTCTCCCGGGATAGCAAACCAATCCTCCTCCCCTGCCCGATTCGCAGAAACGACCCGCCCGTATTGTATCATGCCTCGGCTGGCCCAACGGGCGTAGGCATCCCTGGTTGCAAACCACGGTTGTTTCTTGGACCAGGAGCGATACACTGACCAACCTGGCCGTCTCGGCGACGAATCCGGATGTGGCTTGATGGTAGCAGAAGCGCTGGCGTTGGCTGCAAGATCACTGCTGTCTCTCACCTGAGACAATGATTGGCGGGTTCCCTGGTATGGCCCCTTTGGAGAAACTTGGCGCGGTTCATAAAGAGCCGCTGGTCAACGCGAAATGTGCCTTGGACAAAGGAGCGAAGCTGTAGTAATCTAGACTCATAGGGGATCGAGAAGGGGTTGTTCTTGGCGTCGGAGAAGGCATTATTTAAGGTCAAATTCCAGTCCGTGTGCTGACGCACGACTGCTCAGATAGCGAAACCCGTTCGTTTCAGGGTGCGTCCACGATTGCTCGTAGGGGAGTTTGGCCAACATCATCAAATTGGAGAGCCTCATGCATAAATCATTGAGCACCGTCTTTACGCGGGTGCTCCTATTGAGCATTGCAATCATGCTGAGCATAGCCGGGTGTACTGAACTCGATGAGCCAGTGACCCAGGAAAGAGTAAGTCAGGAAACAGTCGCGACCGCTGCTCCTGCACGCACGCCGGGGCCAACAACACAATCGTCGCCAACGCGCAGGCCACGTCCAACCGCTACGCCCAAACCTATACGCCTACCCCAGACCGTACGCGCACGAGGCTGGGAGTTTGTGGTCGATACCATTGATATATATACCATCCTTCGTGATGGCGAGAGGACAGAAGAGCCAGAAAACGGCGTCTTCATCGTATTTCTCGGCGAACTCACTAACCAGACGACTGAAGAAGAATGTGTCAAGAGCTACCACTGGGACTTATTTGACACCTCGACAAATGCTGAATACGACTGGGCATTTAATGCGGAATCTATTTTGAGAGAGCGTTATGGGTTGGACTACCCAGGCACCTTCTTCGGGCTATGTATCGAGCCAAACGAAAGTGTACGGACTTTCGTGCCATATGATGTCGATCCTAACGCTTCAGTAAGTCTATCGCTCCTAGATTACAAAGACGGTGTGCCGGTGAATTTTGGTTTTGTGCAAGCGTGGATGGAGCCTATCGAAGAACAGAGCACAATTGCCGCAGATAATTCTGGCGCCACTCCCTCAAACCCAACCCTGATCTCGGGTGTCGTACAACAGACAGCCAACCTGCGTGGCGGCCCAGGGCCCGACTTTCCCATTGTAGGAAGCGCCGAAGCTGGCGATGAAGTCCAGATTTTCAGTCGCAATTTCGACGGCAGCTGGCTCCAGGTAGGGATTGACCCTGAGGTGTGGATCTGGGTACAACTGGTGGAGACTTCCCAGGACGTTGCTTCCTTACCGACCACGCCGCTCCCGGAAGTGGCGGAAACAGACCTGCCAGTATCTCCGCCAATGGCACAACCAATCGCGACGACGGCCTCGACTGCTGGCGCGAGCGACTGGCTGGAGTACCACGGCCTCAAGATCGGCGTTCGTGAAGTGCGCTGGGACTACTCGCTAAACTATTTCACGCCACAAGAAGGCATGATCTACTTTTCTGCTTACATCATCGCGGTAAATGAGTCGGATGTCGAAGAGACGTTCTTCGAAAGCGACATTGAGGTCGTAGATGGAGGTGGTGAGGTACGCGGAGACGTCATTTTTGGCTACGTGTCACCTCGATTCAGTTCCTGCACAGTCAAACCAGGCGGCGTCTGCGAGGGCTGGTGGACTACCCAGATGTGGGATCGGCCAGAGGTCAGAGAGAATCTGCTATTGCGCTGGGAGCCGTCGTGGGTAGATCCAGCACTGGAGACAGAAATCAGGCAGTAACGAAGCGCTACTGATTCAGATTTGACGCCGAAGGATCTTACTCGGAAGCCAGAGAGTTCAGGCTCCGAGAGGCACCAGGAACGAACGGGAAGTTTGCCTCCGTCGCACAACTGACGATTAATTGACAACCCAAAGTACCATGGCTAGGATTGCGTTAAGCAGGTTAACTTCGGATGAAGTTCCGTGTCGTGTGATTTCCATTTGGTCCTAGACGGGACCGGCCACCGATGCGTGGCCGCTTGGACGGGCTGGGACCGGGCCGGTGGGCGGTGTTTAATTGATGAGCCAACTGACGACAATCGTCGCAGAAGTCCAACGCGGGAACGTTGAACTCGCGCGTACGTTGTTGGTTGCTTACTTGAAGGAGCAGGCAAGCGATGTCCAAGCCTGGTATCTACTCAGTTATTTGGCCCCCACGAGTGAGTATCAGATCCGCGCACTGATAAATGTCCTGCAACGCGATCCCGCTCACGCACCAGCAATCAAGCGGCTTGACCTTTTGCGACGAAGACTATTGGCAAAGCAGAATGGGGAGAAGTCAGCTAACGGATTGGAGGAGCTGATTCTGTCTGACGAACAGAGCACGCGGCCCGTATCGGCAGCCGCGATCACGTCGCCCTCTCTTGAGCCTCAAACAGAGAGACCATTGCCGCAAGATCGTGAACCAGCCTTCATTCACGCTTGCAGTCCACACCAGACAACAGAGGCAAGGCTACCTTATACAGTGGACTGGACCTTGGAGGATACCGGCGCCGAAGATCACGTGCTCCCGCCGCCAGATCTCGTCGAGATCTTCTTCGAAGATGTGAAGCGGTTGCCAATAATCTCCAATAAGAGCCAGCAGTTCTGGATAGGCGCTCAGCTGCAAGCCCCGGCACGGCTGCAGACATTGCCATACCCACGCACGACCGCTGAACTGGCGCAGACCCTTGTGCACACTCACGCGAATTTGATGGACATGTCTGCGCGCCTGGAGATTCATCCTCCACGGATAGAGGCCTGGATTGGTGAGCTACGCCTCGTACGCAAAGACATTTACCGCCTAAAACGCTCGCGACCTCGGCGGTTCCTTCGGCAGTTGCGTGATCTCGACGGGGGCAGACTTACAAAAGACCTACAAGAAGAAGTCTACAATTTTGTCGAACTGCTCTGTTTGATTCCCGGGTCCGCACTGCGTCAGCTTGGCACGGCAGTAGAAGACAAGGCCTCGTTTTCCTCGACGGAGATCATTACTGCATTGGTTGATCCTGGGTTGGAGGACGAGCAAACACTGGCGGCGCATGCTCGACAGCTTCGCAATGACGCCATCAAAACGCTTTCTCTGGGTTTTCTACGTTATGGGCTACGTATCGCCAAGGGCCATGTCGGCCAAAATGTCGACTTTCTCGATCTGGCACAGGAAGCATATCTCGGTCTGTTGCGCGCCGCCGAGAAGTACAACTATCGCGAACATCGACAATTCAGCCACTATGGGACCAACTGGATATGGCAGCACGTAACAAGGGCAATTGCCGATCAGGCGAGGACTGTTCGCATACCCGTCCATGCAATTGAGAAAATTCGGGCACTTGAAAAGGCAGAGTCAATATATGCTACAGGGCATCGCGCCTTGTCTCGCGATCTTCCCATACTTGTTGCGCTTGACCTCCTAACGAGTGAAGAAGCCGACCAGCTTATGCAGCCGGACAGCAAGAAACGGTCACGTGCGGAGCTAGAAAAGAAATATCGCCGTGCGGCACGACGAGTGGAGAAGTGGCACCTTTTGAGCCATCACCCATACTCGCTAGATGGGCCAGCTCCGCCACTGGATGAAGAATCTCAGCTCCAGGGCGAATGGGTTGAAACGTTGGCGGATCGTCTGGTTGACCAAGAAAGTGCTCGGTTTGAGCACGATATTGATATGGCCGCGCTCCGCCGACCCTTATTAGACTTGCTGGAACGCACTGAGAACTCAACACGCAATCTTGAGATCATGCTTCATCGCTACGGCTTCGCCGATGGTGAAGAGCATACGTTACAGGAAATCGGCACCAAAGTCGGCCTCACCCGCGAACGAGTGCGGCAGATTGAGGCAAGTACACTGAAAAAGCTGGAAAATAAACTGCGAAGGGAAGATCTAGAAAACGTTGTGCGCGCTTCATGGGTGGATAGTTGGCTAGTGAACACGATTGGTCTGAGGACGGGACTACACTACAACGCTCACGAGGCCACTATCTCCGATAGCGAGGATGGTGCATGGCTTGATCGGCTACTAAATGAGTTGCCCCGTGGCGAGTACGGCCAGTGGAGGACCGGAGCAACCCGCGAAGAGCAGTTGCGACAGGCTTTGTTATCGCTGGGGACCGTGGCACATTACCACGACGTATATGAAAGCCTGGAGGAAGAGGCAAGCAACCTTGCACCACCGGTTGTATACCAGGTCATGCTTTATGGTGAAGATGTCTTCGTCCCACTGGGAGAAGGCTATTTCAGTCTGGTACCGTGGGAGATCAAGAGAGCGAAAGAGCGCGAACCCATTCTGCCATTTGCCCCCCAGCCACTACCAGATCCTCCCGGCCACGAGAACGCATTCTTTGAGGCTGTTCTCGTGGCGCACGAAAAACTGACGCGCTCTACGCTTACTGCCGGCCAACTGATCGAAGAAATGCTGGCGTGGTGCCGCGTTGATGAAGATGTACCCAGGTGGCGCAAGCAATCCTATCTTGCGGCCTTTTATGCCGTTGGCCTTATTCCCTACGCGTCATTCTACAACCCCAGAGACACGGTCCTGGAGTCGCGGTTGCCCCCTCTTTCCGTCCGCGACCTGCGCCAGTATTGTCTTCAGACTGTAACAAAGCGGGTAACAGAAATGCCGCTCTTCTGGTGGTTGCTGGATGCCTATGCTCCGGCACGAGCCGTTGAGTTGGGTCAATTGCTCTCCGATTTTCATAGTGAAGGCATTGATGACTCGCGACATCGCCTGTACTTATTAGCTGGGCTTGGTGCGGTACGAAGATTGACGTATGGACGATATGAACTGACACCGCTAGGGAAGGAAATTGCCGCGAGACTCGGATCACATGCTGGAGCTTTTGAACAAGGTCAAGCCGACCCGACACAAGATGAAGTCGACGGCTTTACAGCAATCTACTTCAATTAGCGTGCCGTATGAAGAGTCAGAACAGCCACGACATAGTTAATGTTTGTCCCCCACCGCTGCCAGCGAAACTTGGACATCGCAACACGTTTCTTGACTCCATTCTCGTCGCCCAGGAAAAGCTTGAAAAACCAATCCTGGTATCAGAGTTCCTGAAATACATGTTAACTTGGGCGGGAAGAACCC
>JAAZAN010000311.1 GCA_012514315.1 Chloroflexota bacterium
GAACACTGCGAAATTGTCGTTGTCCTGGATATCGAAGATCTCGCCCACTCCCCAGTCGATGCCTGGCGGGATCTCAGCGCCCCAGCAATTGCTGGGGTCGTACTCGCAGCTGACCTCATTCAGAATGAACGCGTGGATGTTCCAGACATCCACGGGCATGGCGGTGCCATAGTAAGAAGTGTAGCTCTCCAGGACCATGTCCAGATAGAGCAGACGAACCGGAGTGGGCTGGACTATGCCGCCAACAGCGATCTGTGCGGTGGGATCGGCCTGCTTGATCAGATGGTAGAGCTCGTGGTATGCCTGGGCATAGAGATGGGGTTCCAGATCGTCCTGCCAGTAGCGCCGGTCCGGCTCATTGCCGATGAGCCACGTGAGACCCGGATGGTTCGTTGCCGTCGCCGCTAGCGTAGCAGCGTCCGGTGTATAGCCATACGAGTTGGCGCTTGTCTGCGACAACCGCACGGTCGGCATGTACTCCAGAGTGTCGGGAAGCGATGGCTCAGTTGCCACGCCCCAGTCGACGTACCAGCCAAGCCTGAGGTCTTGCACTGGATATGCCGACATATCGCGCACGCCGCCTACCCCGTAGCGGCAGAGCGCCGGCGCATCTGCCAGCATCGCCTCCGAGACAGCCGCCGTGACCGGTGGGCGCCCTACAGCAAACAAGCCGGTCGACGCCATACCTGTCGTCAGGACAAGGACCAAACCAAGAACACCTACCGCTCGCCCGTTACTCAGCCGATGGAACATCATTACGGCTCCACCTCCATATACACCGGGTTCACACCCACGTATACGCCTACCCGACCATCCACCGTCCCGTCATCAGTGTCGACGACTCTCCCTAAGGGCTGTCCATACATATCAGTTAGCCACACCATCGGCACAGGCACCCACACCCAACGCACCTCTTCAGTCCTGGACCAGAACACAAAGAGCGGCTGCCCAGTGGATGTCTCGAAGCGATAGCCCTCGATTTCCGGATCAGTCGGTTGTATGCGCACAAACCGTGCTGTGCCGATCTTCTCAGCGGCGACCTGGTACGCCGTGAAGGACAGCTTTGGCTCCAGCAAGTCGGTCAGCAGCCCGTTCCTGCCGTAAGGCGGCGCTGGGTCGATCCAGGTCCACCACGTCGTAGCTTGCACTCCGGCCGCTGCCGACTGCGTAAAGAGCTTGACGACGTAGCGGCTCTGGATCTCGGGAGATCCAGGGAACTCCTCGCTGTAGTAATCGCTGTGCCAGCCCGCTTCCGTCACGATCATCGGTTTTGACACGTAATAGCTGGAGAGCTTGCTGCGTAGGTAGGTCGCCTTCCCGGCCAGACCATTCCCATACGCATTCCACCGACCCTCGAACGCTGGGTAGTAATGGAAATTCATGATATCAAAGCAACTGCCCCCGCCACTAAGGAGCACGTCATCGATGAAATCCCGCACGAACGAACCGCCTTCGTCCACGAAGAGGTCATAAGCGAGGCCGCCGATCACCACCTTGGCGTTAGGATTGGCAGCCTTCACTGCGGGATAGACCCGGCACAGCATCGCTGCATAGAGGTCGCCATAGTCGCCCC
>JAAZAN010000312.1 GCA_012514315.1 Chloroflexota bacterium
CGGCAAGACCCGCATGGTGCCGATCAGTCCGCAATTGACCAAGGTGTTGGTAGCCTATGTCACAGAGCGTAGCCGGCTGGGCAGACCGCTGACGCCGGACACCCATTTCTTCGCAACGGTCAAACAACCCTTCCTGACCGCGGAATTCGTTAGCAGCAGGTTTCGGGAGATCCGCGAACGTCTTGGGATTCGCCGAGACGATGGTGGCAGGTTTCAACCCCGGATCCATGACCTGAGGCACAGCTTCGTGGCCCATCGAATTGAAGCCGAGTACGCGGCCAACAGAAAGGAAGTCCAACGCCTTCTCGACGAACTGCCGACGTATCTGGGTCATGTAAGCCTCATTTCAAGCCAACCCTATCTGCTGGACCTGACACCAACAACTCTTAGTGCGGCAAATCACCGCTTCGCTCGCTATGCCTTGACGGAGGTGAATTATGACTGACATGGAACTGATCGCCCGATGGATACCGCGATTCCTCTCGGATCACGTACTCGTGGAGCGTAATCTCTCGAAGAACACTCAACGGGGATATCGCGATTCCTTGGAACTCTTGCTCTTCTACATTGCCAGAAAATGCCGCAAGCCCATCGATTCGCTTCGCCTGAGCGATGTTACACCAGAGCGGGTAAGGCTTTTCCTGCAGCACGTGGAGCAGGATCGCCACTGCTCGGTCGCCACGCGAAACCAGCGTCTGGCGGCTTGCCATGCCTGGGCGAGATTCGTTGGTAGCAACCATGCCGAGTATCTCGGCTGGTGTAACGCAATTCGGAGTATCCCCTTCAAAAAAGCTGCTCAGATCCCCAGGGACTATCTGGAAAAGGCGGAAATGGATGCGCTGCTGAGTGCACCGAATCGTGAAACTGCTCAAGGTCGTCGCGACTACGCCCTTTTGCTCTTCCTGTACAACACTGGCGCACGCGCAGACGAGGTTGCCCGCCTCACGGTCAATGACCTTCGCCTCCACGACTCTCAGCCCTACGTTAGGATTCTGGGCAAGGGAAATAAAGTGCGCCAATGCCCGCTGTGGCCCCTTGTGGTTAGGCAACTGGCCGCCCTGATCGTCGATCGCGCGTCCGAGGAACGCGTCTTCCTGAACCGTCGCAGACAGCCCATCACGCGATTCGGCATCTTCACCGCGGTGAAACGGTGTGCGTCCAAAGCCGGGCAAACGATGCCTGGCTTGCTGAACAAGAGAATCAGTCCGCACACCATCCGCCATACCACCGCGTGTCACTTGCTGAAATCTGGCGTGGACATCAACACAGTCCGTGTATGGCTCGGTCATGTGTCCATTGACACCACGAACATCTATGCAGAGATCGACCTTGAAATGAAGAACCAAGCGCTCAGGCACTGTGAAATCTTCGAGAAGGTGCCGCGCAAACAATGGAAGGGAAAACACGGGGTGGTAGAGTATCTGCGGTCTCTCTAACGCCCAATGGAGGTTCAAAAATGTGTTGTCCATCAACGAGAATACCTGTAAAACCGCCTCTTTAGAGATCACCACCACATTAATGAATACGCCACATTTCCGATCAAATGTGCTGCAGCACATTTGATCGGAACCATCGCGGGGCACAAGTTCAACGCCCTGGTCTTCCCCGAGCACGCGGAATCGCCCGAGTACGAACTGGGCACGAGCCGCATCTCGAAACTCTGGATTCAACGCCGGGCCGACGGCGCGACGGTGGTCAACTTCGACCGAGGTTGGGACGTTCGACCAACCACCGAGGTGGCCGCTGCGATCACCGACTTCCTCTCCGCCGGCCTGGCCGAACATACCTACGGCCAATGACCCCCAACGACAAGGAGCACGACGATGACCATTGACGAACTGATCGGACGCCTCGAAGAGTACCGCGACGAGCTCGGCGGAGAGGCCGAGGTGCGATTGATGACCCAGCAGAACTGGCCGTTTGAAAACGGCATTGTGGGGCTCGCCTCCGGCGCGGAGATCAACGACGACGGCGACGACCTGGAGGATGACGGAGACGTCGAGGACGACGCGGTGGTCTACCTCTGCGAAGGCGAGCAGCTCTGCTACGGCACCAAACGGGCGTGGGA
>JAAZAN010000313.1 GCA_012514315.1 Chloroflexota bacterium
CACAGATTGGAGTCGATCGCCATTGATGAACTGGTGGTGGAGAAGCTGGACCGATAGGACGCCGGCCAAAGCCATGCCATCTCCCTCGCTGAGGTGTGCTTCGTCCCTGCATTTGCGGGTCAGTCGATCCACGGCCTGGGGTGCGAAGACACCTGCTGTCCGAATGGCGTCCGACGACAGCAGGGCTTGCACATAGTCGAGCGGCTGACTGAAGAAAGCCGAATGGATTGGTGCGCGGTAGGGTCGCTTGTCCCTCTGCCAGATCGCGGCGGGAACAAGCCCCTCTGCGCTTCTCTTGAGGATATACTTCTCGTTCAGCCCACGTAGCTTCAGGTGGGACGGAAGGTGGTTGCAGAACTCGATCACTCGGTGGTCCAGGAACGGAAACCGACCCTCCACCGAATGTGCCGCCATCATCCGGTCACCCTGCGAGGAGAGGAGATAGGGTGACATGAACGTTGCCACCTCGATGTACTGAGCCTGGGATAGCGGGCTCCAGCCGCTCAGTACACCGTTCAGTGAGTCCAGAAACTCCTCGGCAGCATCATAGCCAATCAGAGCTTCCTTCAGGTCGGTGGAGAACAGGCGCTGTAGCCGAGAGGTATTGCTCCAGCGAATGTAGTGCGAAAAGCCCGGGAGATCGGTCCGATCAAGACCACGCCCAAAGAAGGCGGTCAGGAACGCGTCGCCTCCCCGTGATAGGTCGCTCACATAGGGGTATAATCGCCGCAACAACTTAGGGCGCCATGCTGAATCCGGTTCACGCGCCCAGAAGCGGCGCACCTTGTCCTCTTTGTATATGTTGTAACCGCCCAGGAACTCGTCAGCCCCTTCACCAGTTAGGACAACCTTGATGCCGAAATCACGGACCAGGCGTGAGAGCAGATACATTGGCGCCGGAGAGGTGCGCAGGAGCGGCGCCTCTGTGTGCCAGACTACTTCGGGAAAGACGCGCCCGATGTCGGAGTTGCGGCATAGCGTCTGCCGATGGTCTGTCGTGAGGAACTCGGCAGCGATGCTCTGGTACTCTCGCTCGTCGAATGCCGGTTCCTCAAAGCCGATTGAGAAAGTGTGTAGAGAGCCGGACGTATGCCGGCGGATCAGTGACGCGATCAGCGTGGAGTCCAGGCCACCGCTAAGATAGCTGCCGACTGTGACATCCGCCCGTAGGCGCACGCGTGTCGCATCGCAGAGTAGGCTCCGCAGTTGTTCACTTGCCTCCTCGTCGGACACTCGCGCTTCGCTTCCAGCCTCTGGAAAGGTTGGAAGCCAGTAGCGCTTTGGCACACCGAAGCCAGGATGTTCTCCCGTTCTGATCCGTACGTAGTGGCCTTGGGGAATCTGCTGGACATCCTGGAAGATCGTGCGCGGAGGAAGGGGCGCCCAGAAGGTGAAGGCCTGTGCAAGTGCGTGCAGATCAAAGCGAGCCACAAGACGAGGGTCTTGGAGGAGCGCCTTGATCTCCGATGCAAACAGTATCCCCTCGTTACGTGGAAGGAGCGCGTAGTACAGCGGACAGATGCCGAGCCGGTCCCGCGCCAGGAACAGCTCCTGTCTTCGTGTATCCCACAGGGCGATAGCGAACTGACCGTTGAGCTGATGTAGACACTCCGGGCCCAGATCTTCGTACAAATGGACAATGGCCTCGATGTCAGAGCGTGTCGTGAATTGATGACCAGCCTGCTCCAGTCCGGCGCGTAATTCTGGGTGGTTGAACACCTCCCCGTTGCAGACAATCCAGACAGATTGGTCTTCGTTAGTGATGGGTTGCTGGCCGGTGACCAAGTCCAGGATGCTGAGACGTGCACAACCAAGACCCACACGATGATCAATGTAGAGGCCGAACTCATCGGGACCGCGATGGCGGATCGAGCCCAGCATCTGCTTCAGTATCATCGTGTCGGGTGGATGTCCACCGCTCCAGTCCAGAACACCAACAATCCCGCACATCTCGATCTACCTGAGTGCTATCTTGTCGATCTTGCCTGACGCTGTCCTGGGCAGCGAATCGCGGAACTCCAGATGTTTGGGCACCATGAAGTCCTCCAAATGTTGTGTGCAATGCCTGAGCAGATCTTTCTCAGTGAGTTGGCTGTGGTTGCTGCACACGACAACCGCTTTGATCGCCTCGCCCAGGATGGGGTCCGGCACCCCGATGACTGCGACCTCCACTACTTCAGGCAGTTGGTACAGAACACTTTCGATCTCCTTAGGTGCGATCTTCTCGCCTCGGCTCTTGATCATGTCGTCCTTGCGCGCCACGAAGTAGAAGAAGCCGTGTTCGTCCGTTCGGAATAGATCGCCTGTGTAGAGGAGACGTTCGGCGGGGTAGCGCCCCGGACGATAGCGTCGAGAAGTCATCTCAGGATCATTCCAGTATCCCTGCATAACGTGCGAACCACGAACAACCAGTTCGCCCGTTTCCCCTGGCAGCAATCGGTTGCCCGCATCATCCTCAATCCACGCGTCAGTGCCAGGGATGGGGATGCCGACCGATCCGGGGCGCCGGTCGAGTTCTTCAGGTGGTAGGTAGAGCGTTCGTTTGCACTCGGTGAGCCCGTACATCGAGAACAGCCTCGCCCAGGGGAATGCTGCTCTCAGGCGTTGGATGTGCTCCACTGGCAGAGCAGCGGCGGTGTTGGTCAGGTAACGCAGGGAGGAGAGGTCGTATTTTCTAAGATCAAGGTTGAGCAGCATGGCGAAGAGCGTCGGTACCCCAGGCAGACCCGTCACCTGTTCCTGCTCAATGCGTCTCAGTGTTGCCACAGGGTATGCGAATGATCGCTCCAACACAAGCGTGCCCCCGAACTTGAAGGTCATCAGCAACTGATACAGACCGTAGTCGAAAGACAACGGGAGTACGTTGATGACGATGTCGTCCGGTGTGTTGTCCAGGTACTGTATGATGGACGAAGCGGCGAATACCACATTGGCATGGGTGGACATCACCCCTTTGGGACGTCCGGTGCTGCCTGAGGTGTAGATCAGACAGGCCAGATCCACGTCGATGGCGTCGCAGGGAGGACACGTCGAAGGGCAATCGCTCAAGAACTCGTCGCACGAGGCAATGCCCGGTCCAGCGATGGACTCCGCATTCGTCCCGTTCGCACACAGAACGGCAATGCGCAGTGAGTCGACTCTGTTAATGAGTTCGGCTACATGACTATCTCGCTCTTGAGGGGCAAACAGCCCGCTAGCTTCCGAGTCGGCCAGTACATAGGCGAGCTTGTCCGGCTTCACAGTGGGGTTGATGACAATGAATGTAGCTCCAGCCTTCAGCACGGCGAAGATGGCGATGACTGTGTCGACAGAGTTCTGCATCCAGATCGCGATGCGTTCACCGCGCTGAATCCCAAGATCGAGCAGACCGTTGGCCACCTGGTTGGCCTGTCGCTCTATCTGACTGTAGGTGACTCGCTGCCCATCGCAGATGAGAGCCACCTTGTCAGGAGACTTGAGTGCGCTGCTCTGTAGAAAGTCATTGACTAGCACTGAGACTGCCCCCGGGTCTTTCCCCCGACGGAAGCGCCGGAAATGGTGGGACCTGTGCACACACAGGGTTCGTGCTGTGGCACGCGTTACTCGCGCGCGTCGGCTTATCGTGACTCATTTGTTGATCGTCTACTATGGCGAAACGCAGACGGACTCAGATGATTCTTGGGAGGTGTGCAGTCGCACATAGCGCGCAAGACGCTCCACAGAATCAAAGTACTCTGGTATCACATCCTCGTCCGCTACCTCAAAGCAGAAAGTCTCCTCAATGAACATCACTAGCTCCACTACGCCCGTTGAGTCCACAATTCCTTGCTCAAGCAGCGATCCCTCATTCGTCAGTAGGCTCTCATCGTCACTGTAGAGAAAGTTCTCCAGTATGTAGTTACGGATCAACGTCTCGATTGGCATGCTTTCTCTCCCTGACCTCTGCATAGCGCGCCGCGAGAACTCGCTTCCCGCAGAACTGCGGGGCATCTCGCCCTGTCTTCTCGGAGAACGGGAGGCGGATCTGCTGGCATCATCCTGCTCTCCACTCACCCTATTGTACGGATGTTGGGTCGGTTTGCGGTGATGGAAATCTGAGAAATGCATTAATAGTATCGAAATGTGCACGATCTCCTCTAGCCTATTTTCAGGATATTCGTGACCTCATGATCACGATCAGGGCCTACAATTATGCTGATCAACAACCTTGTCTGTTGCCAGACTCACCAGGCGGTGTCAGGACAATGACTGTCGGGATCAGTAAGAAGCCACCCATATCAAAGACCGAAGCTGAGGCATCGCGACGGTGTGCGATGCGTGAACGCCTCGGGGTCAGGAGCCGCCTAGCCACTAACTGGGCTGTGTTGCCGTTGATCATCCTGGATGCGCTGTGCATCGGGGGCAGCATGGTCGCCGCGTATATCGTCCGGTTCCGCTTGCTGAGCTACTATGCACCGTTTTCGAGTGCATTCTACACTCAGCTGGTGTTGATTGCCACCGTGGCCTGGGTCATCCTGTTCGCGCTCTTTCGTCTCTATCACTTCGATCGCCTCTTCTCTGGACCCCAGGAGTATGCGGCGGTAGTCAACGCGTGTACGGCGGGGGTCTTTGGCCTGGTCCTCTATGGCTTCATTGGTCGCGATGTGGAGGACAGTATCTCTCGTGGATGGTTGGTTCTGGTCTGGTTCTTCTCTGTCTCCACGATTGTCTGGGTACGGTTTGGCTACCGGAGGCTGGTATATGCGCTGCGCCAACGCGGGGTGTTCGTGCGGCGAGCTCTGGTTGTGGGGATCAACGAGGAGAGCGTGGCAGTGGCGGATCAGCTCTGCGCCTCACCGAAATCCGGGATGGATGTTGTAGGCTTTGTGGGACCAGTGCGCGAGGGGGCAGTGACGGCGAGCCTGCCCGTCTTAGGTGGCCTTGGAGACCTAGGTGCATTGATTGAGAGATTGGGCGTTGAGGAGCTGATCGTTATCCCGACCGCGCTGGAGCGCGAATCCTTGTTGACTGTCTATCGGGACTGGGGGACGGACAGTCGGCTGCATATACGTCTCTCCTCCGGCCTATATGAGCTCTTCACCACTGGCATTCAGGTCAAGGAGGCGGGTTTCATTCCCTTATTGAGCCTGAACCAGACGCGCATCACGGAGCTGGATGCCCTTCTGAAGGCTGTACTGGACCGGGTTGGGGCGCTGCTACTTCTTATCCTGCTGTCCCCGATCTTCCTGATCATTAGCATACTGGTTCGCGCGGACGATGATGGCTCGGTCATCCATCGTCGCCGTGTTGTGGGCCTCCACGGACGCCGATTCGACGCCTATAAGTTCCGGACGATGATTGCCAATGCTGATGCATACCTGGAGGCACATCCGCAGATGCTGGAGGAATGGCAGCGAAGCGGGAAGGTCCAGGACGACCCCCGTATCACGGGCATTGGGCAGTTCCTGCGGCGCTACAGTCTGGATGAACTCCCCCAGTTGTTGAACGTGCTGAAGGGCGAGATGAGTCTGGTCGGGCCGCGTATGATCACTCCGAGCGAGCTGAAGCACTTCGGGCGATGGCAGCACAACTTATTGACCGTCAAGCCGGGTATGACCGGGCTATGGCAAATCAGCGGTCGTGCCGATGTGTCCTACGATGAGCGGGTCCAGATGGACATGCGCTACATCCGTAACTACACAATCTGGCTGGACCTGGAGATTCTCCTAGGGACAGTCGCCGCGGTGCTTAAGGGGCGTGGAGCCTACTGAGCGTGTGGAGATGAGAGAATGAGTGCGTGCCTAATCGCCAAAGCCCCACTTCGCATCAGTCTGGGCGGGGGGGGGACAGACCTGCCGGCTTACTACGAACAACACGATGGCTTGGTCGTCAGTATGGCTATCACTTACTACACGTACGTGATCCTGACGCCAGGGCAGTCTGACGAAGTCCAGATCATCTTCGCTGATCAACGGTCGGGACGGCGGCCTCCAGAGTGCGATGATTACGTCTGGGACACCGACTTGCGATTGCCGAAGGCAATCGCTCAGTACTTCCATATCACCGGCGGATTGACTGTCTTCCTGGCCTGCCAGGCGCCGCCCGGTGCAGGGCTGGGTTGTTCTAGTAGTGTGGCCGTGGCCATGATCAAGGCGCTCGCGTTCTGGTGTGGCCTGGATCTAGGGCCGGCCGAGGTGGCTGAGCTGGCGTGTCACATTGAGATCGACGCGGTGAAGATGCGAGTTGGAAAACAGGATCAGTATGCATCGGCCTTCGGCGGTCTTAACTGTATCCACTTCTCCAGCAAAGGGGTAATGGTGGAGCCACTTCAGATGCCACATGAGGCACGCGAATCCTTGGAGCAGAACCTGATGCTCTTCTTTGCTGGTAGTTCGCTTCAGTCCACCTCGATTCTACACCGACAGGAGCGCGCCAGCCGTGAAGATGAGCGGGAAACGATTGCGCGGTTGGATGCGATCAAGGCACTGGGATCAGAAATGTGTGCTGTGTTGAGCCAGGGCGACCTGACGGCGTTTGGCGAGCTGCTGCACGAATCTTGGATGAACAAGCGAGGTCTGACGCACGGAATCTCTAACGAGTTTCTGGACCGTTGCTATCAGGCAGCACTGGACAACGGGGCGATCGGTGGCAAGGTGACAGGGGCCGGTGGCGGGGGTCACATGATTTTCCTCTGCCCTGAGGCGCGGCAACCAGCTGTTAGCGACGCGCTGACGGCACTAGGGCTGCAGCGTCGAAGCTTCAGGATAGACGCAGACGGGGTACAAGTGATGGAGGTATCACCCCGACCTGGGGCGCCGATGCTGCGAATGCCATCGGCCCGCAGGGCTGCCGAGAGGCTCCACATCCGTGTGGGGGGATAGGGTGTGTGCTCTCTGGGCTGGTCTGAAGGGGACTGGAGCATGCAAAAGTGAATAGGCGTGTCGTTGACCGGTTAGCGTCTGATATCGCTCCAGATTTGCTCGAGTGTCTGCGTACTCAGGTGAACACGTTTGTCAAGTGGGACCTTGTCAACTTCTTTCATCGGAACCCATATACCATCGACACGACTGATGGAATCGCGCGGCATATCGGTCGGAATGCGCGGGCTATCGGAGACGATCTAGCCGCGCTGGCGGATGGGGGAATACTTGTAGCTCACAACTACGATGGCCTGACAGCCTATTCATACTCAGATGATGCTGACGTTAGGAACAGGATGCAACGGCTGGTCGAGGCATCCAATGACCGACTGTTCCGTACGCAGGCCGCTTTTCAGGTGATACGCGCGATGCGTGCTGCCGAATCGTCCGCAGCATTGGACGTCGGTACTGCTATCGGGCACGGCGACGAATAGTCGAAGGACGCCGTTTGATCAAGCGTTGCAGAAGGGTCCTGTCTGCCGCCGAACCAGGCGCCAGACACGAGATTCGGAAGGAGAGATTGCGTTGGAGGACATACGTCGATATCTAGAGCAAGTACAGACTGTCCTATCCTTGGTGCCGCTGGAGCATGTGTGCGAGATGGTGGATGTGCTCTTGAGCGCCAACTATGTGGGTAGTACCGTCTTTGTGGTGGGGAATGGAGGCAGTGCATCAACGGCGTCCCACTTTGCGTGCGATCTAGCGAAAGGGACGCTCACGTCCGACCGACCTCGTTTCCGTGTGATGGCGTTGACCGATAACGTCGCGTTGATGACAGCCTGGAGCAATGATGTCAGCTACGAGGATGTTTTCGCCGAGCAACTGCGGAGTGTTATCCGGCGCGGAGATGTAGTGGTTGCCATTAGCGGCAGCGGCAACTCGGAGAACGTCTTGAGAGCCGTCGAACTTGCATCGCAGGCGGGCGGAATCACTGTCGGGCTATCTGGCTTCTCCGGCGGAAAACTGAGCACACTGGTGGATGTACCCGTGGTGGTGCCGTGCGATTGTATGGAGCAGATAGAGGACGTCCATCTGACGCTCTGTCATCTGGCCTGCACTGCACTGCGGGAGCGGATGCGGAAGACCGAGCCACCGATGCTGTTGATGTTGGACACGGGTGTCCAGCGAATGGAACGGGTGCTGGACTAGCTCTGGGGGTGAGCTCGTTCGTCCGAGGCGATGTATCGCATGGCTGATTGGGTCTGCATGTTCAAGATAGATGCCAATTCTGAGGGTCCGGAGGGTGCTCGCTGCCTATGCGACGTGCTGTGTTTGTCGATCGTGACGGGGTGATCTGTCGTAATCGGAAAGATCACGTCAGGAATTGGGAGCAGTTTGTCTTTTTGCCCGGTGCTCTGACTGGTCTGGCTCGCTTAGCGAAATCGGATTTGTGTGTTGTGGTGATCACGAATCAAGCAATTGTGAATCGGCAGATAGTCCCGGCTGAAGTCGTGGAGGAGATCAACGACCGCATGGTGCGGGCCGTCGCTTCGGCAGGTGGACGCGTGGATGAGGTGATGTATTGCCCACATCGGCCTGATGAGCACTGTGCTTGTCGCAAGCCGCGGCCTGGGCTACTGCTGCAGGCCGCTGAGAAGCTAGACCTGGACCTGGGAAACTCCTATCTCGTCGGCGACGCCCAGAGCGACATCCAGGCGGGTCAGTCTGTGGGGTGTGCCTGCTATCTTGTCCTTACAGGTCGAGGCAAGCGGCAACTCATTCAGAGTCTGCTTCGTGGACAGCGTGGGTTCAAGATTGCATCCGATCTTCGGGCGGCCACAGAAGACATACTACGTAGGCAGCGCGGGGAATCCGGCGCCAGGATAGACGTGTCTACCGCCAGAGATGGCCGGTGAGAATGGAAACGGTGCGGCCCACCCCCGAATCCCAAGCCCTTGATGCTATGTCCGCCGCTGCCCAACGTGGGCGGCTGCGGTACTACCTGGAGGGGCAATCGACCGGTCTGGGCCGTTACATTGTGGAACAGACACTGTTCTTTCTGCTACGTGGTGTCCCGAGCGTAGTGGGCATTGGTTTGAGGGCTCTGGCTTACCGTCTGATTCTGCAGAGCGATGGCCATCCGGCCATCGAGGCCCAGGTCCGTCTCTGTATGCCGGCGAACATCTCCCTTGGCCGGCATGTCTATCTAGATCACGGTGTCTATCTGCATGCCTGTCCACAAGGTATATTTATCGGCGACGAGACATTCGTGATGCACGGCGCGGAGCTGCACGTCTACAATTTTCGAGGCTTGCCCAACGCCGGTATCTGGATTGGCTCCAGCTGCATCATCGGTGAATCCTGTGTGGTGCGCGGACAGGGAGGGGTTCACATCGGTAATTCCGTTCTGATCGCTCCGCAGGTTCAGATCCTGGCTGTAGAGCATCATTTCGGCGACATCACGCGTCCAGTCATCGAGCAGGGAATATCGGCGCGTGGGATTGTGGTGGAGGACGGAGCGTGGATTGGGGCGGGCGCGATCCTGCTCGACGGCATCCGAGTGGGAGCCGGGGCTGTGGTCGGAGCTGGAGCGGTCGTGGCACGGGATGTACCATCTCACAGTGTGGCCGTGGGCGTTCCAGCCCGAGTAGTGCGACGGTTCGATCGTCTCGAGCACCGGAGCGATCTAGCCGACGGTCTGCGGCACACGAATTCAGTATGAATTGTCGGGGGCGAAATATGAACGTCCTGTCTGTGGTGATACCTGCCTACAACGAAGAACAGGGAATCGCGCATATTGTGGAGCGAGTCTTGAGCATCCAACCCGAACTGCAGAAGAATGGAGTGGATGAACTGGAACTAATCGTCGTGGACGACGGCTCGCAGGACCACACCGCTGAGATCGTCACTCGCTTCGCGGGCGTGACTCTTATTCGCCATCCCACGAATCGGGGGTATGGAGCGGCGATCAAGACTGGCTTCAGCAAGGCCCGGGGGAATCTGCTGGGCTTCTTGGACGCCGATGGAACATATCCTCCTGAATACTTCCCCAATCTGTGCAAGGTTGCGATGGAGGATCGTGCAGACCTGGTAGTGGGTTCTCGGATGTCAGGGGCTGACAGTGAGATGCCATTGGTTCGACGTATTGGCAACATCGTCTTTGCGAACCTGGTGAGCCTGCTGGGAAATCACCGTATCAGCGATAGTGCGAGCGGCATGAGGGTGATCCGACGCGATGCGTTGCCTCGATTGTACCCTCTACCAGACGGGTTGAACTTCACTCCGGTAATGAGCACTCGCGCGCTCCACGAACACATATGTTGGCGCGAGACGCCCATCCCATACAAAGAGCGTGTAGGGCGTTCTAAGCTGAGTGTGGTTCACGATGGCACCCGCTTCCTGCAGACCATCGTGTGGACAGTACTCGCCTACAATCCGGTACGCGTCCTGGGGGGTATTGGGCTGGGATTGGCGGCGATTACTGCCGTCATTCTGGCGGTCGTGGCTGGGATGCGGGTCGCTGGTATCACCCGGCTGGGGCCATGGGGTGTGGTCAGCGTCTTTGTCGCCAGTCTTTGTGCGGTCGCTGGAGTCACACTGTTCTCGTTGGGAGCAACCTTCAACTATCTGGTTTCGCTGTTCAACGGATGTCCTATGCGGCAGGGTCTCTTCGGCAAGCCCCTGTTCAGGCGCCCTCTGGAGCATCACTTCGGCTGGTTGGGAGTCCTGATGATCGGCCTGGGGGTGATCGGCGGAGCGATCAGCCTGGGCTTCTCGCTCGGTGGATGGCCAGTTGAACGTCTGTGGCTATATCTTCTGGGAGCCGCGATGCTCGTGCTTGTTGGGCTGCAGATGACCTCGTTCTGGGTGATCGTGCAGGTACTGGGTGAACTAAGTCAGCGCGAAATGAATGTGATGCGGGATCTGGCGGGGCAATCATGCGAACCGTGAACCGCGGGGCAGGGATGGAGGAGCGGGTACCGCCCCCCCGTTTTCCCGATGCGGACGCCGTGGTGCGGTCCGGGGACACGGCTCGGCCCGAGACCGCGGTGGACATCCTGTTTGTAAATCCACCGGCTCCGGACGGCGGCATCTGGATTCGTAGCCAACACCGGGTGGGGCGGCGCTCGAGAGAGGGCATGATCTGGCATCAAGTTGGTCTGGCTCAGATGGCGGCTCTGTTTCCCGATATGCGCGTGGACATAATCGACGCTATCCCGCTGCGGATGGGATGGGATGCGTTCGAACGTCTGCTGGAAGAGAAGCGGCCGCGTTACTATGTGACACACGTCACGGCTCCTACGCTCCGTAACGACATGTACGGCGCCTTCCTGGCCCGCAGTATGGGAGCGAGAACGATTGCCTTCGGCACCCATGTGACGCCCATTCCCCGTGAGACGATGCGCGCGTTTCCCAGTCTGAACTTTGCACTGCGTGGTGAGCCGGAGCTCACATTGCGGGAGCTGATCGATACGCTGGAACGGGCTGGAACGGAATGCTCGGGAACGGCGACCGACTTCGGGCAGTGGTGGCCGAACGTCGATCCAGCATTCGCAGACCAGTTGCGCAGTCTGTTCGTCGAGACCGACCCTGACTGGCGGCCGGCCTGGCAGGTCGCTGCCGGGTCGCAAGCACTGGCACAGATCCAGGGACTGGTATGGCGCAAGGGCGAGGACATCGTGGTGAATGCATCTCGTCCCTTCATTCGTCATCTGGATACCCTTCCTCTTCCGCGCCACGATCTGCTTCCTCTACAATCGTACCGGGCCCCTCTGGTACCCAGTCCCTATGCTTTCGTTGTTACGAGCCGGGGGTGTCCCGGAGGGTGCCGCTTCTGTATCAAGCACGTCTCGTACGGGGATTCGGTGCGTTTCCGTTCGCCTGAGAGCATCGTGGCTGAGATGGAGCTCCTGGCCAGCCAGGGGGTTCGCTCGATTCACATGTATGCGGACATCTTCACTGTGAGCCGGGAACAAGTGATGGGGTTGTGCGATCTGATTCTAGCGCGTGGTCTGCGCATTCCGTGGACGTGCAACAGTAGAGTAGACTTCGTGGACCCGGAGATGTTGCGCGCGATGGCGCAAGCTGGATGTCATTGGATCTCGTGGGGCATCGAGTCAGGCAGCGACGAAGTCTTGCGGCGAGCGCGGAAGGGGATCTCAGTGGACCAGGTGGAGCGTGCGCTGCAGTGGGCCAAGGAGGCCGGAATCCACAATTGGGGATACTTCATCATTGGTCTGCCGGGGGAGACCGTGGACACGATCAAGCAGACGATCTGCCTCTCAAGACGTCTGCCTCTGGATCTGGTACTGTTTCACATCGCGGCGCCCTATCCGGGCTCCCCGCTATTCTTTGAGGTTGTGGAACAGGGGTGGTTTCGTCCCGGTACCCAGTGGGAACAGGTAGACATGGACCGCTCTACAGTACTCGACTACCCGCATCTGCGAGCGGAAGATCTGGAGTACTGGGCCCGCCGGGCTTTTAGCTCGTGGGCCCTTCGGCCGAGGCCGCTTGTGACTTACCTACGCATGCTTCTGAGGTCTCCACAACTCTGGCGCTCTGCCTTGGAGATTGGGTTCGAGAGTCTTGGTTGGGTCACCAATGGATCTGCAGTGAAGAAGCCGGTGAACCGGTCGATGCTGTGATCTACCGGCAGTAGTGCGTGAGGACGCCTCGCGGCGGAACTCATGAGAACCAGACGGGGAGCTGAAGGCGACTCGCAGGTAGCCATAGCGTTCTGCTTTCAGAGTCCTCTGCCGACTACCTGGCTGTGTAGAGAGCGCTGAACACCTACCTGTGATAATGCTCGAGCGGACCGCCCAACTGATCCAGTGCCATCTCGAGTTGTGCGTTAGCCTGCTCCATCAGTTGAGCGGCCTGCACCAGCATGTCCTGAGCTGCACCAGCTCTCGTGGCCCACTCCCGAAACTCGCTGGCATGTTCACCATTATGCTCAATCCAGTGAGGTAGCAGCACTCGGAGTTTCTCAGAGTTCTCCATTCTCTCTCTCCTCGTCTGTCTCTAGTATCACGCGATGCCTAAGGAAATCGATCTGGCGGATGTGCCCTGCTATGAAGCGAGGCTCATCGAACAAAGTTGCGAGCTGTACTCCACCCTTAGTTAGTTCTAGCCAGGTGACATCGCGTGCCACCTCCTGATCCCCTACGAAGACAGTGGCCTGGCACATCTTTGTACTCCCCCGGGCTGATTCCGGCCTTTCCCTGTGAACGCTCTTGACCGAGCGTGCTGCGCAGACTGTGGATATGCGCAGCACCCCAGTTCTCAGACCATTCGGACTCTATGAAAGTCCGCGTGAGTTGGACAGGCGCACACAGCAGCCAAGCTGGCCGGAAGAACACCATAGGATGATGTCTACCTCCCCAGCTTGGTCCGTATCCACCTGTCCCTCACGCCGAGATACGGTCCTCCATTGAGCAATCTGTCACTCGAAGGGCCAATATCTTTTCCCTGTGCTACCTCCACTCATCACGGTTCGCGCACCATTTGAGTTCCACATTTCGGACACTTCATCTGGTAGCATGGTACACCAACCTGATGAGGTTCTCTATGTCCGCAGTTGGGGTTCGGGCACACACAGATACCACCTGGACCGGCGGCTTGCTGGCCGCCCATCCGTCCTGCTCCGCGACCTTGTCCGCGGCCACCGCCTGCTCCACGACTTCTACCCATTTGTATTCACCTCCTTTCATCGGTGCAGTGTACACCGCGCGTCCTATCTGCTATACAGGATGAATGCGCTCATTCACCAAAGAATCGGATGTTTACCTCTGGCACGCGCGTCAGTGTGTTTACCAGCGTGGCATGTCTGGCCACGCCAAGGAGTCGTCGTTTCACCTCGTCTGGCGGATCCGGTTGGATGCGGATCTGGACGTCGAACGCGTCCAGGCGGCGGGGATGGTCCAGTTCGCTGCACACCACATCCGCCTCAATCCGCTCAAATGCGAATTTGTGTAAGCGGCACGAGTTAGTCACAAACTCACAGACGCATGCCGCGACCGCTGCGGCGAACAAATCGGGCGAAGTCGGCGCCGTTCCTGTGCCCCCGTCCTCTGGTGCAGCGTCCACGACCACAGAGTGGTTGTCCGTCGTCGCGATGAAGCGTAGTCCATCGACATGCTCCACTGTGAGTCTCATTCGGTCTCTCCTGGGCATTGTCACACTGCACGTTGGCCGCCCGACATTCATTTGGCAGCTGCTATACGTCGATCCCGAACACTGTACGCATTAGCACACCGATTCCAAAACTCAGAGCGGCTACTCCCAAACTCAGACCGCTCATCTCGACGAATCGCTGCTTGAACGGCACATCCTTGGCTACTGCGATGTAATAGTTGAATAGGCCGATGATCAAGATAGCGGCCGCCATAGTACAAGCCAGACAGGCGTAGTAGTTCTTGAGCAGCAGATACGGCAGGATCAAGATGACTACGGTCGCGACATAGGCGATGCCCGTGTAGATGGCGGCTCGCACCGGTTCCCTGGAGGTGTCCTCGGCCTTGGTGGATAGGTACTCCGACGTTCCCATAGATAGAGCAGCCGCGATACCCGTGATCGCGCCGGTCATCGCGATGAGCTGGGTGTTCTGTAACGCGAAGGTCAGCCCGGCCAACGCGCCCGTCAGTTCCACCAATGCATCGTTCAGTCCCAGTACGATCGAACCGGTGTAGCGAAGTCGCTGTTCGTCCAGGAGCGCGATCAAGGCTTCTTCGTGCTCATCCTCCTCCTGGGCGATTCTCTCGGCCTCGTGAATTACCTCGGTGAACTCCGTGTAACTACCGTGTGCTTGTTCCTCGCCGCGCTCCATGAGCTTGATCCCAAACGTGAAGCCCAGGATTCGATTGATCAGGCCGAACCATCCGATCTTAAGCCGGTCTGGCTTCATGTCCTGCCCTGTGTACTCTCGCCAGAACTGGTAATGGCGCAGTTCGTCGGCAGCGATCTGCTCGATGAGCTGTCGGTTCTCTCCGGATTTCAGTGTCCGTGCCAGTCGCGTGTAGATGTGGTGCTCCGTGATCTCGTTCCTCTGGAAAGCTAGTACGAGCTCGCGATCGCTGTCGCTCAGCCTCATCCCTGTGTCTGTCATCCTTGATCCTCTGGTTCGGAGTTCTCAACGCGTGGGTAGTGCTTCCCGCTGCAAACCAACATGTGAGCGCGGTACTGGTGTACCAGTCGATCGAGCATCTCGCGGGTCTCGTCCAGGTCCTGCATACCCGATTTCAGCACCTCGTCCCCTGTATCGGTGATGCGGTAGACTCGCCGGGGTGGTCCGAGTGTCTCCTCATCGTCCCACGAGGATGTGACCCATCCCCGGTCCTCCATATCCCTAAGGATCCGGTACACCGCACTGGGGTCCATGGCGTCCAGACCGAATTCACCCAAGCCTTCCAGCAAGGTGTAACCATGTGCAGGCCGTTGATGGAGCATAAGGAGCAGGGTCGACTCAGCCATGCCGGCTGTGCGGCGCCAGCGACCGTGTCCTGCTCTTCTGCGTCGCATAGCATGCCCCCTTTCCTTGGGAATGTCGTGACTATCTGACTCGATTACAGTATACCATGCTACCTGTTTCCGGTCAATAGGCAGACAGCAATTGATAATTGACCTATTGACAAGTATCATATAGTGTGCTATACTCTGGATGGTTCACACATAGATCCACAGACCAGATCGTGGAAACTAGGTTGTAGGGTGACGTCATTGAGGACGGACTCAGCAGGTCGACAGAAGGGGGTGAGAGACTATGCCAGGATTCGATGGGACAGGGCCACGATATGCCGGCCCGATGACTGGTCGCTGTGAGGGATACTGCGCCATCAGGCTGCCTGACGATCCTGACCAGCCGGTCGAGGGCTACCTTGGGTTGGACGGGATGCCGGTGCGTCTGGATACCCCGCTTGCTCGAGCTTCAGCGGCAGACTATCGAATGCACCCGATCCACCGGATGTGGTCGCGGTTTGCATTTGGTCGGGGTCGAGGCGGTCGGAGAGGGCGCGGTAGGTGCTTGCGCTACCGCTAGGCTGCGGACGTCGTGGAGGAAAGCAGTCTTGTGTCGTTGAGTTGTCGTTTGTGGTGGGTTGTAGAAGGCAGTTCAGTCAGAGGAGGTGAGTGATATGCCAAGACTAGATGGAACAGGGCCGGCTGGCTTGGGACCAATGACCGGTGGGGCACGCGGTTGGTGCAATCCTTACAGCACATCACCAGCGGCATCTGGCGGGGTCCGAGCGCCCTTTGCTGCGCGGCCGAGGTTTCCCGGTATAGCACGTTTCCGGTTCCTCCGCCTGGGCCGTCCCCGATTGGGACGCGGTTGGCGGGGCAAGGGACGTGGACGAGGACGTGGGCGCTGATAGTCAGCACTATCGTGTATGTTTGGGCAAGCGATCAAGTGGATACGATTAACTAACCAGATACGGAGGAAGTAGAATGCCAGCAGGAGATGGAACGGGACCCATGGGTATGGGGCGGATGACAGGCCGTGCGGCGGGTTACTGTGCAGGATACGGGATGCCGGGCTATGCAAACCCGATGCCGGGGCGTGGCCTGGGAATGGGTTGGGGGCGTGGCAGCGGTGGCGGCCGTGGTTGGCGGAATATGTACTACGCGACCGGATTGCCGGGATGGGCTCGATTTGGGAATGCACCAGCCTGGGGAACGCCGCCGCCTATGGCATACGGCCCCTACGCTGCAGCACCAACACGTGAGCAAGAGGCCGAGTTTCTTAAGGCACAGGCCGACGCGCTCAAGCAGCAACTGGATGTGATCACGCAGCGCATTGATGAGCTTGGCAGGGAAGAGTAGGTAGGATATCCAGTGCACACACAGGTTAGGTGACCTGGTCTTGTTCTGGACAATACAGGTCGTGGGCACAAGCCGGCGACTTGGGTCAGACCGGGCCGGGCAGTAGGCCGCTGTGGTAAGGCCGCACTGCCCGGCCCGGCACCACACGGGATTACAGATACGAGATGGAGGAAAAGCAATGAGGGTAGCTATCACATCGAGCGGCACGGACCTCGACGCCCCAGTCAGCCCAGTCTTTGGTCGTTGTGCGGTCTATATTTTCGCGGATACGGAAACACTGAAGTTCGAGGCTGTGGATAACCCAGCGATCGGAGCAGCCAGTGGCGCTGGTATCCAGGCCGCTCAGCTCATCGTTGAGCGTGGAGCTGGGGCGCTGCTGACTGGCAATGTCGGACCTAACGCCTATGGCGTTTTTCAGTCAGCTGGTGTGCCGATCTACCTCGTGAGTGGAGGAACAGTGCGCGAAGCCATCCAGGCGTTCGTGAGGGGCGAGCTTCAGTCTACCGCTGGCGCCAATGTCCCGGCACACGTGGGAATGGGCGGTGGCCTCGGCATGGGACGTGGGGTGGGCGCGGGTCGTGGAATGGGCCGTGGCATGGGACGCGGAATGGGTATGGGCCGTGGCGTGGGTACAAACTGGGGACCGTCCGCTACGCCAACCATGCCGACCACTGCACCGACGACGACCTCGACCCGCGAACAGGAGATTACCGCATTGACCGAGGCGGCCTCTGAGCTTCAGGCGCAACTTGCGGCAGTGATGGAACGACTCAATCGACTTCAACGGGAGAAATGAAGTCAGTAGATGCACGCTTGGGCTGCTGGATACCATGGCCTGGACTGCAAGCTCTAGAGGCTGCAGCAGTTACCAGACGAAAGAGAGTACATGCTATCGAGACTTCAGCTGTTCTCCTGAGTGAAGAGGATCTCATAATTGCCGAGATATCTCTACTGGGACGGAAGGACCGCAATGCATACGATTCCTGAAGTAGTCAAACGCTCCAGGGGATTCATTTCCAGACAGAAACACAACTATCGTGTAGGCATGGGGCGGGCTGCAGCAAATAGCTTCCTGACTGGGCTCACTAGTTCGTACAACGCGATATACGCGGTGGGGTTGGGCGCCGACACAGTGTCAATCACCGCCCGTGGTGGGCCACCCATGATCGGGTGAAGTGGGCCAGCTGTGTGCGCCCTGATGTGGGCCACTGGAATGAGTGTGGCGACCAATTACGATACTCCCTGTGA
>JAAZAN010000314.1 GCA_012514315.1 Chloroflexota bacterium
AGCCGCCGAAGTAGTTGAATGACGACTGGTTTGGGCCGATAATGTGAGGTTGGCCACACATTCTTCGATTTCGGACAATTGCCTCTTGACAAAGTCTCAATCGCATGATAATATACTAGTGTAGACTATACGAGTAGACCATCATCTGGCTGTCCATTGCCGCCTGGCTTGGCCGAGGATAGTCCAGAATACCCCGAAGAGCATCGTGTGATGGACCCGTTATCGTAGGCACGTGGCTGATGAGAGGCTTGGGTGATGAGGGTTTGGCCCGAGGAGCCACACGGGGCGACTCCGTGAGTGTGTGGGTGTGGGTCATCACGAAGGCGCCTGACTGGGCAGGCTGGGTCCCGCAAGGGAGCGTGATGAGGGAGGTGATGTGGAGTAGGCGCAGGATTCGCGTGCAGCCAGTGGGATGTCCGATGGATGTAGCTCGCGTTTCACAACTCATTATCGCAAATCGATTAGTTAGGATAGGAGTGGGGAGGAAATGAAGAATCATAGTCTGAGTCGGCGTGATTTTCTCAACCTGTCTCTTGGTGCGACAGCAAGTGCGCTCTTGGTCGCTTGCCAGCCCCGAGTTCCCGAATCGGCGGTCGAGGTGGAGGCGCCCATCGAAGAAGACACAGAGACCGTCGAGGTCGAGGCCGAGGTCGAGATGGAAGAGCCGGCCACAGCACCGCCGGCCGAGCCGGTGGACCTGCGCTTCATCCACTGGTGGGGCGAGATGCTGAACGAGCCGTGCGGCTTGCTCGAAGAGAAGTTCAACGTCACGATCACACAGGAGCCTGCCTCAGAAGCCTACGACGAGAAGCTACTCACGATGTTTGCTGGCGGCGTGGCGCCGGACCTGCTGGTCATTGCCCAGGACTGGGGGGCGCCACAGTTCTTCACAGGCGATTTGCTGTTACCTCTCGACGACGTCCTCGAGACCGCCAACGTGGACCCAGATTTGTGGGCTGCACCGCCCACCGATCAGCGCTTCCAGGGCTCAATCCTGGGGATGCAGCTCTTCCTGTGGCAGGTGCAGGGAGCCGCTGTCAACCTTGACCTGATCGAGAAAGAGGGGTTCGAGGTACCACATCCTTGGCCTTTCTGGGGTACCGAGGAGTTCGACAACTGGTCCTGGGACAAGTTTGTCGACAACCTCAAGGCGTGTACGAAGATTGGAGCCGATGGTGAGACCGAGATCTACGGGTCCTGCCGCACTCTGGAATGGTTTGACGAGAACTACATTACGGGGACCTATGAGAACGGCGGTCAACTGCTGGATAGCTATGACTACCGAGAGACGGAGTGCCTGGTTGATAGTCCAGAGGTGTGTGGCGTAGTCCAGCAATTGACGGATCTCGTCGTGACCCACAAAGTAGCTCCGCCCATGGGTGTCGAGGCGGGCTTCCCTGAAGGGCTATTCAGATCGCAGAAGGGGGTCGTGTTCATCTTCTGGATGGCCTACTCGGGCTATGGCCTGGAGGAGGACCTGGGTTTCCGTTACCGAGTCATCATGCTCCCACACTATGGCAAGGGCCGCCGGATCATGAAGGCGGGGAACATGGTCTGTGTGAACAAGGATAGCCCGAACCTGGACGTCGCGGCGAGGATTGCGGTGGCGATGGGCACCGATGCTGAGTTCATGGAAGTGTGGGTGCCGGCCATGACGTTTGTGCCCGCGTACAATCCGATGCCATTCGTTAGAGCCGAGACAGATCCGGCCATTCAGGAGACGCTCAAGATCTGGCTGGCGAGGTACAGCGCCTACTCGGAATGCAGGCCGTGTACAGAGGATGTCCAGATTGTGGAAGGTCACCGAGGCCGTGGTAGCTTCCGCGCGGCGTCTACCGCGATCCAGCACGTACTAGCTGGGGAGAAGACTGTCGAGCAAGCGATGGCAGACGCTAAGGTAGAAATTGACGCGACCATCGCCGAGACCCCGGTCCCATGGTAAGCTGACCCAGACTGGCGCCGGGCAACCATGCCGCGCGCTGTGCTGCAAGTGTTCTGGAGGGCTTGCACCGCCGCAGCCCTCCAGAACCCCACCCTGGCGTGAGGGAGCGACCGGAATGTCGGATATGCGCAATAACAGAAGGCGGGGCCGAATCGGCAAGCTTGCTTTCCGGGAGATGATGTTCGGATACGCGGGTCTGACCCCCTATGTACTAGGCTTCCTGGTCTTTTCCATTGGCCCACTTATCTACTCCTTGTGGCTCTGCACGCAACGCTACACGATCCTTGAGCCCCCAACCTGGGTCGGATGGGCCAACATCGCCAAACTGGGCCGGGATCCCCTGTTCTGGAAGTCACTGAAGAACACTACCACGTATAGTGTCGTGTCAATTCCACTGCAGGTGCTTGTTGGCTACTCTCTAGCTCTGCTGCTAAACCAGAAAGTGCTCGGGCTCTCCTTCTGGCGGACCCTCTTCTACGTCCCCTCCATTGTGCCGACAATGGCGTCCGCCTACCTCTTCGTATGGATCTTCAATCCTCAAGTCGGCCTGGCGAATGGCCTTCTAAAGGGTATTGGCATCATTGGTCCCAACTGGTTTGGCGATCCAAATTGGGCACTCAGAACATTCATCATAATGAGCCTGTGGGGCACCGGCGGTGGCATGTTGCTCTACCTGGCAGCTCTGCAGCAGGTGCCAACTGATCTATACGATGCAGCCAAAGTCGATGGGGCTGGCGCCTGGCACCGACTACTGAACGTAACGCTACCTATGACTTCCCCAGTCATACTGTTCATGCTGATCATGGGCATCATCGACTCCTTCCAGATCTTTACCACAGCATTCATCATTACTGGAGGTGGACCTGTCAATGCGACGCTGATGTACGTGCTGTATCTGTATCAGGTCGGGTGGAGCGAACGCCAAATGGGCTATGCCTCCGCGCTGGCGTGGGTGCTGTTTCTGGTGATCATGGCATTGACGCTGTTGACGTTTCGAGTCACGCGTCGGCTGGTGTACTACGAGGTAGGAGAGAGGGGAGCATGACACTAAAGCCCACGGCCCACAAGCCCGTGACTCAGGATCTGGTGCCATCGCCACGGCTGACTCTCTGGGTAAGACTGCGCCGGTTCTGGCCACGGGTGCCCATCTATGGCGCGCTGATTGTGCTCGGGACGATCTTTGCCATACCCCTGGTATGGTTGGTCTCGAGTTCACTCAAACTCGAAAGCAAGGTGTTCACGTACCCACCGGAGTTCATCCCCAATCCAGTGGTGTTCTCCAACTACTCTGAGGCCGTTACTAGGTTCCCCTTTTGGCAGGCCACCAAGAACACGATGGTGATTGTGTTGGCCTGCTTGGTCGGAAACCTATTCACGGTGAGTTTCACTGCCTACGTGTTTGCGCGCATTCGGTTCCCAGGGCGCGAGCCCATGTTCGTCTTCATGGTGCTTGCGACACTGATGGTGCCATACCACGTCTACCTGATCCCGCAGTACATCCTGTTTCGGAATCTCGGATGGCTCAACTCCAACCTGCCGTTGACCGTCCCAGCACTGATGGCCCAGTCACCCTACTTCATCTTTATGTTTCGCCAGTTCTTTCGGTCGGTGCCGCGAGAGTATGACGAGGCGGCGAGAATTGATGGGTGTGGATGGTTCGGCATCTACTGGCGCATCATGCTTCCGCAGTCACTTCCGGCGCTGGGTGTGGTCGCCATATTCACCTTCATTGGCACCTGGAACGACTTTCTGGCGCCTCTCATCTATCTGAACGAGCAACGCAAGCAGACGTTGACCATCGCGATTCGAACCTATGAGATGCTGGCGTCCGAGGTCCACTTGGGGCAGAGCTCGTGGACGTTCATACTGGCGGTATCGGTTATCCTGACGATCCCACCGATTGTGCTCTACTTCGTTGCCCAGCGGTACTTCGTGCAGGGCATTGTCGTGAGCGGAGTAAAAGGCTAGCATCAGTGCCGAGGCTCTGTGGGCTCTGCCGTCATCACTGGTGGACCATTGGACGCGGTGGCACGCCTCCTGGCAGCATAGCGTCTGAGTAGTGTGTTCGAGATCCTTAGCACACTTCATGGAAGGTACAATGACACCATCACAGAGCAACCCGGTAAACGCCGCGGAGGGAGAGCGTGCCGACTGCGGCCGTATTGAGGACTATGCAACGGTGGAGAGTGCCTGTGTACGCCTTCGGGTATACCTATGTCTATGGCCAGGGTCCGGATCCCGATCCAAGCGTGGTACTGCAGTACGGGAACGAGCGATCCTGGACGAGGATCAAGCCCAAGAGGTCGTGGGACATCTCCAACAACCGACTGGGTTCCACGCCAGCGTGGGAGCCGAAGACGGCTGCCAACGACGAACAGCCGCTTCCCGGCGTGCATTTGATCGATGGCGACCCCAAGATGGTCTGGTGCTACCGAGCCGAGGTGCAACTGCCCGCGGAGCCGGTGTGGATCCAGCTTGACCTTCCCGTGGAGAGCTGGGTCGGTGCAGGGCCGTAATGGGTGCCACCATGCTGGTGCAGAACGCTCGCACAGAGCATCGTGTGGTGGGCGCATGGGTGATGAGGGGCCTGGGGTGCTGGGGGTTGTCACGAGGAGCCACACGGCACGGCTCCGTGAGCGCGTGAAGGCCGGTTATCGTGAAGGTAGCCGATTGGGCAGTGTGCGTGCCGCAAGGGAGTGTGATGAGGGAGGTGATGTGGAGTAGGCGCAGGATTCGCGTGCAGACAGCAAGGAAGTCCGATGGACATGGCTCACGTTTCGGAGCCCTTAGGATAGGAGTTGGGAGGAAATGAAAGGTAATAGACTGAGTCGGCGTAACTTCATTGGTCTCTCGCTGGGCGCTGCAGCAGGCACGCTGCTGGTCGGCTGCGGCCAACAGAGTCCCGTTGCGACTGAGGCCCCCGTTGAAGAGACGTCCTTGGTCGCAGAGGCCACCCAGGACGTCTCCCTCACCAATCTGGAGCAGATCGAGCGCCTCTCTGAAAGCAAGGTTAACGTCACCGGGTGGCATCCTCGCCTCTGGACAGAACTCCCAGGCATTGAAACCTTGAGCGACCAGGTCTTCGACCAGAAGATGGAGGAGATCACCAATGTGCACATTGACTGGACCTCCGAGGCGGGCGGCGGCGCCGCGTTCGATGCGATCATGGCCGGCGGTGACCTGCCAGACTGCTTCGCGCTCGGGGCTAACATCAACACGATGACGTCGTATGGCGTAAAGGGCGCATTCATCCCGCTCACTGACTACATCGATGCCAATCCGTATCTCTCAGGGCGGCTCGCGCAGAACCCACTTTGGAGGGCCTCCATCACTGCCCCCGACGGCAATATCTACTTCTTCCCTCGTCTCCTGGAGGGCTCGGCGAAAGTCTTCAATGGGCTGAACGTGCGCCAGGATTGGCTGGACGAAGTTGGGATGGAACCGCCCACGACGACGGACGAGCTCTACGAGGTGGCCAAGGCCTTCAAGGCTCAGGATGCCAGTCGCTACCCCATCACCTTCGGATACCATGGACCGTGGATTATCTGGCAGTTCGGCGTTCACAACAATTTCGTCCATGATGGCGATACAGTCATCTATGGACCGCTCAAGGATGGGTATCGTGAGGCCCTGGCCTACTCGAACAGGCTCTTTTCTGAGGAGTTGATCGAGCCCTACTGGCAGAACGTTACCCCAGAGCAGCAGGTCGAACTCCAGACAACGCCGCTCGCCGGCCTGGCGATATTCAACCAGGACAATATTGCGTACTACAAGAAAACTGCTCCTGATGTCCCTTGGGTGCCGATTCCGATGGTCAAGGGACCCTATGGTCATCATCAGAACTTCGAGAACTACAGTGATGCTGACCGCTACAGCGGCAACGTGATCACCTCGTCTAGCACTCAGCAGGACCTGCTGGCCAGGTACTGCGACTTATACTTCAGCGACTCGGGCAGCACGTTGATGTACTATGGCGTGTATGGCGACACCTACACCGAGGAGAACGGCAAGAAGGTGTGGACTGACAAAGTCCTCGAGTCCGGGGTGAGCGTCAACGCGTACGCCTACAGCGGCATCGGGCCCAACTACTTTGGCGCGTGCTATCTGCCCGATCAGACGTGGATCGACCTCAACCCAGGCATTCTCGGCGAAGCGGTGCGGATCTGGGCCGACAACGACCCGCCGGCGTACACCCAGAGCCAATTGCCCGACTTCATTCTAACTGAGGAGGAGTACGAGATCGTCCAGACGACAATGGCCGACATCAAGACGCTCGTCAGCGAGTATTACGCCAAGGCCATCCTCGGTGAGATGAACATCGAAGACGACTACGTAGCGCTGGCAGACCAGATCAGAACGATGGGCATCAACGAGGCCACTGCGGCGTACCAGAGCGGCTACGATCGCTACCTGGACCTGAGCAAGTAGCTCTATGAGTGCGCAGGGTCAGGGAAGCGAATTCGGATAGGACCATCCTAGGTGGGACAAGTGTTCGTCCTGCCTAGGATGGTTGGTGGAATCAGGGTGGGTTCTTCAGAGCTTCTGCTCGATTCCCTTCCATCTGCGAGGGTGCCACGATGAACGCGAGCGACGTATCTAGATCGGGGGAACCGATAGGCCTCTGTACTAGGAGAAAGCGATCCGGGTGGTCCGTGCTGTTGCGGGCCATGAAAGCCCATCCCTGGATCTATGTGATGCTGCTGCCAGGCGTGCTCTATTTCCTCATCTTCAGCTACCTGCCCATGTTCGGTGTTGTGATCGCCTTTCAGCGCTTTAACCCGTACCAGGGAATCCTCCAAAGCCGCTGGGTTGGCTTCGCCAACTTCCTGCGCTTCTTCGAGTCCGTCTTCTTCTGGCGGCTGATCCGTAACACGCTGCTCCTCAACGCCTATGGGCTGCTGGTGGGCTTCCCGGCCCCCATCATCCTGGCGCTGATGCTGAACGAGGTGCGTCGGGGGTGGTTCAAGCGCATCGCCCAGACCTTCACCTATCTACCTTACTTCATCTCTACCGTCGTAGTGGCCACGATCATCATGGCGATCCTGGCCCCGGTCGAGCAGGGGGGGCTGGCAAACACCCTGCTTACGGCGCTGGGCCGTCCGTCGATTGACTTTATGAACCGACCCGAGTGGTTTCGCCACATCTACATCTGGTCCGACGCGTGGCAATTCACGGGCTGGAACTCGATCATCTACTTGGCCGCGTTGGCCGCCGTTGACCCCGCGCTCTACGAGAGCGCTGAGATTGATGGCGCCGGGCGCTTCGCCAAGATGTGGCACATCTCGCTGCCCAGTATTCTGCCCGTCATTATGATCCTGCTCTTGCTCTCCATAGGCTACATGCTGAGCGTCGGCTTTGAGAAGGTGTTCATGTTGTACAATGCGTCCACCTACGAAACCGCGGATGTCATCGCCACCTACGTCTACCGTGCTGGCCTGCTGGGCAGCGACTACGGTTTCGGCGCGGCGGTCGGGCTGTTCAGTTCGGTGGTGAACCTGATCATGATCGTCGTATTCAATTCCATTGCCCGTGGCCTGAAGCAACAGACCTTGTGGTAGGAGGAGGCATAATGCGACATATACGGCAGAGCCCAGCTGACATTTTGTGGAACGCGATCAACTACACCGCGCTCGTCGTTGTGTCGCTGGTATGCCTGTACCCGTTCATCTGGGTGCTATCCTGCTCCCTGAGTAACCCCGAGGAGGTGCTCAAAGGCACTGTGCTTCTGTGGCCGCGGCGACCGGAGCTGGCCACCTACCGCGTGGTGGCTAGCTTTGAACGGTTGTGGATCGGCTATGCCAACACGATCTATTACACGGTGCTGGGTACTGCGATCAACGTGGCTATGACCTTGGTCGTCTCCTACCCACTCTCGCGCACCTGGGTGCGCGGCCGCGGCGCCGTGTCGGGTCTTATCATCTTTACCATGTTGTTTAGCGGTGGCATGATCCCCACCTACCTCGTGATCAAGATGCTGGGCATGGTCAACACCCGCTGGGCCATGCTGATTCCAGGTGCGATCAGTGCCTGGAATCTGATTCTCACCCGCACGTACCTGACAGCCAACGTGCCTGACGAACTGGTGGAGGCTGCGGCAATGGACGGAGCCAATGACTTGCGCACGTTCTGGTCGGTTGTCCTGCCCCTCTCCGGTCCGATTATTGCGGTCATCACGTTGTTCTACGCCGTCGGGCACTGGAACGATTTGTTCACGCCCCTGCTTTACCTCAACGAACCTAAGATGTTCCCGCTGACGATCGTACTGCGCGATATCACGATGGGTGGTCTCTCGCGCGGCGGGTTTACCGATAGCTTCGCGGCGTTCACTTCGGGGAAGACCCGCTTTCTCTACTCGATGAACCTTAAGTATGCAGCAATCATGGTGGCCTCGCTGCCTATCATGTGCCTTTATCCATTCCTCCAACGCTACTTCATCAAGGGGGTTATGGTCGGTGCGCTCAAAGGGTAGAACTGGCCGACCGACGGGTCTGCTCCCTCGTTTCGGGCCTGAAGGGATCGACTGTCCTCCCGGCGGGCGGGCAAGACGCTACCAGTCAACACATGTGTGGTGCGTTTCATCGTTGTCCAGCGATAGTACTTGGTGCAGGATATTGTGATCAGAACTCTTTTGTCAGACCGTCGGCAGCGAAAGCACCGGGAAGAACTCTGGATGACCATTCGACGTAGGCAGTTCTCGTTCTCAGTGACACAAATCTGAGACAACCGGTGTACAGACTTCCGGGTTTCGCTGTGGTACACTGTAGACATCGGATCGGGGGTGAGGTCTGTGCTTGCTCATGCCCTGGTGAATAACTCTCTGGCGGTGATCTGGTTGGCGCAAAGAGCTCGCGATCGAGTGCCGGGTGAGAAGGCAGACAGCCCTCTGCCCGGAGTGCAGGTGGAACACGTGGTCGCCGCCTGTACGCTGAACGAGCGCGAGCACGAGCTCGCAATGGGGATATTGAGCAGGACTCAATCTCGTGAGTCGTGCCCTCACAAGTTCTAGTTGCTCTATACGGGAGGTGCAGTGACGCTAGCAGAGAGAAGCCTGGGAAACGCCGCGAAGGCAGCGTGCACCGATCGCGCACGCATCGAAGACTACGCGACGGTCGAGGCCACATGCGCGGGAGCGCCCATATACGCCTTTGGCTATACCTATGTCTATGGTCAGAGTCCAGACCTGGACCCGGGCGTCGTGCTGCAGCGCGGGAACGACCGGCCTTGGACGAAGATCAGACCCAAGAAGTCGTGGGAGATCTCCAATAACAAGCTGGGTTCCACACCTGCGCGGGAGCCGAAGACGGCTGCTAATGACCAACAGCCGTTCCTTGGCGTGCATCTGATCGATGGCGACTCCAAGACAGTCTGGTGTTCGCGAGCCCAGGTCCAGCCGACCGTAGAGCCAGTGTGGATCCGGATTGACCTGCCCGTGGAGAGTCGGGTCAATGCCGTTGTGCTTGTACCCCATCCAGATGGCCTCGGGACCCCGGATGAGGACAACGTGCTTGGCGTCGACGAACAAGCCATCGGACAGGCGTTCCCAAGACAGCTTACAATCAAAGTTAGTCGCGATGCCTGGCACTGGGAGACCGTATACGAGAACCTCAATCTGGCGCCGCCTGTGAAGATGCAGCCGCAGATCTTCAACTTTGACGTGCGGCTTGCCAAACAAGTCTGGATCATCGCGGATGACGCGCCTAAGGTGCTGAGCATGGGCCACTGCATGTCAATCGCACAGGTGGAGGTGCGGGATGAGGCCAGGGAGAACCTGGCGCTGATCTCGCGAGGCGCGGCGGTGACGGTCTCGTCGACCCACACTGGGGGTGGCATGGACCGGTTCACCCAGGACATGCTGTGGCCCATTCAATATGACCTGGGATACAAGTGGACGCGGGTTGGGTATGACTGGGGCGTGTTCGTATGGAGATGCGTCGAACAGGAGAAAGGTCACCTGCAGGTGGACCCGCGTGCCGACGAGGCGATCAGCGAGGCTGTGCGGAACGGTATCACCGTCATTATGTGCCTCGACAAAGGAAACTGGCTATATGATCCTAGGCCCGAGAATCATGGCCGCGCACGCGACCCAGTTGGACCCTGGCCCCCTGAGCCCACTATCGACCCCGCGTATCTGCAGGGTTACCTCAACTACGTACGCTATATGGTTCGGCGCTTCAAGGACCGCGTCCGGTACTTCGAGATATGGAACGAGTGGCACACGGCTCCAGTGGAGCAGTACTGTGAGCTGGCCAAAGCCGCCATCCCTGTGATTCGTGAAGAACATCCTGACGCCCGTATCCTGGCGGTTTCGCAGGGCGGTTTCAACCGGGATTTCATTATTTCCTACCTGAAGCAGGGTCTGGGACCTCTGATCGATGTGATCCCCTGGCACCCGTTCTATCAGGCCGACCCGCTCGATCCGGCGTTTGACCGCTATGCCGACGATGTCAGGGAGTTCAAGAAGGTCTGCGAGTCGTATGGCTTTCGTGGCGAGTACATGGCGACCGAGTGGACCTGGAGTGCGCCCTACCCGCCCACCATCTATGTAGACAACGAGCCTCGGATCGTCATCTCGGAGATGATGAAGGCCAAGTACGCCGCTCAGTTGACGATCAAGCACGTCGGACTCGACATGGTTTCCTTGTGGAACGAGACTTTCCAGACCCAGGGGTTGCAGTGGTCCATTGGGCTTCTGCGCAACACGTTCACGGCGGATCCCCTCCCACCGACTCAACCCGAGCCGGTCTATTATGTCCAGCGCACGCTCAGCACGGTGCTGGAGGACGTGTCGCCGATCGACCTGACGGTGGAGCTCGGCGCTCTGGCGGCCCGGTGCGAGGTGTGGGCGTTCGTGAGGGGCAACGGGGAGCGCCTGGTAGCGATCTGGCTGAAGGGCCGGGCC
>JAAZAN010000315.1 GCA_012514315.1 Chloroflexota bacterium
AAACTATGACTACCAGAACACAGGTGGCAATGCTTGGGGAAAGGTCCGACGCCCAACGCCGCCGCCGCCAGACTACGGATTTGGCCGTATTGGTCGGGCCGGCGGGGCTTCTCACGCTGTTTCTGTTTGTAACCTCAATGCTCATGTTGTTCAGGTACAGCTTCTACCATTTCACCGGGATGCAGATCATAAAGTCCTTCTCGGTGGAGGCCTACGTAGATTTTTTCACCGACCCGTTCTTCGGGCGGATCTTGGCGAACGGCTTCCGCGTGGGGGCAACCACCAGCCTCATGTTGCTGCTGGTAGGCTATCCCACCGCCTACGCCATGGCGCGCATCAAAAAACCAGGACTCCTGATAGCCACCTTTGTGCTCGTCTTCTCTCCCCTGTTGACCAGCGTGATTGTGCGCTCCTACGGCTGGATGCTGCTCCTGAACAATGGTGGGTTGATCAACTATCTCCTCCGTGTACTCCGAGTTGTACAGGAGCCGGTTCAATTGCTCTACAATTTCACCGGGGTAGAAATTGCCCTGGTCCACGTGCTCATGCCCTTCGCCGTCTTCCCCATGCTGAGCGTGCTTCTCCAGATGAAGCCGGTCCTGAAGGATGCTGCGGCGGATCTGGGGGCCAACCGGCTGCAGACATTCTGGCACGTGACTTTGCCCATCTCGCTGCCGGGTGTGCTGTCCGCCTTTCAGCTCAGTTTTGTGCTGTCGATGAGCTCCTTTGCCAGCGTCAAGATGCTGGGGGGTGGGAGGGTGTATGTGTTACCGATCAGCATTTATGAAAACATTGCTGATCGCAACTGGCCGCTGGGGGCTGTCCAGTCCATCGTGCTGCTATCCCTGGTTCTCATGGTGATGGCGGTGACCAATTGGGTGTTCCGGAAAGCCTATATCGGCCCGGAGGGACGACAATGAGAAACGGGCGCAAGTTTGACCCAATCGGCTTTGGCCTTAACGGTTATCTGATTCTGGTCGGCCTGTTCCTGATGGCGCCGATGTTCTTCATAGTTGTCAACTCGTTCAACGAGTCGGCCTTTGGCCTGTTCCCCCCGCAGGCCTGGTCCCTGCGATGGTATGAGAACGCCCTCTTCCACGTGCCACAATTCTGGGATGGCTTGAAGAACTCGCTCGTCTCAGCCCTTGGGGCGATGATCCTGGCGGTGCTGATGTCCACGTTGGTCTCCCGGGCGCTGTCCCACTACCTTTTCAAGGGCAAAGAGGCCTTGCGCTCTTTCTTCTTCTCGCCACTCCTTGTGCCGCGGATCGTGTTTGGCTGTGCTGTGTTCCTCCTCTATATTCGCATCGGCTTGTATGGCACCATCCCGGGCCTGATCCTGGCCCACTCCCTACTCGGCGTTCCGTTCGGTATCTCGATTATCAGCGCTACCTGGCTCAGCATCGATCCCAGCACGGAGGAAGCGGCGCAGGATCTGGGCGCCACGCCGGTCCAGGCGTTCTTTCGGGTGGTTTTGCCGCAACTCCGAATCGCATTGATCGTGTCGGGCCTCTTTGCCTTCCTGGAGTCGTTCGATCAGGTCGACGTGTCCCTCTTTATCACCCGGCCAGCCAACAATACGCTGCCCATTGAGATGTTCAACTATTCCGCGAACTACCAAGATCCGACTTTGGCTGCGGTGTCGACGATGCTGATTCTCTTTTCAGCGTTCCTGGTCATGGCGATCATCCCGTTGCTCAAGACCCAGGAAGCGCGCCGCCTGCTGGAGCGGCGACAGTAGTCAAAGGAGACTCAGAGACTGCCGAACAACGGAGACAGTTGTCAAAATCGAACAGGTAACTCGGAGACTGCTGGATTGGTCTCATCACCGTGGGCTAAACAGGTAAAACTACCCACACAAGGGACTATTCAGAAACCGACCAGGAGGTACATCGACATGGAACTAAGAGGAATCATACCCCCGTTGACTACGCCCTTCACCGACAATGGCGAAGTGTACGAAGAGGGCTTGCGCAGGCTGGTGAACTTTCAGATCGAAAAAGGCTCGCAGGGCCTGTTCATCTGCGGCACCTACGGCTCAGGGCCGATCATGACGCAAGAGGAGCGCAAACGAGTCCACGAGATAGTTGCTGATGAAGCTCGTCAGCGCATCGCCATCGTAGCTCATGTAGGCACCGCGTCGACGCAGCAATCCGTGGAGCTCGCTCGGCATGCCGAGAGCGTTGGCATCCATTTCGTGGCATCGATTTCTCCTTTCTACTTCCACCACGATGATCGTGCGGTTGTGGAGTATTTTCGAGCACTGGTCGCTGCCGTTCGTGTTCCGGTCTACGTGTACAACAATCCCAGTACCACCTATGTGAATGTCACCCCTCCGCTCCTGCGAAAACTGGTGGAGGTTGGCGTAGTTGGCATCAAGGATAGCGGCTTCGACTACATTAGCCTGACTCACCTCATTCTGGCCCTTCAAGATCTACCGCGTTTTCGATTCATCGTGGGCACAGAGGGCATTGCCTTACCTGCTTTCATGATAGGTGCGAAGGGTTGTGTCTCGGGGCTCGCCAACGCCTTCCCTGAGATCATGGTGCAGCTCTGGGACCTCTTCCAGGCCGCGAGGTATGAGGAGGCTACCAAACTTCAGCTGAGGGTCAACAGAGCTCGAGAGATCTTGCATATCCCAGGCTCGACAACTGCAGCATGCTACTCTGTGTTGAAAGCCAGGGGCATAGATGTCGGTCGCCCGAAGCCCCCAATCCTGCCAATCGAGAGGGACAAAGAAGTCGCGATGCTCGAGGAGTTCAAGGAGTTAGGGTTGCTTTAGGTCTTCCTCAAGATCCACCACAGCCAGGCGCGTACAGAAGCTCGAGGATTCCCGAACGGGTCCTCTGCTCTCGCTCGCCGAAAGGATCCGGACACGAGCTGCGAGGAACCTGCAGCGACAGTCCAGGTTATCCGTCGGTTTGGCTACACTTGGCTTTTAGCGCCATTGTGTTCGGCGCGGATCATTTGGATGGGCGTGTACTTGGGATTTTCAGTATAGTGAACCCATAACAGTAGGGAGGGTCGAGTGGGGAGCGAACACCGCAACACTGACAGCCAACAACATGCACCGGAGGTGGTGTGCTTAGGCGAGACCATGTTGATGCTGGCTCCGCCGCCAAACGAGCTCATCGAGTACTGCCATCATTTTACGGTTCTCCTCGGTGGCGCCGAGGCCAACACGGCCATTGGGCTTGAGCGGCTGGGATTGCACGCAGGCTGGATAGGCAAACTGCCGCGCAACGCCCTCGGCCAAAGGATCGTCAATGAGACTCGCTCATTTGGTGTCGATACTAGCGCTGTCGTCTGGACGGAGGAGGGGCGGGTGGGGCTGTTCTTTGTCGAATGGGGCGCAAGGCCACGCCGGATCCAGACTATCTACGACCGTGCCGGCAGCACTACGACCACGCTGGTCCCAGAGGAGCTAGACTGGGACTACATTTCGAAGGCGCGTTGCCTGCACCTGACGGGCATCACTCCTGCCCTAGGCAAGGGATGCCTTGGTAGCATCCGCGACATCGCGGCCCAAGCACGTTCCGCGGGCCTCATGCTGTCGTTCGATATGAACTATAGATCAATGCTCTGGTCAGAGCCAGAAGCACGTGTCGCGCTCACGGATATCTTGCCCTACACCAACCTGCTGGTAGCAACTGAGGCAGAAGCCGCGATACTGCTTGGCACATCGCTCGAGCGCCATGAGGCTATCAGCTGTCTGCTCGACCGGTACTCCCTGGATGTAGTGGTGATGACACTTGGCGAAGAAGGGGCCATAGCCTTTGATGGACAGCGCGTCTACCACTCACCGGGCTACGTCGTGCAGCCGGTGAATCGACTTGGTGCTGGAGACGCCTTCACCGCAGGCATGTTGTTTGGCTACCTACGGTCGGGAGTGCAATCAGGTCTGGATTACGGAACGGCGATGGCTGCGCTCAAGATGACGATTCCTCAGAACATCCCCCTTTCTACGAAAGCCGATGTGGAACGCTTGTTTGGAAATTGCGAGGCTGATGTACTACGCTAGATGGAGTCGTTTTTTTCGCTAGGCTTTCCGCCCAGGCCATAATCTTGCATAGTGAAAGGAAGGAAGACATGAACGCGGAGGAAACAGTTCTCAGGTACCTCGATGCCCACGAAGACAGGCTTGCGGAGCTCTCCAGGGTGATCTGGGAGCGTCCTGAGCTGGGGGGATTGGAGCGATTCGCATCCGGCCTCCTTGTGGATGAACTCAAGAGCGCTGGTTTTTTTGTAGACATGGGTGTGGGCCAGATGCCCACTGCCTTTGTGGCGTCCTGGGGAGAAGGGAAGCCGATCATCGGCATCCTGGGCGAATACGATGCTTTGCCCGGTCTGTCTCAGAAGGTGGCACCCACGCGAGAACCTATTGAGGATGGAGCGCCGGGGCATGGCTGCGGTCACAACCTCCTGGGCGTGGGCGCGCTGGGAGCGGCACTGGCCGCCAAAGAGGCGATGGAGAAGGCGAACCTAAAGGGGACCATCCGGTTCTATGGCTGCCCAGCGGAAGAGTCATTGTCGGGTAAGGTGTACATGGCGAGGGATGGAGTCTTTGACGATCTAGATGCCGCTCTCAGTTGGCATCCGGCCGACGTAAACAACGTGTCGAATCTGTTGAC
>JAAZAN010000316.1 GCA_012514315.1 Chloroflexota bacterium
CAAATGTAGGCCGTTACAGAGCATGGCGCTCGGATGTCTCGTGTTGTCTCTATGTTCTGACTTCGTGGATAAGCAGAAGCTACCATTATAGCCCATCGGAATGCTCATGACAACCCCGCGACTCAGCAACTCAGCGATCAGAAGTTCTCAGTACGACCGATGTGTGCGGTGCGCCCAGGCCAGCAGCCTCTCGACAGGGCGGTTTCGGTCGGTCTGAAACCGTTCCCTGCCCTCCAGGCAGCATTCATCAAGTCGTGATATCCATCGTGAGAATCGCTGATCCAGGCTTATTCCCAGTTGCTATCTCTGCCCTCTGATGGTATAATCCCGTCCACAGTATTCTGGATCCGACCACGCGGCTCCGTCAGTGGGCGCTCAGTAGCCCATTACGTGCCGTTCTAGACCTCCTTCTCGCTCCTTGCTCGCTATCCCAACCACCATAGATGCCAGTTTGGGCAGGACGCTGGAGAGGAAGCCATAGGAAGACACACAAATGGGTTTGAAGGAAGTCCTCGACGCGATCACACTCTGGGCACAGTCCATCATCAGCACAGCGGGTTACCCAGGCCTCGCGCTAGTTATGTTTCTCGAGAATGTATTCCCTCCGATTCCGTCGGAAGTCGTGCTACCCCTGGCTGGTAGCCTGGTGCTTGACGGACGCTTCACTTTGTTCGGAGTCACTCTGGTGGGTGCCTTGGGTTCTATAGCGGGCGCACTGGTGTTTTATGCGATTGGCCATCTGCTCGGTGAGGACCGTACGCGTGAGCTCATCTGCACGTTTGGCAAGTGGTTGATGTTGTCCGAGACGGACTTCGATAAGGCTCTTGATTGGTTCAATCGGTATGGGGAAGGCGTCATTTTCTTCGGCCGCATGGTTCCCATCGTGCGAAGCCTGGTGTCGATTCCAGCAGGTATCGCGACGATGAATCTTGTGCGCTTCTGCGCGTATACGGCCGTGGGTACGGGTCTGTGGAGTTTCCTGCTGGCGTTTGCGGGTTACCTCTTGGGGCAGAGTTGGCCCCTGGTGAGCGAGTGGATTGGACGTTACGAGAAGATTATCCTTGTTCTTGTTATTGCCGCCATCATCGCGTTTGTGGTCAGTCGACTGCTGCAACGTCGTCGCGTGAAGGCAATGCAGATGGCGCTTAGTGAGAGACAGAAGGGGCGCTGACCTCTAGCCAGTCAAACCTGAAGCCCGCACGCCGGTGTGGGCGCATCGTTCTCACCTTCAGTGCCGTGGGCTTGTCGCTGGCTTCCTAACTTGCGGCCTGCTTGCAGCACGGCTGTCAGCAAGGTGCCCGCCATAAGCGCCAGGACTGCCCACAGCGCTCGAGCGCTCATTGACATGAGCCATACGGATGGCCCCGTCCCTCTGTTGGCCTCGGCTGCCAGCTCCAGCAGGGCTGAACCGACGGCAGCAGCGTTCCAGAGAGCGTGGAATAGAACCGCCAGTCCATACGCACTCAGAAATCGAAGTGGATGACGTCGTGTTGTCCACAACTGAGTCCATCCCCAGCCAACCAGTCCTCCTGTAGCACAGTGCATCACAGTGGCTGCACCTCGTGCGAGTGCGACCATACCCCAGCCCGTTTCGCCACCGATCGAACCGTTGAGAAGGTTCTCAGATAGGGCAAACCCTGCACCACTGGCGACTCCCCACAGGAATCCTCGGGCAGGTGTTGGGCGGAGCCAGACTCCGAATACACCCATTGTCAGGGTCTTGATTGCTTCCTCCAAAAGTGGTACGGGAATTGTCACAAATCCGAGCACAGATACGATGACCCAAGGTGAGAGAAGCAATCCGGCCAGTTCAGCACTGTCGGATAGAAGCGTGGGGTCTTCTAGCCTATTCACCAGATTCATTACGCTGTCCGTACCGCCTGGAATGATCGAGATGATGACTGCTACCACCACGATCAATACAAGAATGGCGACGCCCTCGGCCAGAAGTGCTGCCGCAGTGCCTACGATGCCTCCGCCTGCCAATCCGGCTGTAACCTCGCGGTGAGAGCACCTTTCTCCCCGCAATGTCGAGTTCACCCACCATAGGATAGCCAGTGACGGTGTGACCATCGCTCCAGTGTGGAACGGGATCAACAGCCATCGGCGCAGCGCAGGCGATACCCTGGATAGAGCGACCCCGCCTACGACGAAGATGATCCAGATCAAGAGAACGCGCCAGTGTCGCGAGGTTGTGAAGGGACGGGATGGCTGCGCACGCCACCCCGCCCATCCGTGGAAAGTCAATGGGATGCCCAGACCCAATCCGATCGCTATCAGACCGCTGAGCATCATAATGCCAGTCATATCGGGCTTCACTACCCCGACGGCCGATAGCACCAGTGCTGTCAGCGCAGTGAGTGCGGCTACGATGGACAGACTTACTCCTACCAGGCTAGCGCCAAGCCAGACCAGGCGGCGTGGCATCCGGCGATCTAGAGCGCTCACATCTCCTCGATGATCACAGTCTCAATCGTATCTCCGGGCGGTAGATCCGGGTTCTGGCCGGGATCTCGTGCGGTCAGGCTCTCAACCACGTCCAATCCCTCGACCACACGGCCGATCACCGTGTAGTTGCCATCCAGATCAGGCAGCGGCGCATAGGTGATAAAGAATTGGCTCCCAACCGTGCTGGTTCCCGGCCCGGCGCTGGCCATACCCACTACTCCGGGTGCATCGAACCGGAGGTCGGGTGACGTCTCATCGTCGCACTGGTATCCGGGGCGCCCCAGCCCTGTGTTCGTGGGATCACCGGTTTGCGCGACAAAACCTGGGACTACGCGGAAGAAGGTCACACCATCGTACCACCCATCTTGCGCCAGGAAAGCGAAGCTGTTGACCGTGACGGGAGCTTGTTCTGCGTAGAGTTCGATGACGATGTCGCCTTTGTCCGTGCGGATGGTGGCCGTATACTGACGATCTGGGTCGATAACCTGCGGTGGGATATCGGTATGGACACGTGGTTGGAGCTGCATCACACGAATGAAGGCATCCACCAAGGCGGGATGAAGCCCTAACTCATCGGTCGGATAGAGGACACCGTTGATGATGTAACTCGGCGTGCCAGGCAGTCGAGCTGCCTGGGCGGTCTCCCCATCTGCTACTACCTTGTCACGATAGATGTGCTCTTCCAGGTCCCGTGCGAACTGCTCGGTATCCAGTCCCAGCTGTCCTGCGTACTCCACCAACTTCGCCGGTATATCATCGGACGATAGTCCGTTCCATTCGCTCTGTCGATCGTATAACAGATCGTGCATCTCCCAGAACTTGCCTTGTGCACCGGCTGCCTCGGTGGCTTCACCGGTGATGATCGCGTGCTCGTGAAAGCTCAGCGGAAAATGACGATAGACTGACCCGAACTCCTCACCGTATGTATCTTCCAGATACACTCGCAGCCTTGATAGCGCTGCGCAGCCTGGTCACTGAAAGTCCGCATACTCGATCAGGACGATCGATCCATTGATGTTGCCCTCGATGTGATCGCCCTCGTGGATCTCGGGAATCCCCTCGATCTTCGGAAACTCGATTGGGGCCACACGACAGGTAGCCGGGGCTGCGGGCATAGACGTAACGAAAGGCGTGGGGGTAGCCACATCTGGGGCCGATGTCGGAGACGGTGGCGCGACGGTCTCGGTCGACGCGACCTTGTTCGCACTACACCCAACTACCAGCACCAGAAGCAGGCTGGCCATCGCCAGCGCTGTCTTGCGCATTGTATCCTCCTATTGCCAGAATGGGAAGGATTGTACCATGGATGGTCCAAGTGGGCTACCATCACCGCGCTGTGTGCCCAACGTACGATGGTTCAATTCAATTGGCAGGTAGCGCGGTTCTGACTACAATGAATGAGCTGACTCGGGATGTTACGCGATTGTACTCAAGCGCACGGGTCAGGGGGTGAGCGATGATTGAGCTGATTAAGAGCCGGGGTGTCACCAATCAAGCCGTGCTGAATGCGATGCAAGCGGTGCCACGCCACGTATTTGTTCCTGAAGAAGAGCGGGGGTACGCCTATGGGGACCACCCGCTCCCCATCGGATGTGGTCAGACGATCTCTCAGCCCTACATTGTGGCGCTGATGACCGATCTGCTGGAACTGCGGTCTGGTGACAAGGTGCTGGAGGTCGGTCTGGGCTCTGGCTATCAGGCGGCTGTTCTGGCCGAGATGCCTGGCGTCGAGGTATTCGCCATTGAGATCATTCCTGAACTAGCCGAGCGCGCGCAAGAACGTCTCGCGAGCCTCGGGTACACGCAGATTCACTGCAAACAAGGCGATGGGTACTTCGGCTGGCCAGAGGAAGCGCCCTTTAACGCAATTGTTGTGACTGCAGCACCTGAGAAGGTGCCTCCCCCGCTGGAGGAGCAACTGGCAATCGGTGGGCGGCTGGTTGTCCCGGTGGGGCCTCCTGGCGGCTATCAGACACTCTGGAAAATCACTCGGAGAGCTGACGGTACGTACCATAGACTCCGGCATAGTGGGGTGGCGTTCGTGCCATTCACCGGCGCTGGCGTCGGAGGCGACGAGGGCGTGCATTAGTTGCACAAGGTTATGCTCTGCTGCTGTGTAGTCGATAGTGACCGTCGCCAACTGGGTGTGCTGGACGCCTTAGCCGCGTCCAAGTCGCTTGGATCCGTTGACGGTTGTTTCCATCAGCGGTACAATATTGGATATACCATACTGGGACAGACGTAGTGGATTTCAGGGGTGCTTTTGGGACAGGATAAGGGAAACTTCGAGAATCATATTACAGATGATCTGGATGCTATGTTGGCGGTTCTGCCTGCTGACACCTGCGCTTCTCTGAAGGAGGTAAGTCAGTGGGATGAGCTGCTCGAGGTGATCTTGGATCTGGGGCGTGTGCCGACTGCTCGTTATACGCACGGTGAGGTAGTTCTTCGAAACTCGGAAGTCACATCGGCGGAGATTGAGTACGTCGTGGCGCGTGTCGGTGAGTTTGATGCGGACAATCGTGCGGGCATCGCGCGCACGTTGCATCGGATCGCCGCGATCCGCAATCGCAAGGGAGATGTCGTTGGGCTGACGTGCCGGGTGGGACGCGCTGTGTATGGCACAATTGCGATCATCCAGGACATAATCGAGAGTGGTAGGAGCTCGTTGTTGCTTGGACGTCCTGGCGTGGGAAAGACCACCATGTTGCGCGAGGCGGCGCGCGTCCTCGCCGATAAGAAACGCGTCATCATTGTCGATACCTCCAACGAGATTGGAGGGGATGGAGATATACCCCATCCTGCGGTGGGCCGTGCCCGACGTATGCAGGTGGAAATGCCATCGCTGCAGCACGAAGTGATGATCGAAGCCGTAGAGAATCACAATCCTGAGGTCATCATCATCGATGAGATTGGGCGCGAGCTCGAGGCAATGGCCGCACGAACCATCGCTGAACGCGGCGTTCAGTTGATTGCCACGGCTCACGGCAACACCCTGGATAACTTGCTACTGAACCCAACTCTCTCCGACTTGGTTGGAGGGATCGAGAGTGTTACGCTATCAGATGAGGAGGCGCGACGGCGAGGCACACAGAAGACGATCCTTGAACGTCGAGCGCCGCCCACCTTCGATGTGCTGATCGAAATACAGGATCGCCAGCGTTTGCTGATCCACCATGATGTGACACATTCTGTGGATGCGCTGCTACGTGGACGCGCTATGCAGACCGAACTGCGCTATCGTGACCCACATGGGGACGTGCGTAGGGAGACCACCACATCAATCGTATCCGAAGCCGACGGTGGAGGTGAGCCATTCGTTGCACCGGTGTCCGCTCACTTCTCTCAGGCTCAGCGCACTCAAGAGCCACTGCGCATCTTTCCTTACGGAGTGGCCCGCGATCGGCTGGAGCGAGCCGCCCGGCGTATGCACGTGCCAATTCACATCGTGAAGCTTCTGGGTGAAGCTGAGTTGATGATCACGACGAAGTCGTTCTATCGCAAGCGACCGCGCATCATCACGGAGGTGGAGCGGAAGGGATTGCCCATTTACGTCTTGCGGGCCAACAGTGTGTCCCAGATGGAGGCCTGTCTCCGAGATATCTTCGAGCTCGAGTCGGTCGATGCCGCGGAACTGCATCCCGCTCTTCAGGAGGCCCGGGAAGCCATCCGCCAGGTGTTGGCTGGTATGCCGATGGTGGAGCTTAGCGCCCAGAATGCGTCTGTCCGGCGCAAGCAACACGAGATGGCTCGTGAAGCGGACCTCACTTCCGATTCCACGGGCAAGGAACCCAATCGGCGGGTGTGCATCTACCGGGATCCTGGTGACAGGAGAGACTAGTGGGCTATTTCATCACGCTGGAGGGTCCGGACGGTGGAGGAAAGACGACACAGGCGCAGCTCCTCGTCTGTGAACTGGGGAAACAAGGTTACGACGTGTTGCTCACGCGGGAACCTGGCGGTACGGACATCGGTGACGAGATTCGTGCTATACTACACGATCGGCGCCACACGATGATGGATGCGAGAACCGAGATTCTGCTCTACTCAGCCTCTCGATCGCAACACGTAGTCCAGACCATCATACCGGCGCTGGAAGCTGGGCGCGTTGTGATCAGCGATCGCTACGCTGATAGCACTTTAGCATACCAGGGGTATGGGCGTGGGCTTGACCTCGACATGTTGCGGGTCATTACCTCGTATGCCACACGTGATCTCGAACCCGACCTCACCCTGTGCCTGGATATCGCACCGGAGGATGGACTTCGGCGGCGGCGCGAGAATGATGGAGAGTGGAATCGACTGGATGCTGAGAGCCTGGAGTTCCATCACAGGACCCGCGCCGGATACCTCGAATTGGCTGGCCGGTCCCCCAGCCGCTGGGTCATTATTGATGCTGCACGCCCAGCGCCAGACGTATTCGCCCAGATCAGTGAGGTCGTCAGCGCGCGCTTGGCAGAAATGCGCATCTCGACCGAGATATGGGACCAGCGGAGGACCTAGAAATCCATGTCGTCATCAAGGCCAGCGTCGCCTTCCCCCATCAACTCGGGCATGGATTGCTCGATAGCCTCTGGGTCTTCGCCAGCTTCCAGGCGACCGATCACCTCATCGAACTCGGGGCCCAGTTCTTCGCCGACCTCGTCGCTCATCTTACGCATCCAGCGCCCCAGACTTTTGGGGTCGTCTTCGTCCAAGTCGGGGAGGTCGCTGAAATCTGACATGTCGTCAAGACGGCTCTCCTCGGAACGGATGACCCGAACGCGAGATACTAGACGTTGCAGTTTGTCGCTCTGGCAACGGGGGCACACCGGGTGCCCGGTCTCGGCCTCCGCGAAAGAGCGCCAGAAGATGGACACGCGTCGGCGACAATTCTGACAGCGATACTCGTAGATCGGCACGTCTCCCTCCAACAATCACAGTGTTGTAGTGATCCGTCGGTGAATTGGATCAGAACGTACAAGTGACACACTGAGTATACCAGCTAACACAGACGTCGCAAGTAGGAGCGATAATTGGTGCATGCAGAGAATCGATACTGTTTCGACCATCAGCCTCTCTTGATCGTCATATCAGGCCCGGCCGGTGTAGGCAAAGACAGCCTCATACGCCGTATGAAGGAGCGGGGAACCGATTTCCACTTTGTCGTCACAGCGACGGATCGCCCACCACGTCCTGGGGAAGTACACGGTGTGGACTACATCTTCGTGAACACTGAGGAGTTCCTGCGAATGGAACAAGAGGGCGAACTACTGGAGCATGCCGTGGTCTACGGACAGCACAAGGGGATCCCCAAGCAGCAGGTGCGGGATGCGCTGGCGAGTGGGCGAGATGTTGTCATGCGCATCGATGTGCAAGGGGCCGATGCGATTCGCCGGCTTGTACCAGAGGCGGTTACCATCTTTCTCACTGCCGCATCGGAGGTGGAACAAGAAGCGCGCCTGATAGCTCGTGGGGGAGATTCGCACGTGCAGCTGGAGAAACGGATCAGGACTGCACGGGAGGAGATGGAGGAGCTACGGAAATTCGACTATGTGGTGGTGAATGGGACGTGCCAGCTCGATCTGGCGGTCGATAAGGTGCTCTCGATCATCGAGGCCGAGCACTGTCGTGTGAGGGCGCGTAGAATAACGCTATGAACAGAGCGGGACCACTAACTCTCCACGTTGGTGATCGGGTGCGTATGCGCAAGGTTCACCCCTGCGGGGGATATGAGTGGGAGGTGACACGCGTCGGTGCTGACATCGGCATCCAATGCCTCTCGTGTGGGCGGCGCGTTATGCTTCCCCGCAGCAAGTTCGAGAAGAGTGTCAAGACCTTTATGAGTTCAGACACAGACTAGTTGTACCGCAATGAGTCTCACGGTCTGAGTGTAGCCGGACTCAATCTGTGATTGGATTATTGCATTGGATGGACGCAAACTGGGGAGTGACATCGATGGTCAAGAAGTTCAAGGTCTTGCGGTTCATTGGCTTGGTATGGAAGATACTGGCCTGGATTGTGCTTGTGGTTGGAATTCTGACGGCCATTGGCGCTTTGCTCACCAGCATCTTTGGTGGGGGTATGTTGAGCCAGTTCGCACAGCAGCAGGGACAGTGGGCGCCCTGGATGTTCGGCGCATTGGGCGGAGTCCTGCTTTTCGTCGCCACTCTGATTGGTACAGTCATCCAATTTCTGATGCTGTACGCTGTGGGCGAGCTCATCTTTCTCCTCTTGGCCATCGAGGAGAACACGCGGGTGGCAGCTCGCCTGCCCTAGGCGCCAGGCGCCAGCTTACTTGACTAATCGGCGCTTTTCCGCTACAATCGCCCTGCGTTACGGGCCTGCCGTACCGCGGTATGGCTTGGATTACGCCACGGACTGGGCCAGGTAGCGGACCATTATGTTTGAAAGCTTGACGGAAAAGCTCGAGGCCGTCTTCCAACGGCTGGGCAAGCGCGGTGTTCTGCGCGAAGCGGATGTCGATGAGGTGTTGCGCGAAATCCGTCTAGCGCTGCTTGAAGCTGACGTACATTACAAAGTTGTGAAGGACTTCACGGGCCGAGTCCGCACCCGTGCGGTTGGCGCCGAGGTTACCAAGAGCCTGACACCTGCCCAGCAGGTTGTCAAGATCGTCCATGAGGAGCTGATCCAGACCCTGGGTGAGCCTGGGCAACTGACGCTGCAAGGGACGGCCCCATACGTCATCATGCTGGTCGGACTGCAGGGATCGGGCAAGACGACCACGGCGGCTAAGCTGGCGCGCTTCCTGAAAGAGAAAGGACATCTGCCGCTGATGGTGGCAGCCGATACCTACCGACCCGCCGCTATCCGGCAGTTGGAGGTTCTGGGGCAGCAGTTGGGGCTGCCTGTCTATAGTGAGGACTCGACGGTCGCCCCCCCCGAGATCTGTGCCAATGGTGTGCGTGATGCCCGTCGGCGCGGTGCGGATGTGGTGTTGCTGGACACCGCCGGTCGTCTTCAGATCGACCCGGAGATGATGGCAGAGCTCGAGGCAGTCAAACAAGCTGTCCGGCCTGTCGAGGTGCTGCTGGTCGCTGATGCAATGACTGGCCAGGAATCGGTACACATAGCGGCTGGCTTTCACGAGCGGATCGGCCTGACTGGCTTGATCTTGACGAAAGTGGACGGCGATGCACGCGGTGGGGCAGCGATCAGCATGCGTGCTGTCACGGGGGTGCCGATCAAGTTCCTGGGCGCCGGCGAGAAAGCGGGTGCGCTGGAAGTCTTCCATCCCGATCGGTTGGCCTCACGCATCCTGGGGATGGGCGATGTACTGTCGTTGATCGAGCGCGCAGAAGCGACTTTCGATCTGGAACAAGCCGAGCACTTGGAGCGAAGGCTCCGCGAGGCGCAGTTCGACCTGGAGGATTTCCTCGCTCAGCTCAAACAGGTCAAGCAGATGGGGCCACTTCACCAACTCCTGGACATGGTGCCAGGGATGGGACGCATGACGCGCGATCTGTCACCGGAGGAGACGGACCGGAACATGAAGCGCCTCGAAGCGATCATCCTGTCGATGACACCGGAAGAGCGTCGGACACCGCGCATCATCAATGGGAGTCGTCGTAAGCGCATTGCGCGTGGCAGCGGCACGTCGGTGCAGGAAGTGAACATGCTATTGAATCAGTTTCGCCAGATGCAACGTATGATGAAGCAGCTGGGCAAGGGCAAGCGGGGTATGATGGGTTTGCCACGCTTGTTCGGTTAGGGCGGGCGTTGAAGACCGCCAAAATCGGGTAGATCGGGCACTGCGTGCATTGCGCGCGGGTACAGTGCACAACGAGCGATATTAGCTCAGTAATCGAAGGGCATTCAGGAGGAGCATGGTTAGGATTCGTTTGCGTCGTGTGGGTGGCAAGAAGCAGCCTGCGTATCGCATTGTGGTGACAGATCAGCGTGCGCCGCGGGATGGACGTTTCATTGAGAGCATTGGTTATTACAATCCGCGGACAGAGCCGGAATCGGTGCAGATTGACGAGGAGCGAGCGCTCTACTGGTTGGGCCATGGTGGACAACCGAGCGATGCGGTGGCTCGTCTGTTTAGGGCGCAGGGCATTGCGACGTCTCTCGCGGAATCTCCGCAGGGCGACGCAGCAGGGGCCGTCGAGGTCGCCTAGCCATACCATATAGACACCGCGCAATAGCACGGCAGTCCAGAAACGGGGCAGGTTCCGCTTCTCCGGCTGTCACTACTGCCAACACTGTCGTGTGTTGTTGCTGATGTGGTTCCGCTACTGCGACGGCGGTGCTGCCTAGAGGAGGAATGTAATGGCTTCGGCAAAAGACCTTGTCGAATTCATCGCCAAGTCTCTGGTTGATGATCCGTCCCAGGTGCGTGTATCTGAGATCGGCGGAGGTGCATCGCTGATCTTGGAGCTGCGTGTTGGATCGGAAGATATGGGCCGGGTGATTGGTCGGGGCGGGCGTACGGCGAACGCGATTCGAACCCTAACCCGGGTGCTCGCGGACCGACATGGAAGGCGGGTGACGCTCGAGATCGTCTGACTATGCAGACTAGTACAGGTGATCAAGTGGGCAGTTCATGGGGCTCAGGAGAGGCATCTCGACCTGAGCCTCGCTATTTGGCCGTTGGGCGGGTCGTTCGTCCACATGGCGTGCGCGGTGAAATTCGGGTTATACTGCTGACGAGTTATCCTGAGCGCGTAGCATCGCACCGGCACGTCTACCTGGCCACGTTGAATACTCCAGATGAGGTCACTCGCTACGATGTTGAGCGAGTGCGAGTACACCAGGATGTGATGCTGCTCAAGCTCGTGGGATGTGACACTCGCGACGCCGCCCAGGGACTACGTGGTATGCTCGTGCAGATTCGTACCACCGACGCCGCTCCGTTAGGGGAGGGGGAGTACTACACCTATCAGGTCGAAGGACTGATCGTAGAGACCGATGTCGGCGAGGTTCTCGGAAAGGTGGTCGACGTGATTGAGACCGGGGCGAACGATGTGTATGTGGTACGTGGGCCTCGAGGTGAAGTGTTGCTCCCCGCCATCCACGAGGTCGTGCTTGAGATCGACCTGACAGCCGGGCGGATGCGTGTGCATTTGCTGCCAGGCTTGGCGGCTGACGAAGGGCAATGAGTGATCTGAGATTCTGGATCGGCTTCAACATTGTGCGAGGGATTGGCCCAGCCCGCTTTCGTGCGTTGCTTGACTACTTTGGCGATGCGGCGACAGCCTGGCAAGCACCAGTTGATCGATTGCGGGATGCTGGACTGGACCGACGTTCGATTGAGAACCTCGTGAGCGCCCGCGCGTCACTCGACTTGGATCGGGAACTGAGGCGCGTGAATGAGGGCGGCGCACACGTGTTGACGTGGGAGAGCCCGGACTACCCCATGCTGCTGCGTGAGATTTCCGACGCGCCACCCGTCTTGTATGTCAAGGGAGATTTGGTACCGGAAGACGCCTGGGCCGTGGCTGTCGTAGGTACACGCCGCGCGTCGGCCTACGGACGGGAGGTTACCCGTCGGCTGAGTTCAGCGCTAGCTAGGAGCGGCATCACTGTCGTTAGCGGCATGGCGCGCGGCATCGATGGAGAGGCTCACCGGGCGGCGTTGCAGGCGGGCGGACGCACGGTGGCGGTACTGGGGTGCGGCGTTGACCAGGTCTATCCGCCCGAGCATCGCAAGCTGGCTGAGGAGATCGCATCGCACGGTGCTTTGGTTAGCGACTACCCGTTTAGTACGCTGCCCGAGGGGGGCAATTTCCCGCCTCGCAACCGGATCATCAGCGGCATGTCGCTTGGTGTCTTGGTGACAGAGGCCGGGCGACGTAGCGGTGCGCTGATTACTGCGGATTATGCGGGTGAACAAGGCCGTGACGTGTTTGCTGTTCCGGGTAGCATCCTGACCGTGGCCAGCGCTGGGACCAACGCACTGATCCGTGATGGAGCTCGGCTGGTCACTTGCCCAGAGGATATTCTGGAAGAGCTGAACCTGACCATGGTGACCGAGCAGGCTGAGGCTCGGCAGGTGTTGCCGGCCGACGAGACTGAAGCGCGTCTGTTGGCTTGTCTGTCGGCTGAACCATTGCATGTCGATGAGCTGCGACGGCAGGTCGATATGCCCATCGCCGAGGTAACGAGTGCAATGACGTTGATGGAGCTGAAGGGCATGGTGCGTCAAGTGGGCGGTATGAAATACGTAGTTGCCCGGGAAAGTGGCGCACCCTACGTTGTTGAGTGATCCGTAGGTATATGGGCCTGCCCTTGGAAACCCGGGATGCAGGTGAACGGAGGCGCAGGTGGCATACTATGGATTGATTATGGCGGGTGGCGTGGGTACGCGGCTGTGGCCGCTAAGCCGCCGTCACCGCCCCAAGCAGTCGCTTGAACTCGTCGGCAACGCGACGATGTTTGAGCAGGCGGTTGAACGAGTCACGCCACTGTTTGGGCTTGACCGTATCCTGGTCATCACGGCCGCAGAGCATGTCGATCTACTGGCGGAACAGGTGCCGCAGCTCCCTAAGGCCAACTTCATCGTAGAGCCCGAGGGGCGCGGAACGGCGCCTTGCATCGGCCTGGCTGCAATTCATCTGCGCAGACGTGACCCCGACGCGACAATGGCGGTGTTGACCGCTGATCATTTCATTCGTGACGCCGCGCGTTTTCGTGAAGTGTTGATGGCGGCCGAACAAGTGGCGCGGGACGACTACCTGGTTACTTTGGGCATCACGCCCACCGGACCATCGACCGGCTACGGGTATATCCAGCAGGGCGAACGCATTGCGACCTGCCGTGGTCTGGACGTGTTCCGAACCGAGCGCTTCACAGAGAAACCGGATTATGAGACTGCGGTGCGCATGGTGACGAGTGGACGATACTCGTGGAACAGTGGTATGTTCATCTGGCGTCTGGGGCGGATTCTGGATGAGATTCGGGAGCAGATGCCCGAGTTGTACACAACGTTGGGCGAGATTGAGCCGACGCTGGATACGCAGGAATATGAGCCAGTACTGACACGTTGCTGGCCACGAGTAGCCAAGCAGACGATCGATTACGGTGTGATGGAAAAAGCGACCCATGTTGCCGTCGTCCCAGCTGATATTGGCTGGTGTGATATCGGGAGCTGGGCGAGCCTGGCTGCACTGTTGCCGTCAGACGAACAGGGCAACGTTGTGCGAGGGGAGCATGTCGGGATTGATACGTCCCACTCGTTCATCTGGGGCGATCGGCGACTGATAGCTACCATCGGGCTGGAACGTATCGTGGTTGTCGACACGGAAGATGCCCTTCTGATCTGTCCTCTGGAACGCGAGCAGGAAGTGCGCGAGATAGCACAGCGCTTGGGACAGGACTCCTCCAGTGTGCACTGGACCTAGATGTCACTGTGCGTCGCGCTGTCCCCGGCGCGCTTTGGCCTGATTGATGGCCGGTGTAATGCAGAGTGGACATCGATCTATCTTTTGATTGCCAACATCCACCTTCTATCTTCAAGGGATCAGTATGCAAGCCTATTGTGTCAGATGTAAGGCCAAGCGCGAGATACAGGACGCCCAACCAGTGTTCACTCGTAATGGGACAGCGGCAACGCAGGGCGTGTGCCCAGAGTGCGGGACGAAGATGTTCCGTATGGGGGGGACGCCAGCGCACGCAGGACTCGACCCGTTGGAACACCTGGCCGTCTCACGGTCGAGCGCCAGTGTGGCGAACCAACCGAGGATGGTCATTGTTGAGTCGCCAGCCAAAGCGCGCACAGTGGGCAGATTTCTCGGCAAGGGCTATAGGGTGCGTGCTTCGGTAGGGCATATCCGTGACTTGCCCGCTAATCGGATGGGAGTTGACATTGCACACGGGTTTCGCCCCCGCTATGTAATCCCGGCAAAGCGCAAGGATGTTGTGCGCAAATTGCGTGAGGATGTGAAGAAATCATCCGAGCTCTATCTGGCCACTGACCCCGATCGGGAGGGCGAGGCCATTTCTTGGCATCTGCAGAAGGCGCTGCAGTCAGCCATCGGGTTGCGACCGGTTCATCGTGTGGGGTTTCACGAGATTACGCAAGAGGCCATTGATGCGGCGTTCAGTGCGCCTCGCGATATCGATATGCGCCAGGTGGACGCACAACAGGCGCGGCGCATTCTCGATCGGATCGTAGGGTACACACTGAGCCCTCTGCTGCGGGACAAACTGGGGCGGCGCGGATTGTCGGCCGGACGAGTTCAGTCGGTTGCCGTGCGACTCATCGTCGATCGGGAGCGGGAGGTCGAAGCATTCACGCCGGAGGAATACTGGTCTATTGAGGCTGAGCTGGCTAAGCAGGAACCCGAGTGCCAGCCTCCGCGTAGCTTCACCGCCAGATTGCACCGTATTCGGGGTGAGGAGGTAAGTCTCAAGAGCCGGAGCGAGGTTGATGTAGTACTGGAGGATCTTGAACGCTCCGTCTACGCCGTGGTGAACGTCAGAGAGGGTCAGAGACGCCGCAATCCTGCTGCACCGTTTACTACAAGCACGCTGCAACAGGAAGCGTCGCGGCGGCTCGGGATGACGGCACGACGCACGATGGCTATTGCTCAACAGCTTTACGAAGGGGTTGACCTGGGCGAAGGTCCGACTGGCCTGATCACATACATGCGCACCGACAGTACACAGGTGGCTGAGACGGCTCAAACAGACGCCCGGCGTTTCATTGTCAAGGAGTACGGTGAGAGCTTCGTGCCTGACCAGCCGCCAGAATACAAGACCCGGGCCAAGGGTGCTCAGGAAGCACATGAGGCGATTCGGCCTACCCAGGTCTGCCGGCGCCCACGTTCGCTGAAACCGTACCTGGATCGTGCACAGTATCGGTTGTATGAGCTGATCTGGCGTCGCTTCGTCGCCAGTCAGATGGCGCCGGCGGTGTACGATACGATCAGCGTGGAGATTGTGGCTGGCCCAACGGAGCTTCCCGTTGCTGCACGTCCATACTTGTTCCGTGCCAGCGGGTCGAGTCTTCGCTTCAAGGGGTTCCTGGCAGTCTATGAGGAATCACAGGATGAAGACCTTCAGGAAGAGGCCGAGGGTGAACGAGAGAAGATTCCCCCACTAACGGTGGATGAGCTGCTTGATCTGCTTCAGTTGTTGCCCTATCAACACTTCACGCAGCCACCGCCCCGGTATACCGAAGCCACGCTCGTACGAGCGCTAGAGGAGTATGGCATCGGACGTCCGAGTACGTACGCGCCCATCCTTGCGACAATTCAGCAGCGAGGCTATGTTGAACGACGTGAGAATCGGTTGCACCCGACCGAGGTCGGCGTGGTCATCACCGATCTGTTGGTGGAGCATTTCCCTGACTATATCGATGTAGGGTTCACCGCTCAGATGGAGTCGGAACTCGATCGGATCGCCACCGGCGAGCGACAGTGGGTGCCAGTCTTGGATGACTTCTACGGCCCCTTTGAGACGAAGCTGTCTGAGGCCCGGGAGAGTATGCCCGAGGTCGATATGGACAGCGAGCCAACGGGAGAGTCTTGTCCACTTTGTGGTAATCCACTGGTCTACAAACACGGTCGATACGGCCGGTTTGTGGGCTGCAGCAACTTCCCAGACTGTCGTTATAGTGCGCCGATCATAGTGAAGACTGGGGCGAGGTGTCCAGTGTGCGGCGGAGAGCTGATCGAAAAGCGCACTCGCCGGGGACGGACATTCTACGGCTGCAGCAATTATCGAAACGACGATCCCGATTCATGTCAGTTCGCTACCTGGAAACGACCGTTGCCCCAGGCATGCCCCAACTGTGGTGGGTTGTTGGTCGAGGCGCGAAAGGACGTGATCCAGTGCCTGTCCTGTGAGGAGACGTTCGAACCCGACACGCTGCTTGAGTCCGAACCGGCAACAGCATGAACCTGCTGAATACCAGGGAGATGCGATGGATATGGACGGCCTGCTCCAGCGATTTCTGGATGACCTTAGGGCGAGCCAAAATGCGTCACCGCATACCCTCAGGAACTATCGGAACGATATCGGGCAATTCCTGAGCTACTGTGATGGGCGCGGTGTGCATTCTCTCGAACGGATTGATCGGACCCTGCTGCGGGAGTATCTGGCCCAACTGGATGACGCAGGGTACGTCCGGGATAGCATTGCGCGTCGTGTCGCCGAACTGCATTCCTTTGGAGACTTTCTGGCCCGTGACGAAGTCCTGAGCCGAAATGTCTTTCGAGCGATAGGAGCACCTCGTACAGCGCAGCGGTTGCCTGACTACTTGACAGTTGACGAGGTCGGTGCGCTCCTGACTGTGCCTGATACGTCAACGCCGCTCGGAATGCGCAATGCTGCCATCGTAGAGGTGCTCTACGGGGCCGGTCTGCGGGTCAGCGAGCTGGTTGGCATGGATGTCTCCGATGTTGACCTGGCCGCCGGTGAAGTGCGTGTGTTGGGCAAGGGAAACAAGGAGCGGATCGGACTGTTGGGCCGCCCCGCCGTACGGAGCGTGCGCGACTATCTGGAGGCAGGACGGCCGGAACTGATCGGTCGAAAGCCAACTCGGGCCCTGTGGCTCAATCATCGTGGTGGACGGCTCTCCGCTCGTGGTGTGGCGCTGGTATTGAGCCAGTTGGGCGAGCAGGCGGGCATCGGCGTCCCGGTTCATCCCCATATCTTGCGGCATTCGTTCGCCACACACCTCCTGGATGGCGGTGCGGATTTGCGTGTTGTGCAGGAGCTCCTGGGGCATGAGAACCTTATGACTACCCAGATCTACACTCACGTCAGTCAGGCCCGAGCTCGTGACATCTATCTGCGTGCTCACCCACGGGCTGACAGTGGTACTCCCGATGAGCCGTCTCACGTGTGAGAACAGTTGTGTCGCATGGTGTCCTGTGGTACAATGAACTCGGTGTGGCGTGATTCGACCTCGGTGTCATTCCAAAGGACTAGCATCTAAGAAGGGGGCTGATATGGAGACGATCCGGCAATTCCTTGAGCAACGCAAGACCTTTGTAGCCCTGGTCGGTGGGGCTGTCCTGGGCCTCATTGTAGGCTTGGTGATCGGTTGGGTCCTATGGCCAGTTGAGTACGCGAATCTGACTCCCGCTCAGCTCCGTTCTGATTTTCAAGACGACTACATCCTGTGGGTTGCCGAGAATTACGAATTTAACGGCGGCGCAGGTTGGGCTCAGCAGAAGCTGGGTACTGACTTCTGGAGGCCAGGTCAGCTTGATGAGACACTGGAACGCCTTGCGCTGGAACAAGGGGGCGTGACGGCCACACGGCTTCGCGCACTGAAGACCATCGACGAGGACGCGGCTAGCGCAGGCGATGCCTCTGAGTCGGAAGCCGCCTCTGCTGGTGAGACCACCGAGTCGCGCAGTCTATTGCGTCCGCTGCTGATGGTGTGTGGTGTAACTCTCCTGGTGCTCGCACTTGCGGGTGGTGTGCTGATTGTTGTTACAAGACTGCGTGAAGCGAAGCAACAGATAGGTGATTCTGAGGGGATCCCTGACATATTCGCGGCGTCTGAATCTGGTGTCGGTTGGGGAGAGGAGGCGCCTCAGGCGCAGTTCGTGACGACATACACGTTGGGCGATGACCACTACGACCCCTCGTTCAGTATTGAGCTAGCCAACGGGGAGTTTATGGGCGAATGCGGTGTGGGCATCTCGGAGACGGTGGGAGTCGGAGAACCCAACAAGGTGACTGCATTCGAGCTATGGCTCTTCGATAAGAACGATATCCGCACGGTGACCAAGGTGCTCATGTCCGGCTATGCCTTCAATGATGAGGCGTTGCGGACCAAGTTGGCCCCCAAAGGTGAGCCGGTTCAGGCCGATGTTGGACAGGACGTTATCCTGGAGACAAAGCGGCTGCGAGTTCGGGCTCGCCTTATCGAGGTGGACTACGGTACCGGCAATCTTCCGCCCAATAGCTTCTTCGAGCGTATGACTGTCGATCTGGCGGCCTGGGTCAAACCAGGTGATGGGGATGACTTCGATGAGCTGGACGAAGATGTGCCTTTCATGCCCGCTGCATTGTGAGAGGCTGTGCGACACACTCTCTCTTAGCGATACAAGGAGTAGGTGATGACGAAGTTAGAAGCGATTGAGGGCATTGGTGCAGTCTATGGAGAGAAGTTGCGAGCGGCAGGAATCGGGACTATCGAGGCGCTGCTCGAAGCCGGTGCAACTCCCAAAGGTCGCCGGGACCTGCAGGAGAAGACTGGTATCGGAGGCGAGTACATTCTGGACTGGGTCAACCGTGCTGATCTGATGCGTGTCCGAGGTGTTGGAGAGGAATACGGCGATTTGCTGGAATGGGCTGGCGTTGACACGGTTGTCGAGCTCGCGCAACGCAATCCGGAGAATCTCCTGGCTCGAATGACCGAAGTCAATACTGAGAAGAGGCTGGTTCGTCGGATGCCTACCCTGGATATGGTTACAGAGTGGGTCGCCCAGGCTAAGAAACTCGACCGCGCCGTCACGTACTGAGCGGTCCGCACGCTTCACGCTGAGCCTCGACTCACGCCCCTGCAGGAGGCTCGGGTGATGCGAAGGACGATCGCAGGGCCGTACGATTCTGATAGACGCTATCGTTGCGTATGTGTCTGGACCCCTCGGACGGTGAGGGCTGTGTCTGACACGTCTGTGTGACTTGCCCCGCACGGTGGATTGTTGCGGGCAGGTTGGGGATTCCACGTACATGCAGTGAAGAAGGACGCTATGAGTGTAGCGCTCCTCTCAAGCGAGGTATTTACCGAGCCTGGCGGTTTCACTGAGGGCGTCGAAGGCCCGGCCTGTGATGGCTGGGGCAACCTGTATGCTGTCAACTACGCACGCCAGCATACAATCGGCATCGTCAGACCAACTGGCGAGTGCAGTGTGTTTGTTGAACTCCCCCCAGGAAGTACGGGCAACGGAATCCGCTTCAACAGCATCGGGAATATGCTGGTCGCTGACTACACGGCGCATAATGTCCTGTTGGTGGATATGGAGACGGGCGATGTCTCTACCTATGCGCATGAGCCCACGATGAACCAGCCCAATGATCTTGCGATTGGCGCCAATGATCTAGTGTACGCTAGTGATCCCAACTGGGCTGATGACACGGGGCAGATCTGGCGTGTCGGGGTGGACCACAGCGTGGTTCTGCTGGAGACCGGTATGGGTACCACCAACGGCGTCGAAGTCAGCCCGGACGAACGCACTCTGTACGTCAATGAGAGCGTGCAGCGCACGGTCTGGGCCTATGATCTATCCCCAACAGGCGAGCTCAGCAACAAACGGTTGCTCATCCAGTTCCCAGATTATGGTTTGGATGGCATGCGCTGCGACGTCGACGGCAATCTATACATTGCGCGGTACGGTAAGGGGGTTGTCGCGAAGGTGTCTCCGATGGGCGAGGTTCTTGCCGAGGTGCCGCTGCTAGGGAGGAACTGCACTAACGTTGCCTTCGGCGGGCCTGACGGCTGCACGTGCTACGTCACGGTTGCTGACCGTGGCAATATCGAACGGTTCCGGACAGATCGCCCAGGCCGGAGCTGGCTCCTGTTCCAGAAGAGGCAGTTGCTCAAGTCCTAGGTGGCCTGGGCTTTCAGTATCCCATGTTGACGATGAGGAGGTAGACTGTGAAGAAGATTCTCAACGCCCCGGCCGACTACGTGGACGAAATGCTCGAGGGCCTGTGCGCAGCACATCCCGAGTTCTACCAGCAGACTGGACCCAGAGGACGCGTGATTGCTCGCCCGGATGCGCCTGTCCAGGGCAAGGTAGGTATTGTGACTGGCGGCGGTTCTGGGCACTTGCCGGTCTTCACCGGGTATGTTGGCCGTGGGCTTCTGGATGCGGCGGCGATTGGTCACGTGTTCGCGTCGCCGACGGCCGAGGAGATGGCTGAGGCGATGCGTCGGGCCAACGGTGGGGCAGGCGTGCTTCGTCTGTATGGCAACTACGGTGGCGACGTGATGAACTTCGACATGGCCGGTGATCTGGTAGAGATGGAGGACATCGAGTCGACTACGGTGGTCCTTGCCGATGATGTGGCCAGTGCACCTGTTGCTGAAAGAGAGAAGCGGCGTGGAACCGGTGGGCTGGTCTACGCGTTCAAGATCGCGGGCGCGAAGGCGGCCGAAATGGCAGACCTCAAGTCCGTCACAGCCACCGCGCAGAAGGCGGCAGACTCCTGCCGTTCGATTGGGATGGCGCTCACCCCGTGCGCGATTCCCCAAGCTGGAAAACCCACCTTCGAAATCGCTGACGACGAGATGGAAATGGGTATGGGTATTCATGGAGAGCCCGGGGTGTGGCGCGGGAAGCTCAGGACTGCTGACGAGATCGCTGATGAGATGGTGAGCCTCTTGCTTGCCGATATGCCGTTGGGGCCTGGTGACCGTGCTTCCGTGATGATCAACAGCCTGGGAGCAACGCCGCCAGAGGAGCTCTACATCGTCTACCGCTTTGTGAAGCGACGCCTCGATGCCACTGGTGTTGAGATTGTGATGCCGTTGATTGGACGCTATGCGACGTCAATGGAGATGGCCGGTATGACCATGACGTTCTGCAAACTGGACCAGGAGCTCGAACTATTGCTCAAGGCGCCGTGTGACTGTGCGTTCTGGAGGATCTGCGGATGAGTCAGGGCATCACTACCGATACCCTCAGACGAGGTATCGAGCGTATCAGTGCCATGCTTGAGGCATCCCAAGAGGAGCTCAACACGGCTGATGGGCGACTCGGCGATGGCGATATCGGCATCTCTATGGTCAATGGGTTGAGAGGCATCCGGGACGAGCTGGATCAATTCCCGGATGACGTCGGTATGGCGTTGCTGCAGTGTGCTCAGGCGTTCTCCAGAACTGGGGGGTCGTCGTTTGGCACACTGCTCGCCACCGGCTTGATGGGGGCGGCTAAGGAGACGAGAGGGCGCTTGAGTGTGCCGTGGAGTGAAGTGCCGCAGTTGCTCCAGGTCGCTATTGATCGTATGGCCTCGCGCGGTCGAAGTCAGCTGGGCGACAAGACAGTGCTGGACGCGTTGGATGCGGCGCGCCAGGCTGTTGACGGTCTGGATCAGCCGGATGTGATGCTCGTGGCCGCTAATGAGGCGGTCGCTGCAGCTTTGGATCGTTTTCGGTCATTGCCTTGCAGGCAAGGCCGAGCGCGAATCTTTGGAGAGAGAAGTATTGGCCTTGACGATCCGGGTATGCTGGTCATTCGACGGATGTTGGAGGGGCTTGCCGATCGATCTCTGACATCAATAGACTGAGCTTGTGAGGACGCGTTCATTCTGAACGCGTGCCTGCCGTACACGTACATTGGGAGTTCAGGATGAGCTTGAATATCATCCATCCACGTCCACAGTGGATTCGACAGCGGGAAGGCGTTGCTTTCCCGCTGCATTCTGTCGCGCGGATCTTCACGACGGAACGTGGTTGCACCGCAGCCGAACAGCTGCGCCGCCGGCTTCAGCGCGATTTCGCATTGGATGTTTCTGTTGAGCCTTTGTCTCTTCAGACTAGATCCGGTATCGTAATCGGCCAGCTAGGTGAACCCGCTCTTGATGCATTCTGTGATGCCTGCGGCATCGCCCTGATGGGACCGGAATGTGTTCCGGAAGGATACATCACTGACGTTGATGCTGACCATGCCTTGATCGGAGGATATGACGCGGCGGGCGCCTGGTACGGGACAGAGTTGCTCCGACAGCTCATCGATCGGCGACACGGCGGGCTGCACGTTCAAGGTGTGGAGGTCCACGATTGGCCGTTTAAGGCGTTTCGGGGTGTCCATCTCTACATGCCGAGTCGCGAAAGGCTGCCTTTCTTCAGGCGTCTGCTTGAGTTTCTCGCTTCTCTCCGTTACAACGTGGTGTTTGTTGAGGTCGGTGGTGGTATGCGGTACGATCGCCATCCCGAGATCAACCTGGCGTGGGAGCAGTTCGCGAGAGTAGCCCGGGAATTCGATGGAGGGCCCGAGGCCCTACAACGATCACAGCCCTTTCCCAAGGATTCGACGCACATCGAGCTCGCGGGCGGCTCCTACCTGGAAAAGGAGGAGATTCAGGACTTCATTGCTTTTGCGCGGAGCCTGAATATCGAGGTGCTGCCGGAAGTGCCATCGCTGAGTCACGCCTACTACCTGGTATGTGCTCATCCCGAGCTTGCTGAGAATACAGACGACCCGTACCCCGACACATATTGTCCCTCCAATCCAGCGTCGTATGATCTGCTTTTCGATGTCATGGAGGAAGTGATCGAGGTGTTCCAGCCGCGCATCCTTCACGTGGGCCACGATGAGGCCTACACCTATGGGATCTGTCCGCGGTGTCGGGATAAGGCGGGCGCTGAGCTTCTTCTGCACGATATCACAATGATCCACGACTTCCTGTCTCAGCGGCACATTCGGATGGCGATGTGGGGAGACAAGTTGATGAATATCATCGTCGGCGGCCGTGGTCAGGGCGGACGTGAACGTCGAGTGAGTGGAGGTGGCTGGTTCGGAGGGAATGCTGAGTACGTGATGGGCGAGACCTATCAGGCAGTGGATGCTGTTCCGAAGGATATTCTGATCTTGGACTGGTACTGGGCTCTGGACTACGCTTCCGAGAGTTACTTTGGTCAGCGTGGGTTTGAGGAGATCTACGGGAACTTCGGCCAGAACTTTGGCGCTGCCGAGTTCAACGATTGGAGTCGGCGTGGAAGGGCGCCGAACGTGCTCGGCGCCGAGGTCTCGACATGGTGTGACGTGTCGGAGTTTGCTCTGGCGCGCAATGCATGTATCTTCAACTTCCTGTTCAGCGCCGAGATGCTATGGTGGCAACACTATGGTGACTGGGATCGACAGCGCGTGCTCGAGAACATCGTCAACCTGCAGCCTGCCGTCCGCGACTGGCTGGGAGGCCGGAGATCTCCCACGCAGGTTCCTGGCGCAGATTATCTGCACTTTCCGCTGCAGTCTGTCGTGAACGCTAGCGCGGATCTCTCAGATCAGATCGTCCGAGGGCGGACGAGGCTCATGGACACGTCGTTCTTGATCGCTGAAGGCGCCCTTGACGCTGTCCGGGCGAGCGCTGAGGTCCCTCGATCCAGGCGCATTCCCGTCGAGGCATGTGTGGATAGTCTGCTGTTCCTACATTCCTGTCAGGCTGAACGGGATTTCGTGCCAACGTGGGAGTTTGTCGATCCTATGAATCCATCGCCAGAGGATCGACTGGGGCAGTACACTATTCACTACGTCGATGGAAGTGAGGCCACAGCGGAGATTCGGTATGGCGAGAACGTAGCACATCGTCATCTGGCGTATGGACAGCAAGTTGCTGCGACGCCCTACTGGGCTGATCCGGTGTGGGAAGGACGGGATGAACATGGGCTCCCCGAAGTCCTGTATCGCTATGAATGGATCAATCCCGATCCAGATCGTGAGATCGAGTGGGTTCAGGTGATCTTTGATACCGAAAATGGAAGTGGAAGCGTCGACCTGATCGCTCTGACGGGCGTGAGGGTGTGACCAGGTTTCGCTGGAAGAGTGCTGCGAAACGCTAATAGTGTGGGCCACAAGTTGTATCGTTTGGATCGTAGTGCCTGACAGGGGTATGATGCGCCGCTCGGAGCATCATTGCCCATACCATGAGGAAGGCAACGAGCCCACCGCTGTCGAAAACAACGAAACGCAGCCCTGTCTGGACCAGGGCAGCGTGTCCGACCGGCAGCGCGAGAAGCATCCAGGCTTCGCCCAGCAGGCCGATCGCTTGTTGGGCTATGATAACTGCAAAGATCGACCGGTGACGCCACGGATCCCAGATGGCAATCGGATAGGTGGCATTCCACATTAGAAACAGAATGCCCATTCCTCGAACGAGCGTCGCGCCGGCCACTCCGTCGACCTCGAAAGAGGCTGTGTAGGCCGATGGTCTGACGATGAACTCTATCGCGCAGGTCATGTTGAAGAACAAGACGGTGAGGAGCACCGCGCGAGCAATCCATCGGATTCGTTGCTGAGATGTCATCTGGCCCAATCCTGAACGAGCCAACATGACCTGATGTCGAGTGCAAACACAGTCCGCTTCCGGCGTGACACTTTCACATTCCCAGCCTGGCTCTGCTGCGCTCCACCCAGGCTGGATCTGCGCGCATCAAGCGGGCCTTGCGCAGGTTCTCCCTCATAACCCATAGGATATCTCTGTCGTCACAGTCGAACCAGCGCTCCATGGCGGGTATGCCTGCATCGGGAAGCGCAGCTACCGCCACCGACCAGCAGTATCCCAGTCCCTTGCGCAATGTCTTGAACTCGTCTGAGCGACGGTCGACTTCGGACAAGATGGAGGTTGTGATCTTATCCAGTATCTCCAAGGTCCGCCGGGTACACGTTTTATCCGTCAGGAGATCGGGTTCGCATAGAGCAGCTGCCAGCGCTCGGCGTTCAAGGAGGGAACCATTCTGCCACGGTGATATCCAGTCGATCAGACGGGCAGCATCCTCCCTGCCGGATCGCTGCAATGCCATTGCGACGCCTTCACGCACTCGCCAGCGAGGATCGTTTGCATGCTGTCGCAGACGTTCGAGCACACCCATGTCTCCCTCAACCAGAAGCTTTCCCAAACCTACGACGCCACACACCGCCAGGAACTCCCCTGGGGTGTTTGCAGGCGCTACATCCGGCCCACAGGCCAGGAGCTGGTCAAAGCGCCTCCTGTCGCCTATGTCGGCGACGGTCTCTACCAGCTCCAGATTGGCTCTTGGACCGGGTAGGCCCGATTCAGCCGTCAGGTAGTCTTGCCAGTCATCGAGAGCGAGTAGTACCTCACGATATCTGCTAGATTGAGTCATTCCTTCTCGAGATAGCGGCTTCCGTGACATAGCCAGAGAGCTACCGTGCTGCCTGGTGCAAGATGGACTATGTCGATTCCGGTTGTATGCGATCAGGCCAATGCAATCTTGATCATTGGGATTGTTGGATCTTCGCCCATGAATCGCGCAGGGCAACTGTTAGGTTGAACACCGGCGATTCTGGGGTCCCATCCCTGCTATCCACGCAGAAGTAGCCCTGTCGTTCAAACTGGTACCGACTGCCACGCTCAGTCCCGGCCAGGCTGGGTTCCAGGCGGCACTCTGTGAGAATCTCCAGTGAATTGGGATTCAGGCTGGCTTTGAAACTCTCCCCCTCCTCAACATCGAGAGGGTTCTCGCGATCAAATAGACGATCGTACATCCTGACGTCCGCAGTGATCGCGTGCGCGGCCGATACCCAATGCAACGTCCCTCTGACTTTGCGTCCATCGGGCGCTGATCCGCCTCGTGTTTCGGGATCGTATGTACAGTGCAGTTCGACCACCTCGCCAGTGTCCTTATCCTTGACTACATCGACGCACCGGATGAAATAGGCGTATCGAAGTCGTACTTCCCGGCCTGGGGCAAGACGGAAGAACTTCTTGGGAGGATCTTCCATGAAATCGTCTTGCTCAATGTAAAGGACTTTTGAGAATGGCACCTGTCGAGTACCCATACTTGGGTCCTCTGGATTGTTGACGGCCTCCATGTACTCCACTTGATCGTCAGGATAGTTGTCGATAATGACCTTGAGTGGGTGCAGAACGGCCATCCGACGCGGCGCTCGCCTGTTGAGATCATCTCGAATACAGTGCTCTAGAAGCGCTACATCCACCGTGCTGTTCGCCTTGGCCACGCCAATCCGATCACAGAAATCGCGAATGGACTCCGGGGTATAGCCCCGCCGTCTCAGCCCAGATATGGTGGGCATGCGCGGGTCATCCCACCCACTCACATACCCTTCCTGAACCAGCTGCAGCAACATTCGTTTGCTCATCACAGTGTAGTTCAGATTGAGACGCGCGAACTCGATCTGTTGGGGATGATAGACACCCAATTCATCAAGCACCCAGTCGTAGAGAGGACGGTTGTTTTCGAACTCCAGCGTACATATTGAATGTGTGATCCCTTCGATAGAGTCGGAGAGGCAATGGGTGAAATCATACATCGGGTAGATGCACCACCTGTCTCCCGTGCGGTGGTGTGGCACGTTGAGGATCCGGTACAGGACTGGGTCGCGCATGGCGATGTTCGGCGAGGCCATGTCGATCTTCGCCCGAAGAGTGCGCGACCCGTCCTCAAATTCACCTGCGCGCATTCGCTCGAACAGGTCCAGATTCTCCTCGACCGAGCGATTCCGGTAGGGACTGTCCCTGCCGGACTCCGTCAGCGTGCCGCGGTACTCACGCACCTCGTCGGCGCTCAGATCACACACATACGCCCGCCCCATTTTGATCAGCTGAACGGCGTACTCGTATAGACGATCGAAGTAGTCCGACGCATAGAACTCCCGCTCTCCCCAGTCGAATCCCAGCCAGCGGATATCTTCGCGGATAGAGTCGACGTACTCAACGTCTTCCTTGACTGGATTGGTGTCATCAAACCGCAGGTTGTACAGGCCGCCGTAGTCGGTGGCGATGCCGAAACTGACCCAGATGGCTTTCGCATGCCCAATGTGCAGATAACCGTTTGGCTCTGGTGGAAACCGTGTGTGGACGCGGCCTCCGAACCTCCCGGTTTGGATATCCTCATCAATGATATCGCGGATGAAATTCGAGGATTCGCGGTCCCCTGGTGCGTTGATTGGTGTTCTATCTGTCATAGAATTCTCCTCCTCCAGCGACCCCATCGGCTTGTGTACGCGGCGGCTTCTCTGTCTGCGGCGTGTTCTTGTCACGCATTCTACCGCACCCAGGCCATGTTTTCAAGCTGGGTCACCAGAAACCGGCGCATCGCCACAACCGTTGCGCCGGCGCGCATCAAAGCCACACCGTCCTCAATTGAGGCGACGCCGCCTGACGCCTTGATCCCAAGCCCATCTCCCACCGTCTCCCGAATCAGTCCAATATCGTGCGCCGTCGCACGTCCGGGACCAAAGCCCGTACACGTCTTGACGAAATCAGCGCCGCTCTCCAGAACCAGCTTCGCGGCTGTAATCTTCTCTGTCTCCGTGAGTACGCCGATTTCGATGATCACTTTGAACGGGACTCCGAAGGGCTTGGCCACAGCCATCACCTGGGCGATATCGTCCGCGACTCGTGTGTAGTCTCCAGCCTTGAACGCCGCGATGTTCATCACCATGTCGAGATCTGTTGCGCCCCGAGTGAGTCCTTCCTCGGCCTCACAACACTTCACCTGCGTTGTTGTTCCTCCACACGGGAAACCCACGGGGATCTGGGCGCGTACACCCGAATCTCTCAATTCATCGACCAGAATACCCAGATGCTGCGGAAACGCGACGACCGCGCGGAAGCCGTATTTCCTGGCGTCATTGCAGGCCAACCGGGCATCCTCGGCACTTGCCGTGATCGTTAATGCTTCGGAGTAGTCAATGACGCTCACCAGGTCGCGAATCTCTTGATCTGTTACGTTGTACATCCAACACCCTCCAGGAATCTATCGTGATACGTGTGGACAGAGACTGTGAGGGATTCTATCCTGAACCAGGCTGTCTGCAACTGCGTTGCCCTGTGAGCGATCGTCCGCCGTGGCATCGCCGGGTGTCTTGCCACAATGGGCGAACGTGGTAGACTACCGCACGATTGGGTGGGAAACTTGTGGTATGTGCCTCAAGGCGGTGTCTCTTCCATTCCACACCAGTCCATACCATCTGCGGGAGAGTCGAATGAAGCTCACGTTGAGAAGCAGTGTCAGCGGCCTCTGGACGCCCAATCTGATTCTGCTCGCCAGCGCCACGTTTCTCGTGTGTTTCGGCCAGGGGCTCTTTGGCGGCGTACGCACGAATTTCTTTATTGACACGTTGGGCCTCACGGGTGGTCAGGTTCTTTGGCTTGAAGGTATTCGTGAGATACCTGGTCTTGCCCTGATGTTTATTGCTGCCGCAGTGATGCATCTACCGCTGGCGTGGCAGACGGCTGCGTATACCTTGATAATGGGTCTGGGCTACGGCCTCCAGGCCACTGTGGGTTCCTACTCGGCTCTGATCGCGATGGCCCTGGTTGCGAGTCTAGGAATGCACGGCTGGATGCCCCTGAACAATGCGCTGGCTATGTCTCTGACCACCAAAGACAAGTCGGGACGGGTCCTGGGTGCTATCTCATCTGTGACTGCGATGGCGTCTATCGTTGGAATGGGGGTTGTTGCCATCACCACCAGGCTAACGGGTGATATATCGCTTCGTCTGTACTTTGCCATCGGCGGCGGGTTGATCGTCCTGGGGGCGTTTTTAATTGCGAGACTGCCGCGCGATGTCGGATCTACAGGAGCAATTCAGCCCCGCATGCTGCTCAGCCGCCGCTACTGGCTCTACTATGTGCTGACTTTCCTGGAGGGCTCGCGCAAACAGGTTCTGGGCACTTTCACATCGTTGGTCCTGGTCGATCGTCATAGCTTCGAGGTATGGGAGATCAGCCTGTTGCTGCTCATCAGTAGCGTGGTGAACTTCGTCTCAGCTCCGTGGTTGGGACGGTTGTTGGATACGTACGGTGAGCGGTCGACGTTGACGGTCAGTTACGTGCTTCTGGCTCTCTGTTGTGTCGGCTGTGCCGTTGTACAGTCAGCGTGGGTCCTGTCAGTCCTGGTGATTCTGATCCACCTGCTACTTATCTTGGGAATGGGCCTTTCGACCTATGTCAACCGCGTTGCACCACCTGAAGAGCTGGCGCCCACTCTTTCGGCCGGTATCAGCATTAATCATGTGACATCCGTTGGGATGCCTCTGGTGGCCGGGCTGCTCTTACCGTTGGTGCAGTACAGCGGCATCTTCTGGGGGACCGCAGCGATCATTCTGCTTTCCGTGCCGTTCACACTTGCGATACGCGCGACCCCATTGTGTGCTCGGGAACTCGCCCCAGCCGCCGCCAAGTAGCCAGACCGGTCGCCTTCCTATACCTCTAGCTTGACACTCACTCAGGCCTGCACTATCATCTTCTCACCATGGCTGAACAACTGGACCTATTTGGTGAACCGATGATTACGGTCCCCTACACTGTTAGTCAACTCACGGGCGTAATCCGGCGCTTGATTGAATCCGACCCCGATCTGGCCGACTTATGGGTACAAGGAGAGGTCTCAAACTTCACTCGGGCTTCGTCTGGTCACTGCTACTTCACACTCAAGGATGCCGGTTCGCAGATCGGTGGAGTGATGTGGCGTACAATGGCCAGCCGGACGGGTTACGTCCCAGCAAACGGTGATCTCGTCATCGCCCATGGACGCGTTGGCGTGTACGAGGTGGGGGGTAGATATCAGCTCTATGTGGATGAGTTCCAGCCAGCCGGTCTCGGTGACCTCTACCAGCAGTTTGAGTTGCTCAAATCGCGTCTGACTGCCGAGGGGTTGTTTGCTCCCGAGCACAAGCGTCCGCTCCCATCGCGTCCCCGTGTCATCGGTGTTGTAACTTCTCCCACTGGGGCCGCCCTGCGGGACATTGTCAATGTGCTGAGTCGTCGCTACCCATTGGCGGAGCTACTCGTCGCACCGACATTGGTGCAGGGGGATGGGGCGCCGGCTCAGATCATTGCGGCGCTCGATACGCTTAATCGGCGTGATGATGTGGACGTCATCATTATTGCCCGGGGCGGTGGCAGCCTTGAGGAGCTATGGGCCTTCAACGATGAGCAGGTTGCACGAGCTATCGCCGCGTCTCGTCTGCCGGTTGTCTGCGGTGTCGGGCATGAGACGGATTACTCGCTCGCGGATTTCGCTGCGGATGTACGGGCCCCCACACCGTCGGCCGCGGCGGAATTGGTTGCTCCGGATCGTGCCGAACTCCGTGGGACTGTCGAACTAATGCGGCAAGCGTGCACTGTCGCATTGACGGACGAACTGGACAGGCTCCGTTGGCATTTGGCGGAACATGTCAGAACGCTCAGGTATCTGTCCCCTTCGGGTCAGCTCATTCAGACGCGCCAGCGAGTGGATGAGCTCGGCGCCCGAGCACAGGCTGCAGCACGGCACGACTTGGTCGTGCGTCGTGAGCGTCTGGTGGGATTAGCTGGCCGGCTTGAGAGCTTCAGCCCGTTCAATACGTTGGCTCGAGGCTACGCGATTGTCCGCCGCCGATCCGATGGCGATGTGGTGAGCTCGGTGACTCAGGTGGAATCCGGTGACGCGCTTGATGTACGAGTGGTCGATGGTGAGTTCGAGGTGCATGTGCCGTGATGTCAACGGTTGCACAGCGCATCGTTGTCGTCGGCACAACCGGTTGCGGCAAAACGACATTGGCTCGACGTATCGCGACACTGCTTGATCTGCCGTGTGTTGAGCTGGATGCGCTCTACTGGGGCCCGGATTGGACGCCGGTGCCGCCTGATGTGTTTCGCGATCGGGTCGACCGGGCGATTGCTCACTCGGCCTGGGTAGTGGATGGCAACTACAGTGCGCTGCGCCAGAACCTGTGGGGGACAGCTGATACCATCGTGTGGCTTGATTATCCACTACCGCTGATCCTTCTGCGTCTGTTCAGGCGTACGCTGCGCCGTACGCTTGGGCAGGAAGAGCTGTGGAATGGGAATCGTGAGTCGGTCAGCCGCACCCTGTTCAGTGGCGACTCGATCATTCTTTGGGCGCTGCGTACATACCAGAGACGACGCCGAACGTACGAGCAGCTGATGCAGGATCCTGAATTGGCTCACCTTTGCTTTGTGCGCCTGCGATGGCCAAATGATACAGAGACTTGGATGCGCAGTCTGGAGGCGGCAGCTCCCGCGTGATCGTTAGTGGGCCACGAAGGCAAACGGGGAAAATCGTCTGGCACGGCTGATTGGGAGGTAAGATGTCTGCTGATAGATTGGACGACGTTGTCACACAATCCGTATTCTTCCGGGAGACGGGGCCTCAGAACACAGACCGCACGCTGCAAGCTGCCAAGCATCGAGCAGATGAACTGGGCATTCGAACGATATTAGTCGCTACCACGGAAGGTGAGACTGGAGTGAGAGCGGCCCAGGTCTTCTCGGGCTATGATCTAACTGTGGTTACCCACTCGACCGGGTTCGCCCAACCCAACGTTCAAGAGTTGACTTCGGCGAATCGAGCCGCGATCGAGCGAGCAGGTGCGAGGATCCTGACAGCGCAACACGCTTTCGGCGGTGTCAATCGGGCCGTACGCAGGAAACTGGCCACGCACGAGCTTGACGAGATCATCGCGCACACCTTACGCATTTTCGGCCAGGGCGCCAAGGTGTGTGTCGAGATCTCTATGATGGCAGCAGACGCAGGCCTGGTCCGGGCTGGTGAGCCGTGCATCGCGATTGCGGGAACGGGTCGAGGCGCTGATACGGCGTTGGTGGTGGTTCCTGTCAACGCGCAGGATTTCTTCGATATGCGGGTCATGGAAGTGCTGGCCAAACCGAGGCTGGCGTAAGGGGATGAAACGGGTGGATGATGTCACTGACTTGACGTTCGAGCAGGCTTTTGCAGCCTTGGAAGAGACCGTGAGCCGGCTGGAGACGGGAGGATTGACACTGCACGACAGCCTGTCCTTGTTTGAGCGCGGGCAGGTGCTCGCGGCGCATTGCGCCGCACTGCTCGATCGCGCCGAACTTAAAGTGACGCAGGTTGCCCCAGGCGGGGGTGAGACGCTGCATCTTGACCAGTGAGCAGATAGGTCTTCTGTCGACACTGGCCTATCGGTGCAGGACGTCCAACAGGCGCAGGGGTTCCTCTGCGCGCAGAAGCAGTGCGACTCCCATATAGACAGCGATACCCAGTGCGGTGCCTCCCACGGCCAGGACGAGCGAGCTAGCCTCAGGAAGCGCGACTTGCCAGAGTACCAGCGCCAGCCCCATCACAAGTGCGGCCACTCCGCTTTTTGCTGAGGTATTCGCTAGTCTCCGAGCCTCAATTCCATGCATGCGTCGCCATATCAGCACCAAGAGTAACCCCATTTCGGCCAGCGTAGCGACGGCATTGGCCAGAGCCAGACCTGCGAAATTGGGCCATCCCACGATCTCGAAAAGACCGGGGAGAGTGAGGCTTAGCGTCACATTGGTGACGACTGCCACCGCTCCAACCCACACGGGTGTGAATGTGTCGTGAAGCGCATAGAACGCCCGCGCGATAACTTCCAGGCCTGCGTGTCCGACGAGACCCAGTGCGTAAAATGCCAGAGCCCACGCTACGGACGTGGTTGATGTTGCCTGGAACGCGCCGCGCTCGAAGAGCACACCGACCAGGGGGCGGCTGAGCATCAGCAGACCGACGGTGGCTGGGAGACTGAGGAAGAACACGGTTCGCAACGTTGCCGCCAGAGTCTCTCGCATTTCGTCCAACTGTCCGCGGGCGACCTGATCGGCGAAAGTGGGAAATGCAGCTGTGCCCACTGCCTGGGCTAAGACGCCCTCAGGTAGCGCCATCAAGAGCCAGGCGTAGTTGATCGTCGACACGGCGCCTTCTCCCATGTGCGACGCGAGGCTGTTGTTGATCATGAGGTTCACCTGGGTGATGGCAGTGCCAATGACACGTGGCGCCATCAGGCGTCCGACCACTCGTACTGAAGGTTCGCGCAGTCCGAATGTTGGCGCATACACTGCGCCGTATCTGGCCAGCCCGGGGATTTGTACCAGTAGATGCAGTACCGCGCCCACGATGCTGCCGGCAGCCAGCCCCATGACGCCCATCCTGGGTCCCAAGAGGACCGCTCCCCCAATGATTCCGACGTTGTAGATCGCCGGCGCGAGGGCTGGGAGGAAGAAGTGCTGCTGAGCGTTGAGCACGGCCATCACCACGCCGCTCGCACCAAAGATGATGGGTGATAAGAGCATCACTCGCAGTAGATCAGTCGTCCTCGCCTGCTGAGCAGTAGAAAACCCGGGCGCGATCAGCGTGCGGACAATCGTTGGGGCTATGATCGCGATCAGAAGCGCGAGGATGGTCATCGCTGCGAGGACGAGATTGACAATCGCGGAAGCCAGGCGCCATGCGCCCCGAGTGTCGCCTCTGGCGATGTGGGTAGAGAAGGTGGGAATCAACGCCGATCCCAACGCGCCGCCCGCCACGATCAGGAAGATCGCCTCTGGAACGCGTGCTGCGGCCATATATGCATCCAGATGGTCTCCGGTGCCAAACATAGCCCCGACGACCATCTGGCGCACGAGTCCCAGTACCCGGCTCAGCACGAAAAGCGACATAACAAGTGTCGCTGCTTTGGCAATCTGGCGCCCACCCTGGCTCATCCTGGTTATTATACCACGCGTTGTTGCTGGACCAAGTGAGATTCCCGGCGCTCAGTGTTGTGGCCCTCAACCAGACGTACTGAGAGCCGGGGTCGCCGCACCCCGGCTCTCACCAAAAAGGAGGAGAAGAAGAGAAACCGCCCTAATTCGGCATAATAATACCATATTTCCTGTTGCACACTTGACGCAACACCTACGCCAACCCTACGGAAACCCTACGGTCATCGCTGGGATGTGGAAGCGTCACACTCGGCAACACTCGGAGCGTGTGCGGGAAGAACGAAGCTGAAGCGGCTTCCTTCTCCAGGCTGACTCTCTACCCATACTCGACCGTGATGCCTTTCAACGACCGACTTCACGATGGGCAGGCCCAGTCCCGTACCCTTGGGTGTGAGTGCCTCGGCCGGATCGACGCGGAAGAAACGGTCGAATATTTGCGGTTGTTGGTCTGGTGGAATCCCGATTCCACTATCAGCGACCTCAACCGTGACGAAACGGGCATCACCTGAGGCGTCGACCTGGATTGTGCCGTTGTGCGGAGTGTACTTGATCGCGTTGCTGAGAAGATGGCTCATCACCAACTGCAGAGCAGGCCGATTCCCAAGCACGGTCAGCGGCTCGGGTGGTGAGCGCCAGACTAGATTAAGTCGTTTGTTGGCCGCATCTGCACGGTATCGGTCGACCGCTTCCTGGATCAAAGAGGCTAGATCGCAGGGCGCCATATTGAGCTCGTGAACTGTCTCGATGTAGCTCAGCTCGGTGGCATTGTCCACCAGATCTGTGACCTGTTTGACGCTTACCCGCACGCGTTCGACGAATTCCCTCTGCTGATCAGTGAGTTCCCCAACCTGAGCCAGGAGTTCTGCATACCCCTGAATGCTTGTCAAGGGCGTGCGCAAGTCGTGAGAAAGGTCGAGGATGAACTCCGACCCGGCCCGATCGTTCCCCTTGTGCGCGGTGATGTCCTGCAGAAGCAGCACCAGCCCCATCCCCTCAATCGGTGTCGCATGTATGGCATACGTCTGGAAGCCATCCAGCGTGATCTCGCCCCGCATTCTCTCATCGTGTGCCCCTACCTCGGACAGAAGGTCGCGCAACCCGGGTAGCTTGCCTGCGACAGACACGTGCATTCCAGAGCCCGCAGGCAGCCCAAACGCGCTGCGGGCCGCCTGGTTGCAGAGATGGATCTCGCCTGATTCATCCAACACAAGAACAGGCGCTGCAAGAGCTTCTAGAACGACTGAAGGGTCGACCATTCCGACCTCACGAAGGTAAACTGAAGGATTTCCCACTACTGAATTACTATACTACTCCTGATTCCCTGTGAGTCAATTCTCCCAGGAATTCTCAGCATGACCGATGTGTGCGGTGCGCCCAGGCTAGAAGCCTGTCGACAAGGCGGGTTCGGTCGGCCTGAGACCGTTCCTTGCCCCAAAGCAGCATCCATCAAGCCGTGATATCCATAGTGGGAATTGCTGCAATTCTCACTTTCGTCCAATCGGATCACACTAAGATGTTGGTGACTCGTGCTTGACTGACGGATCCACGAGCATATAATCCCACTACCTACCTTGGCGCAAGGAGAATGATGATGGTTTGGCAGTCATTGAACGGTCTATGGCAGTTCAGACAGGTTGGAGATGATATCTGGCTTGCGGGTGAGGTTCCTGGCGGCGTCCATACTGATCTACTTGCCCTCGATCGTATCCCCGATCCGTTTGTCGAGGACAACGAGTTGGCTGTCCAGTGGGTGACTGAAAGTGATTGGGAGTACCGGCGAATATTCGACGTCGATCCCGAGCTACTGTCTGAGGAGCGCGTCTTCCTGGTATGCGACGGACTGGACACGCTGGTGGACGTCTCAGTCAATGGTGCGTTGATAGCACAAGCGGACAATATGTTTCGGACCTATCGCTGGGACGTGACCTCGCTGCTGACGTCCGGCGCGAATGAACTGCACATGACCTTCGCCTCGCCAGTGAGATACGCCCTCCATCGCCAGGCCGAGCGCCCATTGCGCTCGGTGACCCAGGCAATTCCGGGCGGCCCCTACCTGCGCAAGGTGCCCAGCCATTTTGGCTGGGACTGGGGTCCGCAGCTGCCGGCCATTGGCATCTTCAGGGATATCCGGCTGGAGGGACTGTCGAGCGTGCGTCTGGCTGATGTTCGTCTGTCCCAGATCCACGCCGAATCATCTGTAAGGGTCAGTGCTTCTGTCACCGTCGAGCGATTTGAGGGTACAGACGCTGAGCTTGTGCTTCGCCTGAAGGCCCCCTCTGGCATAGTGCAGGACGCGGCGCTGCAGCTCAGTGCCGGTGAGACCTGCGGCGTGTTGGAGCTCGAGGTGAGGGATCCGCAGCTCTGGTGGCCCAATGGCTATGGTGGGCAGCCTCTGTACGGTGTCGAGGTGTTGGCGCTGGAGAAGGGCCTTATCCGGGACCAGCGGGACTTCCGCATTGGCCTGCGTACCATCGAACTGCATCAAGAGCCGGATGAGTATGGCATATCGTTCACTTTCGTGGTGAACGGCGTCCCGATTTTTGCCAAGGGGGCCAATTGGATCCCGGCCGATTCCTTCGTCACTCGGATGACCGATTCGCGACTAGAGGGTCTGTTGCGCAGCGCAGCGGCTGTGCACATGAATATGCTCCGCGTTTGGGGCGGTGGCTTCTACGAGGATGATCGATTCTATGATCTGTGCGATCAATATGGCATCCTCGTCTGGCAGGATTTCATCTTCTCATGCAGCACGTATCCAGAGGACCCCTCCTTCTTTCACAATGTCCGTGCAGAAGCAGTAGACAATGTGCGTCGCTTGCGTCACCATGCCAGTCTGGCGCTCTGGTGCGGCAACAATGAGATGGAATGGGGCTGGGTCGAGTGGGGTTGGAGCGAGGAGTACGGGCTGAGTCTGAAATCCGCGTACGATCGACTGTTTCATCACGTTCTGCCTGAAGTTGTAGCGGTTGAGGATCCCGATCGTGACTACTGGCCCAGTTCGCCATCCTCCAACGTGCCGTTTGATGCGCCCAACTCAACGCAGGCAGGCGATACTCACAACTGGCTGGTCTGGCACGGCATGCTACCGTTCTCTGGCTATCGCGAACACCCCTCCCGCTTTGTGAGTGAGTTCGGGTTTCAGTCGTTGCCCGCCCTTCAAACGGTTCGTACCTATGCGGGCGAAGCCGACTGGAATATGACCTCGTACGTTATGGAGCACCATCAGCGAAACGCGGCGGGGAACGGAAAGATCGTGACCTACTTGACCGATCACTTCCGGCTGCCCAAGGATTTTGAATCGTTGGTGTATGTGTCGCAGCTATTGCAGGCTGAGGCGCTCCGGTATGGGGTCGAGTTCTGGCGGCGCAATCGGGCATGCACCAGTGGCGCGCTCTACTGGCAGTTGAATGACTGTTGGCCGGTTGCCTCCTGGGCCAGTCTGGACTACTTCGGTCGCTGGAAGGCAGCGCATTATGCGGCACGTCGTTTCTTCGCTCCTGTGCTGCTCTCGGCTGAGGAATCGGGCACGGACGTTGAGCTCAGTATTACGAGTGACTTGACCCGGCCGTGGCAGGGCGTGGTGCGTTGGTCGCTGGAAGATCTCGCTGGCCGGGTACTCAAGAACGGAGAGCTGAAGGTCGATGTGCCAGCACTGGGCACATCTTCCATCTGCGAGTTGAGCTTCGCTGATGATGTCACTGCCGCCAACCGGCGCGATGTCATTCTCGCCTACGAGCTCTGGTATGATGGCGTCTGCGCAAGTCTCGGGATCGTTACGTTTGTGCCAACCAAGCATCTCGAGCTGGATGCACCCGGGTTAACTTGGGATGTTGCGTCGGACAAGGATGAGCTGGTGATCCGGGTCAGTGCCGAGCGCCTTGCGCGCTTCGTGTGGCTGGATACTGATGAGAAGGACGTCGTGTTTAGTGACAACTTCTTTGACTTACCTGCAGGGCGTTCAGTTGAGCTACGTGCGCCTATGGTCGAGGGATGGTCCGTGGAGAGTATGCGCCGAGCCTTGCGCGTCCGCAGTCTGGTCGATTCGTACTGATCTGTCTTGCTTGCGAGTGGAGCAATATGTGGAATTTGAGGACGCTGGCTCACCTGCCTGACAGGGCGGCCAGCGTCCCAAACTGCTCTAGCAGCGACTCACTACTCCTCAGCGTAAAAGACGACACCGACTGTGCCCGGACCGGCGTGGGCGCCAATGACTGGACTGACCGAGGTGCGTATCAACTCCGATGCGTCGAATTCCTTCGTGATCTGCTTGGCTAGGCTATCCCCTTCGGTAGGTGCATCAACGTCGAGGACCGCAACTTCAGCTATCCTCCTTCCAGCTAGACGCTCTTCAATGATCTCCAGTAACTGATTCACTGCTTTGCGTTTCGTGCGCACCTGGGTGAGCGCTTCGATGGAGCCATCCTCAAGGTGCAAGATGGGCTTTATGCTGAGAGCTGTTCCAAGAAATCGCTTCGCACCACCGATGCGTCCCCCGCGATGGAGGTATTCCAGTGTATCTACCACGAAGAGCACATTGACTCGCTCGCGCATACGCTCCGCAGCGGCCACCACCTCGTCGACGCTCTTCCCAGCCGCAGCGGCACGTATGGCCGCCAACACCACGAATCCCAGTCCCATGGATGTTGACAGCGAGTCAATGACCCGAATGTCGAGTTGTTGCTTGAGTTGATCCTGTGCTGCCAGCGCGCTCTGGACTGTGCCGCTGATCTTCGATGATATGAACGCACCGACGATAGCGTCTGCTCCCACTGATCCCTGCTGGAAGAACTCAATGAACTCGCCGGCGGACGGTTGTGATGTTGTGGGAAACACCTTCGAATGAGGAAGCCGTCGATAGAACGTGTGTTGATCGATATCAACGCCGTCCCTGAACCGCTCATCACCCCAGATCAGCCACAGCGGAATGACGGGAACGTTCACGCCATTCAGTACGTGCTGTGGAATGCACGCTGTACTGTCTGTCACGATGACTATTCTCTGATCTGCCATACTGCCCTCCCCCACGCTGACTGTAACGGATGCATAAGGTAGAACACCCGGTCAGCGGGTAAGGTGCGCAGGGCATACAGAGGAAGGCGTCGCTATCGGGTCTCCTGGCGGGCGGCGGGCACAAACAGCGCCAGAACAGATGAGAGATCGTTTAAGCAGTGGCGCCGAGCAACCATGATGCCGCCATGGCTACGATTCCAGCGACGACTGTGCGCAGGCCATATTGGATCAGCCGTCCTCCGACGATGCTGCCAAGGAACACGCCTAACCCAAAAAGACTGGCCAATGCAACGAGAATACAGAGCACATAGCTGGTGGAGATGTCGCCGATCGCCTCTGAGAGCAGCATCGGGATCAGTACGATCAGAGAGGCGATGAGCGGCGACATCCCATCGACGATCGCAACAACGATCACAGCTGCACGAGAGGCGCGGGCAATCTTCGTGCCACCCAGATCGGTCAGCGAAATCTGTTCCAACTCGGCCAACTCACGACCTCGCTCCGCCGATTCGGCCAGGTAGGCCCCCCATGCTCCCGAGATTCCCATTGCGATAGAGGTGGAGATTCCAGTCCGGATCACGATGGGCGCCGATCGTACGCCAGCCAGATAGCTACCCATGAGAAGTCCCAGGGTAGTTAGAACGCCGTCAAATCCGTTGTTGGCAAGAGCCCGCCGCGCGATTTGCCAGAAGCCGGTGATGCGTTCATATTCACGGAAGTTAATAATCCCCTGAGCCAAACGGCCAGGAGGTTTGTCAGCATCTGCCATGGGCTATCTAGTCCTGAGCTGTTGTTACGTCCTCAATGAGTACTTTTCCTGCCGCTACCTCGTCGATAGAGTGTATGGCGCCGCCGTTCTCGCCGATCAGCCGTCCAATCTCCTCAAAACGGAGGTCATGGCCCTCGATCGTGATCTTCGCATTCTCGACGCGGCGGTCAATCTCATAGATTGAGATGTTGACGCCATCGACGCCTTCCACATCTGCCAGCAGCTGAGCCATCTCGACGATGCTCGGCTCTAGAGGCTTCAGTACATCCAGGACTAATCGGCGTAGGTTTCCCATTGTCTCCCTTCACTTTGCATGGTCAATCGGCGCTTGGACAGTACGCTGATGGCTGCTCTGGTGATCGTCCTCATATCGATGAAGCAGCCGGTCGCGGCGTTTCGCTACATAGTGGGCGTACGGGAACATGGCCCGTTTGATCTGCATGGGCATTACAGGGCTGGTTGCTGAGACATGTTGCTTGGCTGATGGTCGACATGGCACATCCCAACAGGTTGCCGCTTATAAGCATAACAGTCAATGAGCCATTGCCCGGTGACTGCCAGGGATCGGAGCGGTCGCTGTCGGTACGTGTGCGAGGTCACTTGTAGGATAGGATGAAGCCGAAGGGGAACGACCCATGGGAACGGACGTCCACGAAGCCCCACAGGGCCCCTACAGTGGACGTGGGGTTGCGAAAAGGGTTTGGATCTGATGACGAGGGGACCGTAATCTCCTACAGTGAGAAGGTCCACGCGGTCCTTTTGTGCAGCTTGCACGATACTACCTGTTACCCCCGTACCCTGCGAACGAGCGCGGCGCCTATTTTGGATGCTACTTCGATGGTCAGAGAACTAAGGCCAATTCGCGCAAACGTCTTCGCAACGGTACGAGTCTATTATACTTTAATCCCCATATAGTGCAACCCGCTGGCGCATCAATCCGGCTTCGCCATCCTCGCGACACGCTTGCTAAAGCAACTAGCTCTATATGGTTGCTGCCTCGATAAGTCGTGTTGACTCACGATAGAAAGATACCGAAAGTGATTCGTTGACTCACGAGAGAAAGACACCGAAGCCGATTCGTTGACTCACGAAAGACCTGCTATTAGAAGTCAAGGACCGGAACCTTAAGAATC
>JAAZAN010000045.1 GCA_012514315.1 Chloroflexota bacterium
TATCACCGGAACTGCGGTAGTCCAGAAGGATTGGTCGCCAACCCTTGCACCGGGCAATATCCATCAGTGTCACCATAGGAGCGCGGCCGCAGGCCTCTCCGGTTTCCAACCGCTCTCTTTCCCCCGCAATCAGCGTCGACAGCAATGCTCTATCCCGCCTCCCCGCGGTCGCATAGGGGAGGTAGTGACTCAGATCGCTTGAGACGACGATCAGCGCATCATCGTCAAGCCAATCGGCGAGATGGCTTGCCACCCGCCCCGGGTCTGTCTGGCCGAATAACATGGGTACCAGACGGAAATCGGACAGGACCGTCTGGATGAAGGGAATCTCTACCTCAAGCGCGTGTTCAAGCGTGTGCGCCTCGCTTCCCCGCACGAAGATGTCCGAATGGACGATCAGTTCGGCCACTCGATCAACGTCAACAGGCGCTTCTCCGAGCGGTGTGGTGAATGCGCTGTAGGTCCCCAATGCGACCCCGCTGAAGTACGCGCGATGTGCAGGCCCCAGGAGATAGACTGTCCAGCGCCTGTCGGGGATGGTGGATAGAGCCTTGAACGCGTACCCCGCAATCGGGCCGGAGTATATGTAACCCGCGTGGGGTGCGATGATCGCCCGAACCGGTCCGAGATCGGCTGGCAGAACCGCCTCATCCAGATAACCCTGGATCATCTTTCGCAAGAGAGCCGGATTCGCCGGATAGAATTGCCCCGCTACCGCAGGACGACGAATAGATAGGTCAGTCACCGCACACCTCCTTCGGTGAAGTCTGGCCTATGAAAGGGGTTCCTTGTTCGGTGCTCCTTCTGGGATCTAAGACCTTCAGGACCAGACACCGGCAATACTCTGTTCACAATGGGGGCAGACCCCCCGATGGCGCCAGACTTCACGTACCCGATACCAGTCTCGCTGGACTAACAACCGGCCGCAACCTGGGCAACGTGTGCTCCCTCGCTCGGAATCCGCCACGTTGCCCATATAGACGTAGCGCAGTCCCGCCTGTCTTCCCAGTTCATAGGCCCGCATCAACGAAGTATGCGGAGTGGGGGGGCGGTCCAACATCTTGTAGTCTGGGTGAAACGCGCTGATATGCCACGGTATGTCGGGATCAACACTGACCAGCCACTCCACCATCGCCTGAATCTCCGCCTCGGAGTCGTTAAGGCCAGGAATGAGCAGTGTGGTCACCTCGATCCAGACATCCGTATTCTGGGCAATGTGCGCAATGTTACGTTTGACTGGGGCCAGCCTGGCCCCACACTGTTCTCGGTAGAAGCCGTCATCGAACGCTTTTAGATCCACGTTGATCGCGTCTAGATAAGGCTCGATGCGGTTCAGCGCCGCTTCAGACATATAGCCGTTCGACACGTAGATGTTCTTGATGCCTCGTTCATGCGCCAACCTGGCGGTGTCGTACGTGTATTCGAAGAACACAGTCGGCTCATTGTATGTATAGGCGATCATCGGGATATCGTCACGCACACACAGATCCACAATCGCCTGGGGCTCAAACGGCTGTCCAATGTGTCGCTGGTCATCGAAGTCACGTGTCTGTGACATCTGCCAGTTTTGGCAAAACGAACAACGGAAGTTGCAGCCAAATGTGCCTATCGAGAAGACGGATCCACCGGGCAGGAAGTGAAAGAGGGGCTTCTTTTCGATTGGATCGACGTGGGCCGCGATCGGCTCCCCGTATACGACGAGGTGCAGCTCTCCATCGATGTTCCGGCGGACGCCACACCTGCCTGATGCTCCAACCTCGATCGCGCAGAAATGCTCACAGGCTTGACACTGGACGGCATCGTCAGCCAGACCTCTGCTTAGATAGGACACCTTCCGCATACAGTCCTCCAGCGTTCACGGCCGCCCGTGGCCAGAGTGGTCGCCGATCTTACAGGCCAATCCGCGTCAATGCGACAGCAGCTGCACCCAGGACTCCCACATCATCGCCGAGCTTCGCGCCGACTACCTGGATGTCCTGCGAAGCGGCAGGAAGCGCGTGGCGCAGGATTCCCCGTCGCACGGGGTCGAAAAGCACGTCTCCGACGTTGGCCACCCCACCACCAATGACAATCAACTGAGGATTGAACAGATTCACAAGGTTCGCCATACCTATACCCAGGTACTCCATGGCCGTATCCATAATCCTGCTCGCCTCTGGATCGTGCTGGGCGGCAGCCTCGGCGACCATCCTAGCCGTGATTCGATCCGGGTCGCCCTCACACATCTGATGGAGTACAGGCGAGACACCACGTGCAACAGCGTCACGCGCCTCGCGGGCAATGGCCGTGCCCGAGGCCAATGCCTCCACACAGCCACGATTGCCACAACCACAGCGAGGGCCGTTGGCCAGTATGGTCGTGTGTCCAATCTCGCCCGCTGTTCCACTGACGCCGTAGTAGACGCTGCCGTTCAGTATCAGCCCTCCGCCAATCCCTGTGCTGACTGTGACATAGATCATATGATCAACGCCCTGTCCTGCACCAAAACGGTGCTCCCCCACAGCCGCGGCGTTGGCGTCGTTCTCCAGGAATGTGGCAATGCCCAAGGATTCCTCGATGCGTTGCTTCAGGGGCACGTAATGCCAGCCTGGGAGGTTCGGTGCACCTCTGACAATGCCCGCCTCAATATCGAGCGGCCCTGGAGAGCCAACACCCACCGCCGCGATTCGATCGGGCGCGACCCCAGCCTGTGCCATAACGAGGCGTGACGCCTCCATCATCCGATCGATAATTGCGTCCTGCCCGTCGGAAGCGCGCGTCTCCCGGTAATCACGAGCGACGATCTGCGCCGTACCGGTTACCAACGCGGTGCTGATCTTGGTACCGCCCAGATCGATTCCAACGACAAGATGCTCATCCACCACGGGGTCCTCCAATGCCCTTGACTAATCTGCAGCTAGAATAGCACGGAGGCAGTGCAGTGTCAAGACGTAACGGCGAGCGTCTGCTCTGCATCAGGTTGATGCTCGGGGCGCCCGGGGGGCTGGTGAGTAGGCCGTTGTTCCTATTGACACCTCCATAGTGTGCCACTAGAATAGTAGCACGTCTTGGGGCAGGGTTTGTTACCCGCGCCAGTTAGCATCATACAATTGCGGGGACTTACCCTGCTCGATTGCATCAGCGAGGGTAGCCCGATTGCCAACGATCAACACAAACCCACGATGGTGGGGTTGGGGTGTCCTAGCACCAGCGCACGGCCTGGATGACTGCCCTGACCTGTGGCCAGCCCTCCAGAAATGGCTTCGAATCCCGCAGAGCTCCACGAATCATCAGTGCCCCCCCGCGCCGCTCCACGATGTCCATCTGTGCAGCTCACATCTCGATGCGCCTCTGGCGAGCTCGCTGCGAAGCATTCTGGGGGATGAAGCGGTCAGAACCGATGATCCTACCCGCCTGGCCCACTCATACGGCAAATCGTATGGTGACCTGGTCCGCATGCGCGCCGGATATGTTCCCAATCCGCCTGACGCAGTCGTCTATCCCTCTGATCCAAGCCAGATCGCGTCTGTCTTGACGTGGGCCAGTGAACGGGGGATCGCCGTCATTCCCTTCGGTGGCGGCACCAGCCTCACTGGGGGTGTCGAGTGTACGCGAAGTGACCGACCGGTGATTACGCTGAATATGGCGCGGCTCTCGCAGGTCCTCTTTGTGGACACCGAGTCGATGACGGCACGCATCCAGGCAGGCGCGACCGGTCCGGAAATCGAGTCGTGTCTCAACAGCGAGGGGTTCACGCTGGGTCATTTCCCCCAGTCTTTTGAGCTCTCGACCCTGGGTGGCTGGATTGCCACACGGTCTGTTGGCCGGTGCGCCATCCTGTACGGGGGGATCGACAGACTGACACAGGCCATCAAAGTGGTGACGCCCACAGGCCTGGTTGAGACTGGAGCAGTCCACTTCACTGAGCCTGGTCCGAGTCTGTTGCATCTCCTGATCGGTTCAGAGGGCAGTTATGGCGTCATTGTGGAAGCCCTCATGCGAATTCATCGACTGCCCAATGCCCGTGATTACCGCATTGTTCGGTTTTCGAACTGGCAGGACGGCGTGGCCGCATGTCGTGAGATAGTGCTCAGCAACCATTTGCGCCCTGCTACCCTGCACCTAGCAGACCCCCTGGAAGCTAGAATACTGGCACTGACAGTGCCCGAGAGATGTACACGGAAGGGCCTGTTGCCAGGCGTTTTGGGCAGGCGGCCCTCCCTCATCTCATCACAGGGCCTATCCTCCGAGGACGTGCTCTTGATCGCAGGGTTCGAGGGTGAACCGGACTGGCTCAAGCAACAATGGAGCATCACGCTCGCGATCTGCAGCGGGCATGGGGGGGCTGTATCATTGAAGGGCGCCGATAGATTCTGGGAATGTCAGTTGTATCGTCAACCCTACCTGCGTGACGAGATGATAGCTCGTGGAATCATGGTAGACACTGTGACTGCCTCCAGCTCATGGTCAGACGTCTGTGAGCTGTATGAGTCGGTCAGAGGGGCTCTGAGCGGCGCCATCGCGACCACTGGCAGCGGTACAGGCTATCTGATGACTCACCTGTCCAATGTGCACCGGCATGGGACGACACTCGTGACCACGTATCTGGCAACGCAGACTCCTGACCCATCTCCATTAGCCAGGCAGGCACAATGCGAGACCATTCGGCAGGCCGCCAGAGACGCCATTCTAGCACGCGGCGGTCTGCTTGCACACAATCGATTGACTGAGGGCAACGGATTGCTGGGGCAGACTGGACACAATCGACGATTTTGTGCCAGGTTACATCGCTCCATCAAGCAGACATTCGATCCGGTAGGAATACTGAATCCCAGCCTGCCAGACCCTCTCTAATCGAGGTGTCGGAGGGTCTGCGCAAGCCCTTGCTACGCCACCGGCGCGGCACTCATGCGCGTCAGACTTGTCCCCGATCGGCCCGGCCACCAGCATCCAGGTGTCAACCCGCCGTCACCTCCTCGTCATCACAGCACACACCACGGTGGCCATCCGCACTCACTAGCGCGGCAGTATTTGGCAGATCGCTCTACTGTGAGTATAATTGCCCCAACTGAAAGCGCATCAAGGGATGGTCTATGGAAATCATCTGGTACGGACAGACTTGTTTCCGGTTGAACGAACGTGGCTATGCCAGTCTCGTGACCGATCCCTACCCGCCTGAGGTAGGGTTCTCGCTTCCTCGTCCACGTGCGGATGTGGTTACCGTGAGCATGAACGACCCGGTGTGTCGAGATGTATCGGGTGTCAGGGGGCCATTCAGGGTGCTGGATAGTCCGGGCGAGTATGAGATCGGCGGCGTCTTCATCACAGGCATACCCACGTTTGCAGACAACAAGCGAGGGGCAGTTCGCGGCCAGAACATCATATACACTTTTGACTATGGTGGGGCAGTTGTATGCCACTTGGGCTACTTGGGCCACGTGCCCACACAATCGCAAGTAGAAGATCTGGGCACTGTCAATATTCTATTGATACCGGTCGGCGGTGGAGGCAGCCTGACACCTGACCAGGCATCAGAGGTCATCAGCCTGTTTGAGCCCAGTGTCGTGATCCCAATGTACTACAAGATACCCGAGCTTCAACTCAAACTGGGCACCTTGGGCCGTTTCCTCAAAGAGATGGGGACTGAGGAAGTGGAGAGTCAGGAGTCTTTCAAGACGACACAGACAGGATTCTCGGAAGAGACCGAAGTCGTTGTCCTGCAGCCCAAGATCCGTAACGGGGGGTAGGATGTCGGGGTCACCCATGTGGCGCAGTGCTCAGAGACGCTGGCGGGGACTCCCCATCTGGGGATGGGTGCTTGGCTGCGTTGTTGTGACAGCCGGGATTGCTCTGGGTGCGCTCTGGGTAACAGGCAACCTGGGGGCCAAGGTAGAATCACCACACAATGAGCTGACTGAAACCGCTCGCCGGCAGATTGAGGAAGGCGATCTGGTTGGCGCGATAGCGGATCTGGAGACAGTGGTCGCGGAGAATCCACAGGACAGCGAAGCCCATTTTCTGCTCGGACAAGCCTACAACCAGAGCGGCGACTTGCTTAAGGCGGCGGATGAGTTCCGCACGGTGTTGGAGCTGGACCCTGGCAATGCTGCAGCCCACCACAATCTTGGGGTGACCTATTTCCAGCTACAGGATCCCAACACAGCGATCTCTGAGTTTGAAGCCGCACTTGAGATTGACCCTGATGACGCCGACACACGCTACCAGCTCGGAGCTACTTACCTGGTGACTGCTCTGTCGAGTCCTACAGGGGCGGATGTGGACCTGATGGAGGCGGCAGTTGCTGAGTTTGAGGCCGCACTGAGGCTGCGCGAGAACATGCCGGAGGCATTGATCGGGATGTCCCACGTCAAGATGCAGGAAGGAGATTATGGGGCCGCCATCGAGATGCTCCGGAACGCTCTCACACAGCTCCCGAGCTCACCCGAGGCCCACTTTGCGTTGGCGGAGGCCTTTGCTCGCAGCGGTGACGCAGCCCAGTCCTGCGACGCTTACCAGGCTTTCATAGAACTGAGCCCGCCGGAGGATTGGCTTACTCAAGCCAGGGAAGAGATGCGTATCATCGGATGTCCTTGAGTCCGTGGTATCGAGTGATCGTCGTAGCGATTCGGCAGGAACAGTCTCGCCATTTCTGAGAGTCGATTATGTTCAAGTTATTGATGTCGTGGAACATCCGCCCGGGGTTTGAGGACGAGTACTTCGAGTTCATTGTGAAGGAATTCAGCCCGGGGCTTGCCGAGCTTGGAATCAAGATAACCGACGCATGGTATACACAGTACGGTGACCCGCCACAGATTCTCACAGGTGGGGTCGCCAACGATCTGCTGAGCATGCGTCGGGCGTTGGCCTCATCCAAGTGGCAGGCATTGAGAGACAGCCTGTTCAAGTACGTGACTGATTACACCCAGAAGATCATCCGCGCCGACGGGGGATTCCAGCTCTAGCGCCTGGATAACAGTACGGGCGTGGCTGCAAGCCACGCCCGTACGGAACTGACGAAGTGGTAGCTGCTTAGTCGTCTTTCTTCGAGTCGCTCGAAGAACTGGAGCTTGTCTCGCTCTTAGGCTCTGGTTTGCTCTGCTCTGACTTGCTCGACGGTGTGTCGGTCGATTTCCCCGATGTCGAGCTCTTGGCACGATTATCGGTAACGTAGAAACCCGAACCCTTGAAAATGATGCCTACCGGCTGAATCAGACGGCGAACCTGCCCACTGCATTCGGGACATATTTGCACCGGATCGTCATTGATATGCTGCAGACGCTCAAATCGCATACCACAGGATTGACACTCATACTCGTACAACGGCATACGACGTGACCTCCCAACGATGTCCAACAGCGGAGGATTATACCGCAATCAGGTGGCATGTGCAAGCACTTACTCAGGCCCGGTCAGTCAGACTGGATGCGGTTACCAATGTGATTTGTCCACCTCCTGGTGGGCGATCAACACCGAACTCGGGACCTGGACACGATGGTTGCAACCCACAGCTATGATCACATCTATGTCTCACCGCATCTGGATGATGTAGTCCTGTCTTGTGGCGGTCGCATTTGGCGTCAGACTCAGATGGGTGAGAGAGTTCTGGTTGTCACCGTATTTGCTGGCGGTCCCCGCCCGGAGCTCAGGCTATCCCCTTTCGCTCGTCAGTTGCACGCACGCTGGGAAGAATCAGGAGATGCCGCAGCGGCGCGTCGTCTCGAAGACCTCCAGGCCATGACGACACTGGGCGCGCAGGCAGTGCACTGGCCGTACACGGACTGTATCTATCGACAAATCTCAAGTGGTGAATACCCCTATGCTAGCGAGGAGTCGCTGTGGGGACCAATCCATCCTGAGGAGGAAGCTCTGGTTGCGGAGATTCGTGAACGACTGACGTCCTTGCCCCATCTGCAATGGAGTGCCGTTTACGCTCCCCTGGGCGCCGGGAATCACGTGGACCATCAGATTGTGCGACAAGCGGTGGAGAATCTTGGCCGCGTTCTGTTCTACGAAGACTATCCCTACGCTGAAGACGAGGGGACAGTCCGCAGCAAGCTCAACCCAGGAGATTGGCGAGCAGACATCCACTGGCTCTCCGAACACGCATTGGAGGCCAAGGCCTCCGCCATTGCCTGCTATCGTTCCCAGCTCAGTACGTTCTGGACTAGTATAGGGGAAATGCGTTCCGCTATCCGGCGCTATGCTGAACAGGTCGGACAGAGTGCACCAGCGGAAAGATACTGGCGCCCAATCTGATACGTTGAGTGCGGCCACAGGCTTCCGCTACAACAGCATCGACCTTGCCCGGTTCCAGCAGCCCGTTCACCGGTTACCTATCGCGCTAGAGCAGGCACAATCGCGCGAAACAGGCAGTACACGTCGAACGCAGCCAGCCCCACGAAGAGTGCGATTGTCACTGGGGCGCGCGCTGGGACAGGTAGTAGCTTTCCCCAGGTTTCGATGCTCAGCGCGATCACCAAGCCAACAGGGATTAGCGCCGGAAACAGATATCTGCCCTGATGTTGCACGAATGTCAGGTTGTACCACAGAAACGCCAGAACAGTGAGAAGCGCCGAGACGGCCAGCACTGCAAGCCCTGCCTTTTGCGGCGCTGTCAGACGCCGGAAATCCGGAAGCCACCAGATGAATCCCACCCCCCACAGCGCCGATGTGACCCCGAGCATCCTGTAGGCCCAGACTGGTAGCACAACGCCCATCCAACCGAACTGTCCCCAGAAGCTGCGGAATGTCGTGCGAACCAGCCTTTGGGTAAGCCCCAACCAGCCGTAGTTGGCCAACCACTCGGATGATCTCGGCTGGCCCTCGACGACCTGTGTGTGTCGGCCCAGGCCAAAGGGATCGGTCCAACCATACACCAGCCCATTGCGGGCAAACCACGGCGCAGATACCATCAGTGCCGGCCCAAGGAACCAGACCGCCTGACGTGCAATCCATCGCCACCCCAACCGGTCCCGATACCATCGGATGAGCACCGCACAGACAGCTACTCCGATCATGGGATAGGCCGTCGTCTTCGTCAGCAAGGCGAGGCCGAGAAGTATTCCCACCCACCATGCTCGATCCCTGTGATGCACGATGTAGTCCATCAGGGTGCACAGAATGGCAGCGACCATCAACTCACCCAGGACATCGTTGTTGACGCCGGCCATCATCGCGAGGTGCTGAGGAATGAACGCGATCAGTGCGGCCGTGCTCACAGCCAGGTAGGGGCGAGCCGGAAAGAGTATCCGTATCGTACGATATGCGAGGATGAGTATGCCTGCACCAAGACCAACGGAGAACAAACGCAAGACCAGAACATTGCCCCCAGAGAGCCAGAAGAGCGGTGCGGCCAACATATAGTACAGGGGAGGTTGGTGATCTTCGTACTCGAGCGTGTGAGTGGGCAGCTCAGGGGGAAAGCGTTCCGAGGTGAGCTGACCCAGGAGGTCCTGATCATAGTCCCCGACCTCCAGAACCGGCAGCCTACGTCTCTCCAACATCCCGTGAATGTAATTGTAGTGCGCCGGTTCGTCAGGGACCTGCCAAGGCGGCGTGTGAATCGCGTAGAGCCCGCCAAGCAGTAGGTAGGCGACTACGACCAAGCCCAGCATCAACCGATAGGTGCGACAGTGTGAATCCACGCGCGCTATTGTAACCGCACGGTGTGCACTTGACAAGAACCCTCGGGGCCCACTCTCAGCACGGAAACGAGCACGGGCTGATCGTGGATCAGTCGGGGGGCGGTGGTTCGATCACCTCCATCTCCTCTTGTGGCTGCACATCGGGCTCCACAGGGCGGGGAGCTTGGCCGACGATGCGGACCAGCGTTCCCACAGGCGCCCAGTTGTACAACGCTTCCGCATCACCCACATCCAGAATGACACATCCATACGATGCTGGCCATCCCAGCGCACTGGCCCACATCCGATGCCCGCTGGCTGTGATCGGCAGCTCGTGGATCCCATTGAAGAACTCCGGCCCTTCCTGGTAGATGGCCATGAAGTAGGGCATATCGAGGCTCCATCTCCCGGCGAAGGCCGACTCCTCCTTGAATAGCACCTGGAATTGCCCTGCGATGGTCGGTGTGCTGGACATGCCCGTGGAACATGTGAAGTCAAACACCAGATCGCCATCCTGATATGCACGCAGGCGTTGCTGTGTCAGGTTGATCTCGATCAGTTTGCCCGGCGCAATCGGCTCGGGAAGCAGCACATCCAATGAAGGGACGGTAAGTTGCATGCCGATCTCCAAAGCTTCGGGATCGACATCGGGATTGGCTTCCGTGAAGCGCCAGAGCGGGAACCCATGGTTGTAGGCAATGTCAAACATGTTGTCTCCAGGCTGTACCACATAGATCCCTTCCGGATGCTGAAACCGGGCGATAGCGACATGTCTGCCGGATTCGAGTGCAGCGATAGTGCGAGTCAGTGTCTCGCTCACATCTAGCTCCTGCTGAGGGCCACTCTGTGATGCGACCCCAGAGAGCCAGTTCCGCACCGCTGCTTCATCAACGTGCAGGACCAGACGGGCGCTGTCGCCAGTGTGCTCGGTTACCGGTCGCAGCCACCTGACCACTTCCTCCTGTGTGGCGATGAACTCCTCAGCGTAGTCTGTAACTGGATCATCAGCCTCGAGTATGAACGGTTGGAGCAACAGGGAGCTGGCCTGCGAGCGCGCTGGCTCGGGCTCGTTCAGCTTAGGGGGCACTACTCGCAGACTCAATGTCACCGATTGGCGCCTGTTCATCAAGGCTGTGACGACCTGGGTCACCCCAGTCTCAACGTCCAGCCTGTGTCCAGCGCGTCCCGATGCGCCGGTGATCGCCTGAGCGGTCAGATGGAGCTCGGCTTCCGAGGGGGCTACGTCGACCAAGGCCGCCGCCCTCTGCAGCAACGAACGAATTCGCTCGGGGTCCGGTGGAATGACCTCCGGCTCAATGTGATGGAGAGACCGTGCGCCAATTGGCGCGAGCAGGCGCATGCGCTGGAACCACACTTCACGTCGGCCGACATCGTAGGCAGCCTCCGCCGTACGTTGATGGTCGTAGCGCATGCCGACATCGGCCCAACTGAGACGCCACGTATGTTCACCCACCAATAGCTCGATTCCCAGATCCCTGGGATCCGTGAGACGTTCAGTCAGGCGGGACGTGGCCTCCTGTACTGTGAGGCCGCCCACGCTCACACCCTGAACTGTGACACCTGGGTAAATCCGTTCAGCGTAAGTGGTCTGAAGGCCGATCAACCCAGCCCCCACAGCGACGACTGCCAGCACGACAACTAACATAACGAGCTTGAGTCGATTATTCTGCCACACCAGCATCTACCTCTCCAGATAGCCTTTGGGTGAAAGTATAGATGGGATTCGGACTCCAGCAAGCTGGACGACCTGCACACTGCCGCGCGATCCGCTAGAGGTAGATCACTTGACAGGAGAGTGTCCTGAGATATGATGCAGGCACCTCGATCTTGACCATTCGCGCATCAGGATAGGGCAGCGCATCACGTTCTGCCGTTTCGTGGCTTGAATACATTGCAGCGACAGGGCCGTTATGGAAACAGCCATCTGGTGGATCAGGCGTGATCTACGCCTGAGTGACAATCGGGCGCTCTGGGCCGCTCTTGATGCTGCACGCTATGTGGTTCCAGTATTCGTCCTCGATCCCGAAATTCTGAAAGCGCCCGACGTAGGGCCATCCCGGCTGGCGTTTCTCTTCAGTGGGTTACGGCAGTTGGATAGCAGTCTCAGGGTTCGAGGTAGTTACCTGGTGGTACGCTACGGACCGCCGGTAGAACAACTCAAGCTGCTGATCGATGAGTGTCGCGCAGGCTGTGTCTATGCGGAGTCCGATCTCTCGCCGTACGCCCGCCGGCGGGATGAGCAGGTAGGGCAGACGATCCCCCTGAGGCTGATTGGCAGCTCGGTACTGGTACCACCGGGCGATGTGGTCAAGTCGGATGGGCTGCCATACACTGTATACACTCCCTTCAAGCGCGCGTGGCGAACACGGATGTTCCCACTCTCTCCACCGGACTGGCCGATAGATACACCGGAGTGCATCCGCACACCTCAGGGTATCGCGCAATGCCCTATACCGGCGTCTCCCCCTCGTTCTGCGAGTGGGACCTGGGAGGCTGGTGAGGACGCTGCCCATCGGGCGCTGAGCGCGTTCATTGCGGGTGATACACCGCCCATCCATCATTACGCAACGATGAGGGACAGGATGGACCTTGACGGGACCTCGTGCCTCTCGCCCTACTTCCATCTTGGCATACTCTCGGCACGCCAGGCGATCTCCGAGGCGATGGATTCGTATCTACGCGCTCCCAACGCCGAAGCGCGTCGGGCGATTGATGCGTGGATCGACGAGCTGATTTGGCGCGAGTTCTACGGCCATATTCTCTACCACTTCCCAGATGTGTTGGTTCAGAGTTTCCGTCCCGACCTACGCGCTGTCCCGTGGCAAGATGACGAGGACGTCTTTGCGGCCTGGCGTGAGGGGCGCACCGGTTATCCTATCGTCGATGCGGGTATGCGCCAGTTGCTTCGGACAGGATGGATGCACAATCGTGCGCGCATGATCACCGCTTCTTTCCTGGTCAAGGATCTGCTGGTTGATTGGCGTCACGGTGCACGGTATTTCATGCAGCAACTGGTCGATGGTGATCTTGCAGCGAACAATGGTGGATGGCAATGGGTAGCAGGGACCGGCACGGACGCTGCACCTTTCTTTCGAATCTTCAATCCGGTTGTGCAGGGCCGGAAATTCGACCCCAATGGCGACTATGTACGCCGCTGGGCGCCCGAACTGGCCGATGTACCGACGCGTTACATTCATGCACCGTGGCAGATGCCGCCTCTTGTACAGGAAGACTGCGGATGTGTCGTGGGGCGACACTATCCTGCTCCCATTGTCGACCATCGGCAGGCCCGTGAGAGGGCGTTGGACGTGTATCGGCAGGCCCGCGATCGGTCGAAAACCTTGTAGAAGGAGCAAGACGGCGAATAGGATATGAGTGGCAGAACACCGAAGTACTCGATCGTACTGGCTGGGGGCAAGGGGACGCGCATGCGTTCTGCCGATACCCACAAGGTCTGTTTCCCCATCGATGGACGTCCAGCCATCAACCGCGCTCTCTCCGTGTACAAAGCCGCCGGAATACCCCACCAGATTGTGGTTGTGGGGGCTATGGCCGGTCAGGTCATCGAGACAGTCGGGCGTGAGCATGAGGGTATCCTCTTTGCGTATCAGGCTGAGCAACTGGGGACGGCACACGCGACCCGGCAGGGCGTCCGGGTGCTCGACTCGCTAACCGATGAAGCGGACGTTCTGATCGTTACGGGAGATCGCGTGGTGGAGCCGTTGGTTCTGCAGCGGCTTTTCGATCTCTTCTATGGACAGCATTGCGACCTGGCTTTCCTCGTTGGTCCCAAGCAGCGGCGCTCAGATCCGGGCCATGTGGTGTTCTCGGCTGATGGCGCTGTGCTGGGCAATGTGGAAGCACGTGACATCTGGCAACGACAGCTATACCGTGAGGTTCGTGAGACTGCCGATGCAGAGCATCCCCTGTCCCGCGTGGAGCTGCTACAGCGCATTGGAGCGCATTTCAGTGATGAGAAGGCGGCTCTCGCTTTTGGTGACCTCTGGCAAGCAGTCGCCATTGAGGGCCGTGAATTGACTGCATCGGACGTGGAGGACCTTGTTCCGATCGAGAAGACGTCTTTCACGTTCACCACCCCGTCGGGCGTTCGTGTGGATCTGACGCCGGACCAGATCTTGGAGACTCCCTATGCGAACTACTCCATATACCTGGTGCGGATCTCAGCGCTGCGCTACGCGCTATCGCGTCTGAATCGGGACAACGCACAACAGGAGGAATACCTCTCGGACCTGATCACAGTACTTGCTCAGGCGCGTGAGGAGGGCCGGACGCGTTTCCGTGTCCGGGCGCTGCGAGTCAAGAACCCACACGACGTGATGGCATTCAATGATCCGGCTGAGTTGCTGGAGATCGAGGCTGCTATCCAGGCCAAGAAACACCAGCGGGCGGTCTTGTCGATGGGTGCGGGTCTCCGCCCGGTGTCAGACTGGTTGGCCGCCTTCGGACACGTTCTTGGCGATGGTGCAACCGGTGATCTGATGCTTTGGAGAGAGCTTGCCGATTCTTATGGTGATGATGCCAGCCTGATCAACGAGCGTGCTGGCGCCTACGCCGATGTGTTGGAGTACGCGGGCGCATTGCTTGGATGGGATCAGCCGGTGCTGTTGGTGCATTCCCCGGGTAGAGTGAATGTGATGGGCCGGCACATTGATCATCAAGGAGGCAATTGTAACCTGATGACGATCGGTCGCGAGACACTGATGGTTGTCCATCCCCGCGAGGATGATCAAGTCCGACTCTGGAACCGCGACCGAGATCGATTCCCTGAACGCCAGTTCTGTGTTGGGGAGCTGGTCGCCGAGTTGCCCTGGACGGACTGGCTGTCTCTCGTGAACAGTCAGAAGGTGTCGGAAATGGCTGCTCGGGAGGGTGGCGACTGGGCGCAGTACGCAAAGGCGGCGGTTGTCCGATTGCAGAAGCAGTTCCCGACACGCAAATTGCGGGGGATGGATGTTGTCGTCAGCGGCAACATCCCCCTAGCTGCAGGGCTTAGTTCGTCATCCGCCCTGGTTGTCGCGACGGCTGAAGCTATGGTGGGCATCAACCGGTTGAACACCTTTCCGGCGCAGTTCGTCGACCTGTGTGGAGAAGGAGAATGGTTCGTGGGCACACGGGGCGGCAGCGCTGACCACGCCGCCATCAAGATGGGGCAGATGGGCAAGGTCGTGCAAGTGGCCTTTTTCGATTTCGCTGTACAGGACAGCGTGTCGTTCCCGGAAGACTATGTACTGGCCGTATGCAACTCTGGAATCCAGGCTCAGAAGACAGCGGGCGCCAGAGATCAGTTCAACCACCGTATTGCGTGTTATTGCATTGGCTTCAAGTTGATCCGGAAACTGTATCCTCAGTTTGCGCCTCTCCTGCACCACCTGCGCGATGTGAATGTGCGCACTCTTGGCGTGCCGCTGAGTTGGATCTACAGGATCTTGTTGCGTCTGCCTGAGTGTGCGACACGCGATGAATTGCAGTCTCTGTTGCCTGACGATAATCTGGAGCCCATCTTCTCCATGCACGCACTGTCGGAGGGTGATTCCTACTCCGTTCGTGGCGTGGTCCTCTTTGGTCTCGCCGAGTTCGAGCGCGCGCGCCTCTTCGTTGATGTGTTGAAGGCGGGTGCTATCCAGGGGATCGGGGACCTGATGAATGCTTCTCACAACGGTGATCGCGTCGCATATCTCGATCCAACTGGGACGATGCAGCCCTATGATTCACAGACGTCCAACGGGTACCTGCTTGACTTGATCGAAGATCTGGAGAGCGGTGACCCAACTCGCGTATTGCGGGCTCAGTTGCAGTGGCAGCCGGGAGGGTACCGCTGTAGTGTGCCTGAGATCGACCGAATGGTCGACATATCACTCTCGGTCGATGGCGTTGTGGGTGCACAGTTGGCTGGGGCCGGTCTCGGAGGGTGTATGATGGTCCTGGTTCATCAGTCTGCCCTGCCCGAGCTCACAAGGACTCTGACCAGGCAATACTACGAGCCCTTCAACAAGCCGGTGTCGATTCTTCCCTGTAGGCCGGTGGCGGGGAGTGGGATTCTATTCGCTGACACACTTGCCCCACGTCAATAGACAGGCGGGTCAGACGAGAAATGCTGGGGGGAGTATCTATGGAATCTACAACAAGCGTTCAGATCGGTAGGAAGTCGTTCATACAGGCATTCGTCATTCTGCTGGGCCTCATGCTCGTGGCGGGGATTCTCGGGCGTACGGCGCCGCCGGGCCGGTATGACCGCATGCTTCAGGATGGGCGCGAGGTGATCCTCCCTCAATCCTACGAGAGGATGGCGCAGTCAGACTATCCGTTCTGGCGTTGGTTCAGCGCTCCTATCGAGGTTTTGTGGGGACCAGATGGGCTGACGATCATAGTCATCATTGTCTTTCTGCTCATGGTTGGAGGCGCTTTCAGCGTCCTAGATCGAAGCGGGATTCTCCGATCCGCCATCGGACGCGTGATCGAACGTTTCGGTGGGCGCCGGTATCTGCTCCTGCTGGTCATATCGTTCGTGTTCATGTTACAGGGAGCGTTTTTCGGTATCTTCGAGGAGGTTGTCCCGCTGGTTCCGCTGATGGTCGCGTTGGCCTCTATGCTGGGATGGGATCCGCTCATAGGCCTCGGGATGAGCATTCTGGCCACCAACATCGGGTTCTCGGCGGCGATCACAAACCCTTTCACTATTGGCGTGGCTCAGAGGATTGCCGGCCTGCCGCTCTTCTCCGGTGCGTGGTTTCGAATTCCGATATTCCTCGTGATGTATGGTATCCTGGCGTTGTTTCTGGTACGGTATGCACGCCGAGTTGATCGCATCAACGCGCGAGGGAACAACCCGGAGTCTGAGTTGCCGGCTGGCGCCGAAGATGCCGACAGTCAGGCAATGACTGTCCAGGGTGGTGATCCGCGGTATCTGCGCAGGGCACTGCTCTGGTTTCTGGGCTGCTTCCTGGTGATTCTGGCCGTGTTGGTGGCGACCCCGTTCATCGCGGCTGTGTCGGCCGTGGCATTACCACTGGTGGGACTGCTGTTCCTGATCGGAGGGGTTGGGGCCGGACTGCTCGCTGGGACTGAGATCGATAAGGTCCTCCGGTTCCTTGGCGAAGGCGTTGTTGGGATCGCCCCGGGCATTCCGCTGATCCTGATGGCGGCCAGTGTCAAACACATCATTGTGCAGGCTGGCGTTATGGACACGATTCTGCACAGCGCTGCTCAGTCATTCTCTCGCACCAATTCCTTTGCAGCGGTATTGATGGTCTACGGCCTAGCGCTGTTCGTTGAGTTCTTCATCGGTTCGGCCTCGGCCAAAGCGTTTCTGATCATGCCGGTTGTGCTGCCCCTGGCCGATCTAGTGGGGATTACGCGCCAGGTTACGGTGACGGCGTATTGCTTCGGCGATGGATTCTCGAATATGGCCTACCCCACGAACCCCGTTCTTCTTATCTGCCTGGGACTGACCGCGGTGAGCTACTCCAGGTGGATTAAGTGGACGCTGAAGCTTTGGATCGGCGTGCTGGTGATCACTGTTGCGTTTCTGGGGCTGGGGGTTGCCATCAACTACGGACCATTCTAGGAGGGGACAATGTCGGATGTAATAACCTGGTTTCCAGAGGCCTATGAGGAATCCCGCGATATGTTTCGGCGAGATGCTGACCTTGTGCGCCGGGTCTGGCCTGACGCGAAGCTGGACAATCACCGCATAGCGGCTGACGAGGACCTCACGATCGATTGGATCGAGGCGCCTGGGGTTGAGCGGAATAGCAAGTTGCTGCTGTTCACTACGGGTGAGCATGGCATTGAGGGGTACGTCGGCGCTGCTATGCTGCATCTCTTCATGCAGGAGTTCTTACCCTTATTCGATCGCAGAGATACGGGCCTGTTGCTGGTTCACGCCATCAATCCATGGGGGATGAAACACAAGCGGCGAACGAACCGCAACAACGTGGATCTGAACCGCAACTTCATCTGGAGTGCTTCAGAGGCCGAGGCTCCTGGGGCGACTCTGTATGATCCCGCCGTCAACCCGGACTACGACCGACTGAACCCCTTCCTGAACCCCCAACGGTCCGTCCGGAAGGCATCGCTCAGCAAACTCGGCTTCACGATGCGTCTCCTGTGGACTATGATCACGGCCGGTCCGGCAGCGCTGCGTGCCGCGTCCCTCCTTGGGCAGTATCGTTTCGCGAAGGGGATCTACTATGGTGGTGATGCATGCCAGGAGGAGGTGCGCGTTCTGATGGGACTCTATAGAGCGCACGTTCAGCAGTATAGACGAATCCTGCATCTGGACATCCATACGGGCTTTGGGCCTCGGTATCAGATGAGTGTTGTGAATTCGCCACTCGAGCCCCGACATACTGGAGAGCTCGAGGAAGCGTTCGATTACCCCCGTGTCCTCAAGGCCAACCCTGAGGAGTTCTATTCTATTCACGGAGACATGATTGACTATATGTACAATATGGTGAAGGAGCATTTCCCCGACAGGGATCTCTACGCCACAAGCTTCGAGTTTGGTACACTGGGCACTTCGTTCTCGGCGACCGTGCAAAGCCTTCGCACGATGATTCTGGAGAATCAAGCTCATTGGCACGGCGTGGCGAATACGGATGTGCGGGATCAGGTCGCAATGGCCTTCCGAGATATGTTTATACCCAGCGAGCCGGAGTGGCGCGCTGAGGCCGTGTCGGATGCGCGACAGGCCTTTGCGGGCATCCTGCGTGCCGAGGGATTCATCTCTGCTCGAAGCCCGGCTGTCGACCACGCCGCAGACGCAACCTCGATAGCTGAATGAGGTCCTGACATATTATTGTCGAAAGGCACTAACTTGGTTGACTACGAGTTCACGGGAACACTTACAGCCGAAGACACCAAGCGCTATGTTCCGTTTGCGTTCGACCTGCCTGCGGGGACAGAGGAAATTCACATCGACTTTCAGTTTGAACCGAGACAGGTTGGCGAGCTGAGCAACACGTTGGCTCTGTCGCTGTATGCGCCCGATGATGTGTTCCGCGGTTTCTGCCATGGTCCGAGCAATCACAAGCAGCTCGACATCGGTGTGCACGAAGCGAGCGATGGATTCTTCGCGGGCGCGCTGCCGCCCGGTGTCTGGACGGTGGAGATTGAAACGTATATGGTTTTGCCTGGGGATCCAGTCGACTTCCGTCTTCAGGTACAACTGCGCGATAATGGTGCAAGGGATGCTGGCGGTGAGCCTTCAGTGGTCTCATCCGCGGCTCGCAACGGGACCGGTTGGTACCGCGGAGACCTGCATACCCACACGCGGCACTCCGATGGTGAACTGTCTGTCTCGGCTCTGTTGGAGATGGTCAGACATGCCGGCTTTGACTTCGTCGCACTGACCGATCACAATAACACAACCCAACTCGCTGATCGTGCTGCACAAGAATGCAGTGACCTTGTGATCGTGCCCGGAATGGAGCTGACAACCTACTATGGCCATGCGCTCAGCCTGGGAGTGTCTGACTGGTTTGACTGGCGAGTGGGGCGCAACGGGCGTCAACTGCGGGACGTGGTCAATGAGGTGCACGCGCGAGACGCCCTGTTTGTTATTGCGCATCCTGCAGCCGTTGGCGACCCGATGTGTACTGGATGCAAGTGGCTGTTCGGCCAGTTCATGCCCGGCGGGGTCGATGCTGTAGAGGTCTGGAATGGCCCCTGGGCGAGCCCGGACTCCCGGAATGAAGAGACCTTGCAGCTCTGGTATGCCTGGTTGAACTCCGGACGTCGCCTGCCCGCTACGGCTGGGACGGATGTGCACGACGCGAGGGCCTACGAGGGACACCCGTGCTTCAACTGGGTCTACGCTAGCGAGCTCTCCGCCCACGGACTCGTCGAAGGGATTCGCAGTGGTCACGTTTTGCTGAGCAATGGCCCGCGGCTGTGGATCGGAATGCCCCGGCCTGATGGAAGCATAGCGATGATGGGCGATGCTGTGACCACGACCGACCATGTGGCGATATTCACGCTCGCCTGGGAAGGAGCTCCCGCGGATGGTGTGTTGAGGCTTGTGGCCGATGGGGATGTGCGCCGGACCTGGTCAGCCGAAGTGGAGGGTGCGCGTACAGTTGAGTTGATGGTGCATCGTTGGGTAGTGGCTGAGATGCGCAACGTCGCTGGCGACGTTGTTGCCATTACCAATCCTATCTATCTGGACAAAGGGCTTCACCTCTAGTCAACCCATCGTACAGTGCTAGAGTCAATGAGCACGCCGGCATACGTTGTGCCGGCGTGCTCATTGTCCTTCTCGTTGTGTCAGCGTCGGCACTATCTCAGAAACGGCGTCAAGTGTTTGACGAAGTGCTGCTTCACTGCTGCGTAGTGGACTGTCTCGTTGGATGATAGCGCCTCTCTGATGTGTTCGCCGAACTCGTCGAGCGCGGATCCGAACGTAACGTGCAAGACCTGGCGGGCATCGAACTGCTCCAGTAGCTCGGGTAGCCCAGTGTCCTCAATTTCTGAGGAAGCGGACGTCCTGTCCAATTCACCAGATACGTGATAGGTTGTTCTGTCCTTCTCATATCTTCCTCGTGCGAAGTTCCAGATCTCACGGAAGAGGAGGGGATTGATTGTAGCAATCGCCCGCAGGGCCTCCAAATAGCTCGTACCCGCGGTTTTCAGGTGGACGAGTCCTCGGGTGTGCTGCGCGATGATCGGATAGATGCTGAACTTGTCAGAGCCCGAATGAATGCTCAGCTTATAGGGGCCCATCGTGCGGGCAATGGCCGCATGCTGGGCCAGCGCGGCCTCAAACTCAGCCAGATCGCCGATGTAGTCGACACCCTTCTCGAAGCGCCCGATATAGCGAGGGGCGAGGCTGACCCATCGAACATCGAGTCGCATCAGTTCGTTGGCGATGAAGAGATGCTCGCGTGGCGAGGTCGGCGTCTCTGTCTCATCCACGGATACCTCCAGTTCGAAGGGGCGTGCGCCGAGGACGTGCCTCAGATGATGGTACATTCGTGCCGCGTGCAGGACCGCCGGGCTATACTTGCACGCAGCCCGCAGCAGGCTGAGCTCATCGAACGAGATGGTGAATCCCTCGACAGCGAACTCTTGGCTCAGGTAACGGGTGAGCAGATCGTCGGGAGTGTCCTGCAGTGCTTCCCAGTCGAGTGCTTGCAGCTTTATTCTGAGCGTCTCCATGTCTGCGGTGTGAGCCGCGTTGTCGACGTGATCACCTGGATCTACCGTGTAGAAGGTGTAGCCAGCAGCGGCGAATGAGTCCGCATCGGCATTGGTCTTGAGATGATCTGCGTCCGCTCCCCACGCTTCCCGCCAGCCGGTCTCGAAGAGGCCCCAGGCGGCATCATCGATTACCTGTTGCGGCGTCCGATGTGTGCGAGCGTTCTCTCGCACCGATTGTTGAGCGAAGATTGGGGCGATAGAGCTGGAGGTCGTAGTCTCGGTGAGTACTGCACGCAATGCGTGCACGTGACCCGGTGTCGCTAACCCCAGGCGGTCCCCGAACCCTGCGGAGGTCTGAAGCCCCAACGGTTGTGGGCGCAGCCACGATAGCCGGGTTCTCAGGACAGCACAGTTGTCTGGGGTGAGCGGGTAGAGCGATGTGTTTTCTGGCGCCGATCGACCGCCAGTGAAACCGCTGCCATCGCCCCGGACCCCCAGTTGTTTGACGCCCTCGATCTGGGTCAGAAAGAAAGTGGCATCACCTGCTTCCACCACGGAGTCTTGATACACGTTGCCCACGTTCACAATTGGCCTCATAGGTCTCTCCTGTGTTAAGATGAAGGTTGATCTGGTCGGGATTTCGTCGGCTGGCGTGCAGGGTGTACTGATCAACCGATCGCCAGCCCTTGCAGATAGTCGATGTTGCGCTGTGCTGCGGTGTCTGCATCTGGACACGGCATAAACTCTCCGGAGATATGCCCCTGGTAACCGGTGCTGAGCAGCGCCCCCAATATAGATTCGAAAGCCAGATGCCCCGCGCCCGGATGCCAGCGATTCGAGTCTGCCACGTGGAAGTGGACGATCCTCTCGCCGCTTGCTACGATGCTATCCTCAATGTCAGGTTCCTCAATGTTCATATGAAAGGTGTCGAGCAAGAGCCCCAGGTTATTGGCGCCGACGCGCTCGATGAGCTGCAGGCCATCCTGAGCGGTGTGGATCAGATCGGTCTCGTAGCGATTCAGCGGTTCCAGGGCGAAGCGTACTCCGTATTGGGCGCCGACTGCGGTGCATTCCTGCAATGCTTCCGTTAGATAGATCATAGAGCGCTGCCGCGATTGTCCTATGGGCGTCACACCGCGGATCAGTCCCACGATAATGATAGCGTCCAGTCGAGCTGCCAGGGGGATATGGCTCTTGATCCGTTCTATCGCCGCGAGCCTCACCGTGGGGTCATCACTTGTGAAGGATAGTCGTTCCTCTCCCCATGCCTGTCCAGTGCCTATAGCGGGTACCGTGAGGTCCTGCGCCGCAAGATCGCGCTCCAACTGCGCGACATCCACGATGTCAGGGGCGCGAATGGCCAGCTCGACGCTATCATAACCCCACCCCGCGATCTTGCGGAGGTTATCCGCGAGGCGTCCCTTCAGAGCGACAGCCTGGAACTGGGCATCGTGAGTGGACAATACGAGGCACAACTTCATGTCAACCTCCAGGATGGCGGTATCCGCTCGCCCTGTTCGACTCCAGACGATATCTACCATCCGTGCGCCGGGAGATCGCGCCCCAGCGTACAGATGCCCTCAATTCGGGCGGAGCCCAGGCTGTGCATCGCGCTGAGCTTATCCCACGCCAGGCGGATTGTCAATGGGCGCACTGGCGCCATTTCGCCGTGGCGGTGTACTCTATACCAGTGTGTCCTGCCCTATCCTGGGCAATCCATATACCGGTTTCCAGCCCTCGCTCAACGGCTCCCGGAGATACGGTTCCATGTCGTCGGCCTTGCGCAAAGTGACTTCCTCGACCGGGGGCACGGCGCCGGCCGGAAAGGCTTCGAGGATCTGGTCGTTGAGCAGCGTCAGATAGCGCAGGATGGCCGCCACAGGGCGTTTGGCTTTGTCGGCCGTTCCGTGCGTCGCCTGACCGACAACCCCTTCCGGCGTCGCCGCAATCTCGATAGCGAAATGCCCCTCGCCCTCCGACCACCGGCTGGGTCGTCCGAACGGATCCACGGACTTGTCGAAATGACCATCAGGCAGATAGCTCTTGCCTTCTGTATCGACTGCAAAGGGCATGTCCACCATCTCTGGATGGAGCAACAGTCCCAGGGATGTCTCAGATTCGTCGGCATGGACGAAGTTGGTGTCCCAGTTACCGCCTTTGTCCGTCGTACGGAAGAACTCGCGTACGGCCCGATGCCAGTCGATGACCCGGAACAGCCCGGGCAGCTGGTATCTCTTCTGGAACTGCTGTACGGCCGACTCGAGGACCCATAGTTGTCCATGGTTGTTGATAATGATCTGCTTGCGGAAACCGTCGTTCCACAGGCCGAGCATCACATCCATCATGAGTTCACGCACGACATTCTCTCGCACGACCACAGTGCCTGGCATCCCTAAATGATGATACGGGTGTGCCCCATACATCAACGGTGGCAGCGCTAAGTTGACCGGCGCACCAGTCCTGGCGGTATACCGTCGAACGCCTTCGCAGATCTGGCTCACGTACAGAGTGTCAGAGGCGCTTGGGAGATGCCGGCCGTGGAGCTCCGTACATCCGACGGGAATGAACACGATGTCGTTCATACGGCGGTTTGCCTCGACCTGGTGTCGCACCGTCGTCTGGATATATGACCCCGGTTTGCCCCATTCTACCGGTGATGGAACGCCGTATCCCGCCAGTATGGCATCAATCTCCTTATCGCTGGCGTCCCAAATCTCTTTCTTCAGTCTGCCGACTGTGTTATCCTCGAAGAAGAGATCGGGTTCGCTGGTCGGAATCAGTCCGGCTGGTGTCTTGGCTGACATAGATACATCCTTTCACTATGAATAGTGGTCTGCTTTCATCGCACGACTCAGCTTGTCCGGCTGTAGACATCAATTTGGCCTAACGATGATCTTGCCGTCCTTTCGTTCGGTCGACCGGGCGATCGCATTGACGGTCTCTGGCAGAGTATACCGGGCCGTGATGATCGGGCTCAGATCGAGACGCCCACTGGCCACCATACGAATGACATTCGGAAAGGTCTCGTGGCCGGAGTGTCCCTGAGCCCCAAACACCTGCGATCGACGGACCTGGAAGGCTTCGAGATACATCGGTACACGCTCCGCTGCCCGGCCGATCTGGACGATCTTCCCGTTGATGGCCAGTGCTCGCTCCATCTCTGGGATAGTGGAGCGTGGTGCGCCCGCGGCCTCGATGTGGAGGTTGAATCCCTCGCCCTTGCTCAGTTCCATAAGTACATTGCTGGGGGTAACCTCCCGAGGATCATGCACGACATCGGCTCCAATTTGCCTGGCCAATTCCCTGCGTTGGGAGGAAACCTCGAATGCAGCGACGAGTCCAGCCCCACTTGCCCTTGCCAGCCCGATAGACGCCAACCCAATGGGGCCAGCGCCATATACCGCTACGTAATGACCAGGCCGGAATCCTCCACCACGCTCGAAGATGCCGTTGTAGGCCACGCAAGTCGGTTCCGTCAGCGCACCCAACTCGTAGGCCCGTTCCTCATCGCCGAGTCGTTCTGCCACGGCATCGATCTTCCAGCAGAACTTTTCGTCGACTGCAATGTAGTTGGCGAACGCCCCTGGGATCGTGAAGCCAATCTCTTCCAGGTTTGTGCAGTGATTGGGATAGCCGTTCCGACACGGAATGCACCGACCACACCAGATCATCTCCTCCGCGGTGACCATATCGCCGATCTGAAGGGTCTCTACCTCGCCGCCAACCTCGACCACCTTACCCGAGAACTCGTGTCCCAGAATAGTCGGGAACCGGGTCAGGCCTGGATACAGGATGTATCCGTCGGTGTCTGTCTCGTAGAAGTGCATATCCGATCCACATACGCCGCAGGCCTGTACGGCGAGCACGACATCCTTCGGCCCGGGTTGGGGGTCTGGCCAATCTCCCACCTCCAGTTGGGGGCGCCTCCAGACCCTGTTGCCCGAGATGGCCTTGCCAGTTCTCTTCTCCCAGTCGGTCACTTTGTAGTCTGGTCTGGGATCCCACGTCGCCTTCAGCAATAAGCCCTTCATCGACCTACCCTCCTTGTCTCGTGATCTAGTCTTTTGCACACGTGTGCATTGTCTGGCACAGAATCTATCCGGCAGTCAATGTGCTTGGGACGCCTCCAGAGAGCCTCAATCCGTGTCGGTCGGCATGCGCGGTGGTGCGCTGTGCAGCATACTGGAGCCTTTCAGGACCGAAGAAGAAACACAGCCCGCCTCCAGGCGATCCAGGATGCTTCGCATGGTCCCGAGCGCTGGGCCCAGGTGATCTCGGAACGGGGGTTTGATTTCGAGAATCAGATCCCCAGTGTACTCGGGTAGCCGATTCAACACATCGACATATGGAATACTCCCCCAGCCCGGCGGCATATGGATATCGGCCTCGCCGAATGCCCAGCGATCGGGCTCGGCATCGAAGCCGCCGTCGACACGCCCGAAGTTGTCGCTCACGTGAAGATGCTTAACCCAAGGGGACGCCTCACGGACCGCTTCGAGGTAATCGAATCCCAGTTCGTGCGCCGCGATGTAGAGATGTCCGATATCGAGCGTCAGGCCCACGTTGCCCATAGCGATCGCTTCCAGTTGTTGGACGATGGGCCCGACCAACAAGCGGGCGTGATGCTTGCTGATGTGGGAGTGCTGCCCCCCGTGCTGGGTGATGACTGTATACTCCCAAAGGTGAGGATCGCCGTTCTCCATGCCGATGGTCACGCCGGCATCGGCCGCCAGGTGGGCGAGGTCCCGGAAGGCTTCGACCTCCCTTTGGGCGCCCTCCGCCAGTTCGGCATCGGTCAGAAGCGACGGCCTCACGCCGTGGCGGACAGCATCAAGGGCCTGCAGGCCGCTGTGATAGACGAGTGTTTTGGCCTCCATCGCACGACATATCTCGATCTGGCATGCCATGATCCGGCGACACAGCACATAGCGTGGGTCAAACGCCAGGTTCAGTCGCATGAGCCCATGAACGCTATAGCGAAGATCGAAATTGCGGATCACGGCGAGGAAATTGTCCAGTTGTGGCCGGTGGATCTCCCCATTCACGATGAGGGCAAAGGGCGTTGGGTCGATCTCAACCAGCCGATAACCCAGAGCGACCAGGTCGCCAAGGCTGCGCTCGAGCTCATGAAGCCGCGATGGACTGTTGACCGCATCAAGACAGATGCCGATATCCCCAACGTTGATCATCGCATCACCTGGGAGGTCCTTGCCGGGCTTGATGATTCATTGGCGCTTTACGCCGAAGCGATCTCATCGAGTCGGACTGGCCGACGTTGCTCGTACGATCTGCGAGCGGCATACCCCATAATGACTGGAATCCGACCATCAACGCCTGTTACCTCGGGTTGTTGATCGTTCAGAATGCAGTCGACGAATGCCGTCATCTCCGCGACATAGGACTCAATATAGCGATCCATGAAGAAGTTGAGAGGGAGATCGCGGGCCACGTTCCGAGCATCGCTGAGCACCACGGTGTTGGCGAAGCTGTTGTCGGCTTGGATCATCCCAGCGCTTCCGAACACCTCGACACGTTGATCGTAACCGTAGACGGCCTGGCGACTATTGTCGATCGTACCAAGCACACCGTTGGCGAAGCGGAGTGTGATCACGGCAGTGTCGAGATCACCAGCCTGTCCAATAGCGGGATCCACCCTGACGGCGCCTGAGGTGTAGATCTCCTCCACCTCGCTGCCGATCAGAAAGCGGGCCATATCAAAGTCGTGGGTGGTCATATCAAGGAATATCCCACCGGAGACTCTGATGTACTCGATGGGAGGTGGCGCCGGGTCGCGGCTAGTGATCCGCAGGATATGGGGTTCCCCGATATCACCCGCAAGGACTCCGGCACGGAGACGTCGAAAGCTGGGATCGAAGCGTCGGTTGAAGCCTACTTGGAACTTGATGCCGGCGCGGTCCACTGCATCAAGCGCGCTGTCGATGCGGGCAAGATCGACGTCGATCGGCTTTTCGCAGAACACATGCCTGCCAGCGCGCGCGGCATCCTTGATGATCTGGGTGTGCGTATCGGTACTTGAGCAGATCACCACTGCCTCGACGTCCGGGTCGGACAGGATATCGCGATAGTCGTCCGTGACATACGGAACGTCCAGATCAGCGGCACATCGCTCTGCGGCCGAGATCGCGACGTCGGACACTGCCACGAGACTTGCCTGAGTGATGTTGCGAGCCAGATGCCTGGCATGCAGCTGCCCAATCCGACCTGTGCCGATTACACCCACTCGGATTCTCGAAGCCATATCCCTCTCCTGTGTCCGGTGGTCAGGATGCCTCACTCGCCTCGGTGCAGTATCCGCACGAGTCCCGGACCACCAGTTCTGGAATCAGAATCGAATCTGCAAGCTCGTCCTGGTGATCCACCAGGTTGAGGGCCAGAAGAAAGGCGCGCTGGCCCAGTGTGTACTTGGGTTGCGAGATGGTCGTCAGAGGGGGTTCTACGTATGCCGCAAATCGGATGTCATCGTATCCCATGACCGAGATGTCCTGCGGGATGCGCACTCCCGCTGACCTGAGTGTGCGCAGCGCCCCGATGGCTGTCATATCATTGTAACAGAGGATGGCCGTCGGTCTCGTGTCTGCCCGGAGAATCTGATCTGCGCTGCGTTCACCGCCCTCAGGGCGCCCGTCGCCGGGCACGATCCAGGCGGGCGAAACCTCGCGCCCGCATTCCTGCATCGCTCTCTTGAGTCCCTCCAAACGGTCGCGGCTCGACTGGGTCCCCGCTGGACCAGCAATGTAGGCAATATCCCGATGCCCGAGCGACGCCAGATAGCTTCCGGCGATGTAGCCTCCTGTGACATCGTCGATGCGGATGGAATGGACGTAGTGCCCGTCGTGTTGGTTGTTGATCAGAACGATGGGGACCGCCAGTTCTTCCAGCAACGGCACATAGAGGTTCCCAACGCGCGATGAAGTCACAATGATGCTATCCACGCGCTTCTCTCTCAATGCCTGGACGCAATTGAGTTCTCGCTCTGGCTCTGCATTGCAGTCACACAAGATCACGCTATAGCCATGGTCCAAGGCAGTTTCCTCAACCCCTCTGACGACCTCTGCGATGAACGGATCGGCGATGGTGGTCACCACCATCCCCACCGTCGAAGTTCTCTGGGTGACAAGGCCACGGGCAATCGCACTGGGCGAGTACTCCATCTCCCGGGCGAGGCGGCGAATGCGCTCCTTGGTGTCGTCAGCAATCAGTGGGCTATCAGCCAACGCTCTGGAGACTGTTGAGTGTGAGACGCCGGCCCGCCTGGCGATATCCTTGATTGACACGTGTCTGGGTCTGACCACGAAAGCCCTCTGGTAGGTTCTTGCACACGTGTGCATTGTAACACAGTTACACCATACTGCAAGCGGGTTTCAATGTGGACTGTGCCCCGCACCCGGCTGATTCATATAGTGCTTGTTACAGGCAGTCACGAGGCTGGGCCAGGCCTCTGATCACGCCAGATCCAGGCGACGACCGCGTAGATGGCATTCTGTGAGTCAGGCCAGCAGTTGAACAGATCACTCTTCTGGGGGTGTGTAGTTGGCTCCCAGGATCACAGAGATGTCATACTGTGATGCGCTCGCATCGGCCCCATGGACAATGGCCGTGGGAGGCAGATCGAGCAGGCGCGCGATGTACTCAGCCGTACGGGCCTTGCCCGAGTAGCTGATGATGAGCGACTCGGTGTAATTCGACAATTCTGCATTGCCGGTATAGTCTACCTGCACCCCGTTCTGTACAAGGAGCTCCGTGGTGGAGCTTGCCAGACCAGGCGTCATCGTACCGTTCAACACCTCGACTGTGGCAGCCTCGGCCATCCACTGTGGCTCCTGATCTGACTCCTGCTCCGGTCCTGGATCGGGCGTGGGCGCCTCGCTAGTGAAAATGTAGTCCCGCAGTTCGCGCATCTGATCGCGCAACGGGATCAGCACTTCCTGTCCGTTCGGCGTTGTCCAGAACTGCGTGTAGTTTTCATCAATGACGCCGTAGCGAATGTTGTCTGAATCAATCTCGCTCGCCAGTCTCGCCAGCGCGATGATCTCATCCAATGTCAGATCGGTCATGACCGAGTCCTGGAGCTCTTGCCACAGCGCCGGTGCTTGCGAAGCGAGTTCCGGCAATAGCCCGAGACGGGTGACCTGCTGAAACACAGCCAGTATCACCTGCTGCTGTCTTTTGGCGCGGTCGAAGTCGCCGCCACCGGAATGTCGGGTACGGGCGTACTTGAGAGCCATCTCACCGTCCAAGTGCTGCATACCGGCTGGAATGTAAAGTGGATCGTAGCCGTAGGCCATATCCGGGTACGTTGGGTCCACAATGTCATCCGGGACATAGATGTCAATGCCACCGATGAGATCAATCATTCGCTCAAACGCAGGGAAGTTGATCCGCACATAGTGGTGAATGGGAATGCCCAGATTGTACTGGACTGTCTCAGCGGCCAGGGCAGGGCCTCCGCCCGGATAGTTGTAGATCTCTCCGTCGTAATGGGCCGTGTTGATGCGTCCCTCTCCATAGCCGGGTATGGGCACCCAGAGATCGCGGGGGATCGACAGCATCCCCGCCTGCATCATGACGGGGTCGATGGTCATCACGACCATCGTGTCAGTTCGCCATGGTCCCTGTTCTCCGAGGCGCTGATCAATACCCATTGCGAGAATGTTGATCCGCTCGGTTCCCTCCCAGCGAGGCAGCGGCTTCCCAGGTTCGTAGCTGATCTGTTGGGGCTGCTCACTGTCCAGTGTGAAGTCTGGCAAGACTTCCGAAGCCGCAATGAACTGGCGAACTTGATCGAACACGAATAGCGCTGCCAGGCTGGCGATCACTAGAAACACCACGATGAGACCGACAGTGAACAGTCTCTGGGGCAAGCTGCTGGACGGTCTGGCTTGCGTCGAGTTGCGCCGCACTCTCACCCTCCTCACGTAACTACCTCAGTCAATGGGACGACTGACCGCGGGATTATAGCATGACTGACCGTGCGAAGCAATCAGAACAGGGGAGCTACAAGAAGCTTGCCCGCACTCAGGACGTACAGCCGGTTTGCCCGCTCGTCCACGACAAGATCCTGTAGATAGAGGAAGAGGCCGTCAGCACGCAACTGGGTCTCGAATGAGCCATCCGATCGCACGACAATGATTCGTTGGTTCCCACGATCAGCAATATACAGATTGCGGGTCTGGCCAGACGTATCCATGGTCAAAGCTACCGTGTCCGTCAGGCTACCGGTCACGCCAGTGAGCTCGAAAGGCTGAAGCTCACCGCCAAGGTACCGGTTGACCTGCCCGTTCTCGTACAACACGTAGATGTTGCCATCGATCACCATATCCATCGGAGGCGTTGTTGACATCGGCGTCGTGGCGGCGAAGTACGTATCTGGGGCGTCGGGGTACTTATCTCCCTGTGGGTGGTAGCGCCAAATCTGCCCATCTGCTCGATCGAGCAGGTACAGCCGTCCGTCGTAGGATCCGACGCTCTGTATCATCTCTGGGCCTCGGACCAACAGGCTTCTGGTCAGATAAGGGGCGCCGCTCTCTGACTCCCATGCAGGGTCGTAGAAGCTGAACGCACCTTCCTGCTCTACAATCACCAGGCCGCTTGAGCGCCGATTGCCCGCTGCCTCTACCCATGTCAACCCGGCCAGGTTGCCGACTGTCCCACCGTCACCGCCCACCACCGTCTTTCCTTTGTTGATGAGGGCAAGTTCCATCGTGCTGGTTATCACGCTATGGCCAGCTGGGTCAAGCTCGAGTCTGGCTACCCAGTGGCTCTGGCCATCGAGCACAAAGAGCATCTGTCCGTGTGCGATCAGTTGGAGTGGTCGTTCGCCCGACTGGAAATCGTAGGCCTCTATGGGGTCGAGTCGGCGGATCCCATCGAGCTGATCCAGCGCGGCTCGAGCCTGCGATCGTATCGCTAACGCGGTTGAGCGATCAGGGTCCTTCTGCACGGCATGGTTGGCGATGGCCAACGCAGTCTGCCAATGTTGTCGCGCTGTGGTCGGGTCTGTAGTCCCCGCCAGGGCCAGCTCGATCTCGTGTTCGGCCTCACTGATAAGCGCTTTGATGACAGCCTCCGCGCCGAACTGACGATAAGTCATCAATACAGCGATGCCGATCAGAATCGGGATGGCCATAGCGATCGACATCATCACCACGCGATGCTCCTGCGGGACTGGCCGCGGAGTGCGCGTGCGCCGATGTGGGCTGCGATCAGTGCCCGGCAACAAGCGCCAGAATAATGCGCGGAACAGGCCGCCCAACCAGACGAGCGCTCGGGCAACCCCTTGCCCGATAGCGCGCGCGGCAGCGCTCGCGCGTACTCCGAGGCCGGGGCCTGATGGCCGAGGTCTCGCCTGACGCTCTTTTGAAGGCTTGGGCTCACGGATGGGTTGGGCTACACGTGGTTCCGCTTCGGCAGCACGTGTGGGCGCAGGCCCGATGCGAGGCCCGGCCTCTGCACGGGCGGGTCTGCGTTCAGGTGCTGGCCGATGAGCTGCTCGGCCCGCAGCCCGCTGGCGCTCCGTCGAGAGTGCCAGCCGCATAAGAAGCAGAGCTGTGTTGGTCTTAGGCCCAACCTGTTCCAGTTCGTGGATAACTTCGTCCACCTCAGGCCGCAGCATAGCACGCGCCAGCGCGTCCTGCTCAGTCTCTCGAATCAGGGCCGCCGATGCCACGAGTAGAGAGTCGCCCGAATGGAAATACGCGTGATCAAGGCGGACCGATGTGCGCGGCCCGACGCCAACGAGGACGGACTTGTCGCCAAGCCCGAAACAATGCAGCTTGCCTCTCTGCATGACGCAAGCCTGCACCGGACCCGCCTGGAGGATAAATAGCTCGTCGTCTCTCCAGACCACGAGTGCAAGGCCGCCATAGCATCGATCGACCGGACCGGCGTTGAGGTTGCTCTGGAAGAGGTGGAGGTTCGCAACAAACGCGGCCTGGCGTACTGCGGCCGTGATGCTGCCTGACGTGGACCAGTAGATGCTGCCAGCCTTCTGACAGAGATCTCGGTATAGATCGGGCTGGTAAGACCCGCTGAGGTCCAGCAGCAGGTATAGCCTCTCCCCCTCGCGGCCACGTGCTACACGCGATTCGGGCATCAGCGCTGTGATCGAAAGGCCGGCATCCGCCCAACGTTCACCGCTGGTGATGCGCAATGCACCGATTACGGGTTCTGCTTGCTGGTCCACAGGATGTGTCAGGTTCATCTGCAGAAGCTGCTGCCAGTCGGGCCCCCGTTCCATACTAAGTCAACGGGTCTCAAAGTCCCACTGAGCTGTACGATTGTGGCGGAATCAATACTGCCGACCATTATACCGTTGAGTACGGCGCTGTGCAACAGCGGCGCGTACGGGCATCCCGTCACTCGCCTGTGACTCCCAGGCCACGATACTCACGGTACGCCAACGTCCATGCGACGGAGGCGATCATCTGTACAATGGCCAGCAATGCGCCTCCAGCCAGCAATGCGCCCGCGCTGATGAGGAACGCCGCCAGCGACCAAGATGTCAGAGACAGTGTCACCGCGAGGAGGAGACCCGCGATTCCCAGTGTACTGATCAGAACCAGCGGTAGGCCCAGCGCGACTAGAGTGCCTATGATCAACAGCAGCAGCACAAACCAGGTCCCGATCCAGGTCCCAGGGGATTCCTTGAGTGTCTGCCATCCCCCAGCAATGGCGGCCAGCGCGCCACGATTCTCGAGAATGCAGCCCCTCAGGGCGAGACGTTGAAGCAGGTTCAGGGGGATGGCGATGATCACCGATAGGCAGAGCGCCGAAGCCCCGCAGGCTTGCGCTGTAACAGAGTGGGTGAACCGCAGAAACTCGGTCACTGCGGGGGATACGGATAGGTTGGGAACGACCCAGGCGCCGAGAATACGCGGCAGCCAGGCCGCAATCGCCAGACCCCCGATCGGTGCGACCAGCGCGATATGGATCAAGAATGTCGGCCACACATGGAGCTTGGCGAGTTGCCAGCCCTGCTGAATTGAGGTGCGAGCATGATTCTCGACCTGGTTGGCCTGGCCGACGAGCCCTGCGCGCCCCAGAGAGCCGAGTAATCCGGAGGCCAGATACAGGACCAAGGTCCCAGAGAAGAGTAGAGCCACCTCAATGGCGTTCGGGAGCTTCAGTTGTGAAAAGCGTGCCCCCTGCGATGGGTCGACGACTGCGTACTGGATCAGTCGCACCGCCGCGGTGAGGAGTCTGGGGCCTATGGTCGCGAATCCGACGGCCAGACCACAGGGCCACATGGCCTTCTGTCGCCAGCTAATCTCCCATGCACGTCGGAGGATGTAACCTAGGTCCATCATCCCGTGTGCTCGATGCTACGCTGTCGTGATTGTGGCGTTCTACTCCCACTCGATGGTGGCGGGTGGCTTCGATGTGATGTCATAGACCACCCGGTTGACGCCTCGCATCTCGTTCACGATGCGGTTGCTGGCCCGAGCCAGCAGGTCAAGATCCAACCGCGCCCAGTCCGCGGTCATGAAGTCCTCAGTTGTCACGGCGCGGAGCGCGATGGCGTTCTGGTAGGTCCGCTCGTCACCCATAACGCCCACGCTGCGTACGGGAAGCAGCACCGCAAATGCTTGCTGGGTTCCGTCCCGCAGCAAGCCCGCAGCCCCTAGCTCATCCAGGAAGATCGCGTCCGCTGCGCGGAGTGTCTCCAGCCTCTCCCAGGTCACCTCACCCAAGATGCGTACGGCCAATCCAGGACCGGGGAACGGCTGTCGCCAGACGATACTGTCGGGGAGACCTAGCGCCTCACCGACCGCCCGCACCTCATCCTTGAACAGATAACGCAAGGGCTCGACCAAACGGAACGACATATCGTCAGGCAACCCCCCAACGTTGTGGTGGGTCTTGATCTTGGCGGCGGCCTGACGTTCGGGACCGCGACTCTCGATCACGTCTGGATAGAGAGTGCCCTGCGCCAGAAACGGAACGTCCCCGAGTATACGGGCTTCCCGCTCGAACGTGCGGATGAATCGCTCCCCAATGATGCGACGTTTGCGTTCGGGATCAACGACACCTTGGAGGGCCTCCAGAAACTCCTCCGTCGCATCGACCGGTACCAGGCGCATTCCCATCGTGTCACGGAATGTGTGAATCACCTGTTCGGGTTCACCAAGTCGCAGCAATCCTGTGTTGACGAAGATGCAGGTGAGTTGATCTCCCACGGCGCGGTGAACCAGTGTCGCTGTGACAGCCGAGTCCACACCACCGCTGAGCCCGCAGACGATCTGGTCCTCTCCGACTTGCTCTCGGATACTCTCGATGGTCTGTTCGATGAAGAAAACCGGAGTCCAGTCCGGCGCACATTGACACACCTCCACCGCGAAATTCCGAAGCAGCTCGTGACCCAAAGGCGTATGGACTACCTCGGGATGGAACTGCAGTCCGTAGAGGCCTCGTTGCACATCTCCCATTGCCGCGATCGGCGAGTTACTACTTCTGGCAAGCACCTCGAACCCCGGTGGGAGCCGGTCAGTGTGATCCCCGTGGGACATCCACACTCTCATTAACCCGTTCGGTAGTTCGATTCCCCGAAACAGGTCGTTCTCCAATCTCACCACATGCACATCGGCTTGTCCGTATTCACGCCGCGCGGCTGCGGCGACACGTCCCCCCAGCCTGTGGGTTAGAAGGTGCATTCCGTAGCAGATCCCCAACACAGGCAGTTGTTGTTCCAGGATATAGTCCGGCAGTTGAGGAGCGTCGGCAGCGTATACGCTGGCCGGGCCGCCCGACAGGATGAATCCCTTCGGGGCGTGGGCCAGCACTTCGGCCGGCTCAGCGCTGTAGGGAAATATCTCACAGTAGACGTGAGCCTCTCGCACTCGGCGTGCGATCAACTGTGTGTACTGCGACCCGAAGTCGATTACGGCAATCGTGTTGTCCATAGTTGCTCCAATTCGACCTGGCCGACGCGCGGTCTAGTGAAGATAGTCTGCGAGACGATGGGATGGTGCAGACCGGGCTCCTCTGTGGATCTGTCTCCAGGCATTCCTGAGGGCTGCTCGGAGCGGCACGCGGTCTCGCCTCTAGTGAACCGCATTCTACACGATGCGCCCATACGTGGCAAGTGGGCTGAGGGCAACGCCAAAGATGATTGTGCCATGATATGGCCCGCACTATAATCAGCGGCATGGACGAGATTCGCAAGATCGATGTGCAACAAGTTGCCGGAAGCCTCACCCAACCGTTCTCGATGGTTGATGTTGCCCGGGTTGACGATGTTATCATCAGTCTGTACGCCTGTGACGGTATACTGCAGTGGCACAAGCATATCGATATCGATGAGCTGTTCTGGACGTGTGAGGGAACGCTCTTTCTCGATACTCAGTTTGGGGAAGTCCGACTGCAACCTGGTGAACTGGTTGTCGTGCCGAGAGGGGTCGAGCATCGATCTCGATCGAGTGGCCGGGCTATTGTGATGCTCGTGCGCTGTGGCATTGTGCCTGAGAGGAAGAATGGTCGTAACCGGCTCTACGCCACTGACCCCGGGATGAAGCTGCCTGGCCTTAGTCTGGCCGAAGAATCCAGCCGCGTGGGTCGAGCATTCTGGTTTCAGGGTGTGGCCTCTGTCGACAGCGCCGTAGTCGAGGTTGCCTGGGGAGAAGGGACCTGGCCCACGCGGGTCCCCACCGAATGTGATCAGTTACTGGGTGTGCTGAAGGGGACGATGGTGCTGCGGACGTCCAGCATGATGGTTCACCTACACCCGGGTCAATTCGCGGTCGTGCCCAGTGGCATCATCTATCAGCTCAGTACGACGAGGGCGAGTGTGGTCACGCGCCTGGCCCGCAAGGGAACGCGGGTATAGGGCGCGTTGTCGTAGGCTTCAGTAGCCGTGGCGCGCTGGCGCATTGGCGTCCCTGCCCATGGTCGCTGCTCGGTGCTACGTAGCACCGAGTCTCTTGCACCCCAATGATCAGAATCTTCATTCGCATTCCTGTGTCATATGCACACATGTGCACATCTTGTGCACATACATTGACAGTGCATGCTCTCCGTGGTATAGTAATTCTGCCATGTGTTCTGAAGCTCATCTGGTCAGGCTGCGGCCTTCCTGAAGAACAGAAGCAATCCCCTGGGCGCATGACACAGCCAGCGTGGTAAAGTCCATGGAAGCCATGAATCGACACGCCCTCTCTGCTAATTCAAACGTTAACGGCTCGGGAATTTGGTGATCATGTCACTTTTGAGGAGGTGGGCCTATCGATGAGGTTCGTTAGGAAATCGGGTAGCACTGTCACCTCGGCTGATGGCGTAATCCGGTTGCCACAGAAGTGGGGCCGTGTGTTGGCAGCGATGGCAAATGTCCTAAGTGATGCCCAATGAAGGAGCGAAAAAGGAGATCAACGATGTCTAGCAAGTTAACTCGACGTGAATTTCTACGTGACAGTGGCTTTCTCGCAGCGGCGGTCGCACTGGCTTCGTGCACTCCGGCGCCAGGACCAGAGCCAACCTCATCGCCGGCCGAAGGGGCGGCAACCTCAGCGCCGGCCGAAGGGGCGGCAACCTCAGCCCCGGACACGTCGGAGCCAACAGAGGCTCCAGTTCCGACCACCGCCACGCCGGCCGAGGAGGAGATCGCATTGCGTATGGCCTTCTGGGATGCGTGGGCGCTGGATGCCTACGAGCATGAAGCCGCGCTGTTCAATGAGATGTACCCGAATGTGAATGTCGCTGTCGAGATGACCTCGTTTGGTGAGTACAATCCCAAGCTGACCGCCTCTATGGCCGGTGGCGTCCCGCCGGATGTAGCAGGGGTGATCAATCTATTCTTCACCAGCTTGGCCAGTACAGGGTCGATGCTGTCACTGATGCCCTACATCGAGGGCGATCAGTACGATCTGAACGACTGGCTGGAGGGCAACCTCCAGGACGGAATGTGGCTGGGCGATCTGCTGGCCATCCCGTTCACTGCGGACGGGTTGTGGTGGTTCTACAACGCGGATACGTTCGCGGCCGAGGGCCTGGATACCCCCTATGACCTCTGGAAGGCTGGCCGGTGGGATTGGGACACGTATCTCGATCTGGCGGCCAAGCTCACCAAGGGCGAAGGGCTGGAAAAGCAGTGGGGTACGGAGAGTATCACTCCCGATTACGACTTCAAGTTCTACCCTCTGATCTGGCAGAATGGGGGCGACCTGTTCGATTCGGAGTACACCAAGTGCATCCTCAATGAAGAAGAGGCCGTACAGGCGTTTGAGTTTGCATACGCGTGTCAGGCGTATGCACCCGCTCCCGAGGATTCGCAGACGGGGACCCATGAGTCTGGCCGGGTGGCGATGTTCGCTGAATGGGAGTTGTACAACGCGTTCTATCCCGGCGAGGTGCCTTTCGAGTGGGGCTGCGCGCCACCCCCGGCGTCGCCCGATACGGGTGAGATCATGTTCTGTGGCGACGCGCCCGGTTTTGGCATCCCGCGTGGCGTGAAGTACGCCGATATGTCGTGGGAATTCATCAAGTTCCTGATGACACCCGATTCGTTGTTGCGCCTGTTCCACGCCATTGCAGCGCCGCCGCCCAGAGTGAGTATGTTTGAGACGCCCGTCATCTTCGAAGAGCATCCCAACTATGGGTTGGACGCTCAGGTCGCCTGGGAGATCAGTCAGGCGCGCCTGGGATCCTTCAAGAACACGCCTAAGGTGAGCACCTATGCCGAGATGAAGACGGCGATGAGTGAGGAGATGAGCCTTGTCTGGGCAGGTACTATGGACCTGAACGAAGGCATCGAGAAGGTGACGCAGGCGTGGACCGATCTGGTGCAAGGCGCGACGATCGATCCCGACGTTGGGTGTGCCGGCAAGTTCTGCTGAGGTTAGTGTGCCCCGAGACTGTTTGAAGGAACGTTGACATCGCGTCGAGGGTGCATGGTTGGTCAAGAGATAGGTGTCTGGGTCAACTATGTTCCGGCGCTGCGCCAATGGTCTAGGCTCTAGCTGGAGGCGGGAGGGAGTGCACTCCCCTCCCGCCTCTTCACGAGAGGGTTGGCTATGAACGGTATCACAAACATGATTGCGCGTTTGCGAAAACCCAGCCTGGCGCGTCACGAGGCGATATTCGGCTTCATCTTCATCGCCCCCTGGATCGTTGGGTTTCTGGCTCTTCAGTTGGGACCAATGCTCGCTTCGTTAGTGCTGAGCTTCACGGA
>JAAZAN010000046.1 GCA_012514315.1 Chloroflexota bacterium
ACCGTGAGTCGACGGACGTCAGGTGAGGCGGGGTGGGAGGGCCAGATACGTCAGAGCGAACGGGATAGTGTTGCAGGCGCCATTTGGGTGCTATAGCATCGGTCGGTGCATCTGATCTGGCTCGGGCGCAGCGGCGCCGTTGCCGCTTATCCCACTCCGGACTGGATTTGACGCCTGGAATCCGGCGTGCTAAACTTACTGATTATGTGCTGCAAGGCTGTCGCTTGGAGATGGTCGGGGGAGATGTTTCAAAGGAGTGTATCGTGATTTACCGTGAGTTAGGTCGTACAGGGTACAAGGTGTCTCAACTGGGCTTCGGTGCTATGCGGTTGCCCATGGTCGGCGAGGGTGAGGATGCGCGGATCGACCGCGAGAAGGCGATCCCGATGTTGCATCGAGCGTTCGAAGCGGGCGTCAACTATGTGGACACCGCGGTAGGCTACTGCAACCAGGACAGCCAGCGTATCGTGGGCGATGCGCTGAAGGGCTGGCGTGATCGCATCGTATTGTCCACCAAGAACCACGAATACGACGACGAGAAGGTCTGGTGGCAGCATCTGGAGAACAGCCTGGAGCGGCTGCAGGTGGACTACATCGATATCTACAACCACCACGGCATCAACTGGAAGACCTACGTAGAGAAGGTCGAGCCGAACGTGAGCCGGTGGATGCGCAAGGCGAAAGACCAGGGCATGATCCGCCACATCTGTGCCTCATTTCACGATGACAACGAGGCGCTGGTGAAGATCGTCGATACAGGCTATGTGGAGTCGATCACGCTACAATACAACATGCTCGACCGCCAGTTGGAGGAGGGCATCGCCTATGCCCACGAGAAGGGTATGGGCGTCGTCGTCATGGGACCGGTGGCCGGCGGGCGGTTGGGAACCTCCAGTCCCGTCCTGGAGCAGCTCATCCCCGGTGTCAGCCGCGTACCTGAGCTGGCGTTGCGCTTCGTGTTGTCGAATCCTAATGTCACCGTGGCGCTCTCGGGAATGGGCACGATGCAGATGGTGGAGGAGAATGTCGTTACGGCGTCCGACGAAGTGGTGCTGTCGGACGCGGACAAGGCCGCCATCGACGAGCAGCTCGCTCGCTTGGCGAATATGGCAGATCTCTACTGCACGGGCTGCGGCTATTGTATGCCGTGCCCGAATGAGGTCAACATCCCGCACATCTTCCAGAAGTACAACGAGGCGCGCGTGTATGGACTGTGGGAGCCGTCTCGAACGTCGTATCAGGAATGGAAGTGGGTCTCGGGCAAGCAGGCCGACGCGTGCATTGAGTGCGGCGAGTGCGAGGAGAAGTGCCCGCAGCACATCCCCATCCGCGAGCAGCTCCGCGAGGCGCACGAAGCGTTGATGCAGAAGTAGGTTTGCCTCGGGCAGGCTTTCCTGACAAGATCAACAGGATTCACAGGATTCCCGCCGGCGTGGCCGGGGGGTCCTGTGAATCCTGTTTTGGCATCTGTTCGGCAGTTCAGCGCTCATCCACCGGAAATGCCCGTAGGACCGGCCGCGTGCGATGTCAGGCCGTAGCGAGCTCACCTGCGTGCGCCTTGATCTTCGCGATAGCCTCGACAATGTCGTCCATATCACGCTCGGCGCCCAGGAGTATGTTCTGTGTCAGCCAGATTCCCTCCTCGGCGCAGGCCCGTTCGGTGGCAGGGCAGTCCGGCAGTTCGTATGCCGTCTCCGCGCCGTCGACGAACCGGCGCAGCCGCGATGTGGCGGTCTGGATCGCCCGCTCACGATAGAGCGGTACATAACCCGGGCTGCAGGGAATGCCCTCGGCCCGTAGCGCGTCCAGGAAACGCTCGCGAGGTAGCCCATCGAATGCCTCGGCGTCGTAGCGCATGATGAACAGGTGATAGCCGTGCTGTGTGACCCGGGCGTCGCGGCGCTGTCGCGCGATGCCGGCGATCTCTGACAGCTGATCCCCGAGGTAATCTCCGCTGCGTTCCCGCCGGGCGGCCAGCTCCTCCATCCGCTCCACCTGCACCAACAGGATGGCCCCCTGCCACTCGGTCATCCGGAAGTTGCTGCCCAGTCGCTCGTGCTGGTACCATGCGCCGTCGCGCACCCGCCCGCAGTTTCGCACCGACCAGCAGAGCTCGGCCAAACCCTCGTTGCGTGTGATGACGATGCCACCCTCGCCGGCGTTGATGTTCTTCGATGACTGGAAGCTGAAGCAGCCCAGATCGCCCAGTGAACCCACGCGCCGTCCATTCCATGCGGCCGCGTGGGCCTGACAGGCATCCTCGATGACGTGCAGATCGTGTCGGTGGGCGAGCTGTAGAATGGCGTCCATATCGGACGGGCAACCGCCAATATGGACGGGAATGATCGCGCGCGTTCGCGGCGTGATGGCAGCTTCGATCTGGTCAGGAGCAATCGTGTAGGTATCAGGGTCGATATCGACGAACACCGGCAAGGCGCCGACCGACAGGCAGGCGGTGGCGGTCGCGATGAATGTATAGGGGGGGACGATCACCTCGTCTCCGTAGCCGATGTCGAGCGCTCGTAGCGCGACCTCCAGCGCGACCGTGCCATTGAAGACACAGCGACCGTACTCAGCATGATGGGAGCGTGCGAAGGCCGCTTCGAAGCGTGCCACGCGGCTATCCTCTCGATCCGACCAGCCCCACTGCCCGGAATGAAGCGTCTCCAATAGAGCCTGTTCCTCAGGCTCACCCCACACCGGCCACGCGGGGAAGGGAGTATCGCGCACCGGGGCGCCTCCGTGAATTGCCAGTTCGCTCATTGCTGTATCTGCTCCTTGGGTTTCTGGATGTCGTTGGGTGTCGCAGAGGGCGATGATGTCGCTGTCGCCTGGTGTGCAAACGCCCCAGTGTTCTCAGTCCTCTGCCAACAGCTGGCCGGCAAGCCGGATCGCGCTGTCCACGACGAGCTCGCCAGCCTCCGGCGCGAGTGCTGCCGGGTAGCCGTAGTACTTGAAGGCCTCATCTATCTCGTAGCCTCCCTCGGCGTAGGCGCTCCGGGTCGGGATGTATCCGACATTGCCGTTGGCACAACTGAGTATGAGGACAGGATGGCCCGCGAGCGCCTCTTTCACGGCTATGCCCAGCTCTACGAAGCACTCTCCTGGCACGCCCACGAGTACCACTGGGCCGGCGCGGATGACCTGAACTTCAGCGGCCACAGCGTGAGGCGCGACGTCGCCCTCAAGCGCGGCCAACGTCTCCTCGGCCCAACTACGCATCGCCCTATGGATTCTGGCCTCACCATGTCGCCCAGCGATTGTGGCTGTGGCTAGCATCTCCCCGTGTCTTGTTACCTCCGCAATCAGTTGTGCCCGGGTCGGCGTCTGCAAGAGCGGTAGCGAGAGCTTCTCAGTAGCCACTGCCACGGGGCCCAGGTGCTCGGCCGGTGTGTCGCCCAAGCAGCGCAGCCCTTCATCTGCCAGTGCGTGTCCCAACCGTTCGGCCCGGACAAAGGGATCTCCTTCCTCTGAGTGCGGGCGCACTGAGGCAGCGCTCACCTCATCCAGCGGACTGACCGGTGCGGGATCCCGATCCGCGGGGCCGACGTCAGCCGCCGCTCCGGTCGCACAGGCCGCCCAGCTGCCGACAGCCCTGGCAACCGCAATGGCTGCATAGCCGGGGTAGTCGGCAGAGATCAGGCGGTTCCTGTGGTCTAACGACGTGGGATGACAGGCGAAATTGAGCAGCACCCCGAGTGTCCGGTTCTGTGTGTCGGTGATGCGCAGCAGACCAAGCTCGGGGTCGGCCGCGCCCTGATGTTGGCGGCGGTTCGCTGCAACGCCTACCACCGCTCCAGTACCTGTGCCGAGTCGCGCTGGCTGTAGGTCCGCCAGCGCCCTGCGGCCAACGCGTACCAGGCGCGCACGGAGCGTCTCCATCCAGGCGGAGTCCATATCTCCGCACTCGCGAAGCGAGATGCTCGCGGGTCCGGAGTGCGTGTGCGTGCAGGCTACCAGAGTGTTGGCGGGATCGGGTCCCCTTCCTGAGGAAATGCCGGCGCGTACTTCTGAGATCACCGATCGTTCGAGGCCGAGAAGATCGCAGATGATGAGGAGTGCGGTTTGTCCGTTGCTCTCCAGTGCCAGGGCCCGGGCATGGAGTGGGTCGTGCACACCCATCGAAGGGCCCTCGCGGAGTACGTACCCCGTCAGATCGATACCGACGGGCGGCGTGATGTCTATCTGGGCCACGCCAGCCCTCAGCGAAGCTGCGTTGTCCGTCATAGAGCCGTTCTCTCAGGTGTGCTGGGATATCGGATCCCTACCCGTATGAACCCAACTCCTTGGCCAGTTCGACGATGCGACGGAAATTCACCAGGCTCACGCTCGAGGGCACCGAATGGTCGGACGAGAAGATGTATCCCCCGTTCTTCTTGACCACAGGGATCACTCGGCGCATCTCGGCCTCGATCGCCTCCGCGTCGTCCCAGAGCACCGCGTTGATTCCGCCGTGCAGCAGCAGGTCGTCGCCGTACGTCTGTTTGATGTGGATCGGGTCCATGCCGGCCTTAACCTCCAGTGGATTCAGGCCGTCAAGACCCATCTCAACGAACTCGGGGATGAAGGGATTCACATCCCCGCAGGAGTGCAGAATGACGCGCGCGCCCTTCGAGTGTGCCCATTCGATCGCGCGCCGATGGACTGGTTTCAGTAGCTCGCGATAGCGGTGAACGGAGAAGAACTGACTATGCTTGTACCCCATGTCGTCGTACCAGAGCACGCTGTCAAACGCGTACCCAGCGTCCCAGACCTGGTTCCACAATGCGATATCTACATCGAGGAAATGGTTGAACATATCCACACACCACTCGGGGTCCTCGACCAACGCCAGCAGCAGGCGCTCTGTGCCCACCGCCCAGGAATGGGTGACGTCGAAGCCGAACCAGAGAATCGCTGTCAGCCATGCGCCCTCATCGCGCCAGGTCGCATAGTTCGCCGCCAGTTGTTCCCACGGTATACGGTCCGATGAGGGAGTCATCCGCTCTTTCGCCTGTCGCCAGGAATCCGGGTTCTTGATCGTGAAATCGAGGAAGGCCGGTGTGGAGGCGATGTGTTTCCAGTTCTTGAGTGTCGCTCCCCACTGCGTGGTTGTCACAGTGTACTCGTCGGTCTCTTCCAGGACTTCGATTGGGTAGCGGGGACTGTTGTCAACGCCCAGTTGGATGAACCTATCGAGGCCGAAATACTCGGCGGCACTGCAGTCCTTGGGCATACCTTCGTCTATCCAGCGCTCGATGGTTGCATCCCACGGTGAGTCCGTTACTGGTACGCGATCGGCTTCACGATGGTCGAACATCCGCTTGACACGTTCGTGTGTCGTCATACAGTCTACTGCCATACCCATCGTCTCCTTCGGTGGTTGAACCAGGACAGGTGATCCTATCCAACGACACGCCCGTATGCATCACTATAATAGAGGGCTTGCGCACTTCGCGCAAGCTCTCAGGTGTTCTTTCTGGGGAGGTCGTTCTTCCACTTGGCCGGACACCGATGTATCCAGCCACTCCTCTGCGCTCTTGACCACGCCTCGTTGGCGTGCTAGAATGCATCCAGGATCAGATTACGCCGTCTCACGCGATACCAAGGATTGAGCGCGAGCGACAATGCCCACAAATCTTCCGCCCGAGTATACGAAAGTCGAGCAACGTTTCCGCCAGGCGCGAGACCCGGAAGAGAAGGCCGACCTGCTGGAAGAGATGCTCAGCATCATCCCCAAGCACAAAGGCACCGATCACTTGCGGGCGGACCTGCGCCGGAAGCTGGCCAAGTTGCGGGACACGGGCGCGAAGGCCAAGGGAGGCAGTCGCCAGACGTCGGCGTTCCATATCGACCGTGAGGGCGCTGGGCAGGTAGTGTTATTGGGTCCACCCAACGTAGGGAAGTCGGCGCTCGTTTCGGCCGTGACCAACGCGCGCCCTGAGGTCGCCGAGTACGCGATGGCGACGTGGACGCCCACGCCCGGTATGATGGAGTTCGAGCATGTCCAGATCCAGTTAGTCGATACCCCATCAATCAACCCCGACTACGTCGAGCCTGAGATGGTCAACTTGATCCGGCGCGCTGACTTGATCGCCGTGATGATTGATCTGCAGGGATTCCCGATCGAACAGCTTGAGGAGTCCATCGCCTACCTGCAGGAGCGCCGATTCGAGCCCTATGTCGGAGAGCCGCCTGAAGACACGCCCGGCATTACGCATAAGCCACTTCTCGTCATTGTCAACAAGGTGGACGATGAACGTTTTGATGAGGATTTCGATGTGCTGTGCGAGTTGATTGAGGGCAACCGGTCGCTGATTCCTATCTCGGTAAACGCGCGGCGCAACCTGGATGGACTGGGACGAGCGATTTTCGATGCACTACGTATCATTCGCGTCTATTCGAAGCCGCCGGGCGAATCGGCAGATCTCACGGCGCCCTTCGTTCTGCCCATAGGGAGCACGGTCGAGGAGTTCGCCGCCAGCGTACACCGGGACTTTGTTGACAACCTGAAGTCGGCACGGTTGTGGGGCAGCGCTCAGTTCGATGGCCAGATGGTCGCACGCGATTATGTGCTTCAGGATGGGGACATCGTCGAACTACGCATGTGATGCAGGTTGTGATCGGATCACATGCCGTCCTTCGACTGTGCGATCACCATTTCCGCCTGCTGGCGTTGAGGTTCTGCTGGAACCCGCACCGCAGTGGCGGTGACGCATGCCAGTGGATCGGTCTGGGCATTGCCCTAGCACATTGAAGCAGGGCGGCCGAGCCTCTGTGCAGAGGCTCGGCCGTTCGATGCCTACTCGGTGTGCTCACTCGAGTTGTGGCATTACCTACCCGGTTCGAATCGGAATGGACCTACGTCCTTCCGTCTGTGCCGTCTTGGGCAACTTGACGGTCAGTACGCCCTTTGTGAACGATGCATCTGCATTGTCTGTCTCGATACCCGGCGGCAGTGGGATTGATCGGGAAAACGCGCCGTACGAGCGCTCAGCGTAGTACACATTCCGTTCGCGTCGCTCGTGCTGCTCCCGCTTCTCACCGCTGATCGTCAGCGAATCTTTCGAGATCCTGACCTGGATATCCTTCTCGTCTATACCGGGCAGCTCAACGGCAACCTCGACCTCCTTGCCTGTGTCGGTGACATCCACACGTGGGCTGAACGTGTCCCATCGCTCACCGAACACTCCCATGGGCGCCAGGCCGAATCCACGAAAGACCTCATCAAACCACCGGTCTACCTGGTCCTGGAACGGACGCACAGCGTGGTCCTCTTCGAGCGGGACTGGCGCCTTCCTCTCTGTACGTCGCCATGGAATTAAGTCGGTAATGGGCATTATCCTCACCCCCTACTCACAGCCGGCCCTCACCCGGCTCAATCTCAATGCTACCAGACTTAGAACTGATCCCCTACCTTGACAGCCTCGAGATGGGCCCTCTACGACTACCGAGCGCATCGTGATGTCGAGTCAACTTGTCAACCTGTCTTGACCGAGACTTTGAGGCTTCTTGGCTGAGTCTTCGGCATAACCAGACGGAGCACACCATCCTTCACGGTTGCTTCCACATTGTCCAGGTCGACCTTGTCGGACACGGAGAAACTCCTTTGGAAGTCGCCGACCCTGTACTCTGCATACGCCAGATGGTAGCCTTCCGGCGGTTGCGGCTCGACCAGTCCGTTGATCCGCAGGACGTCGTTCTCAAGCGAGACATCTACTGTGTCGGCGCTCACTCCGGGCATATCTGCCACGAGCGTAATACTCTCATCAGTCTCATAGATATCTGTCCGCGGCACGAAGGCCAGTCGCGATCTCGTGCGCTCAGCTCCGCTCTCCTCGATCTCCTGTTTCTCAGCCTGCTGAACTTGCAGATCAGTTGTTTCGTTGGCCATAGTTGCACCTCCTCACAGTGTTATCCGATCACACACGCTGTACCAGCGAGCTAGGCGGCCTTGACCGATATCCGCCGCGGCATATCTGACTCCGGTCGTGGCAGCGCAATCGTGAGTACGCCGTCCTCGAGAATGGCCTCGACCTTCTCAGAATCGATCGGGAAAGGCAGTCGGAACACTCGGGAGAAGTTGCCCGTGCCACGCTCGCGTCGGTGGAGCCTGGCCCCCTCAGGCAATTCCTCGGCCGCACGACTCCCGCTCAATGTCAGCGTATCGCCTTCGACCGCGATCTCGATGTCGTCGATGGCAACTCCGGGCAGCTCTGCCGTGACAAGTGCGCCGTCCTCCTTGGTCCACACGTTCATGGCTGGGAACGTGGGTGAGCCGGCGCCACTGTACGGAGCGGGCACGCTGGCCATAAGTCGATCCATCTCTCGCCGGAGCCTCTCCATATCTCGCCAGACACTCCAGGTTCCACTGAATGGTTGCATAATCGCCATCTCAGCACCTCCTCATCACAGTTCCACAAGTTTGGTCAGATATCGGAAGCTTCAGTCGGTTGGCAGATCTCCAAGGGGGAGATCGGGGATGGACCGCAAGGATTGCCCCTTAACAGACATTCTCGAGCCTGATAGCAGGCTGGCCTATGCAATCCAGATGATCGTGCCGCGGTGCATCATCCCCGAGATTGCCCTCACTTGGCGATGCTCCTCCGACGGTGAATGCTTCCGATGATCAGATTCTGCTGTTATCTTACGAACTTCACATAAGAATGATGTTGGAGCATCGCTATAGCATCATTAGAATCGAGCGTGGCCTTTCACCACATGGTTGCTCAACTCGCACGCCTTCCTGAGTCAGCCGTGAGGAGAAGGTTGGTTCTCAAGGTTCGTTGCCGTATTGCCAGCGGAGTCCAGCAGTGCTAGACCGTGCTCACGCTTGGCAACGCACGCGGAGGCTGTCGTCGAACCACCCGGCCGTTGTGATCATCACGGCGCTAGATCCTGAGAGTTCGACTGAGCGAGCGGCGCTTCGCGCGAAGACATGGAGCAATCAGGGAGTCTATGGGGAGGGCGAATGGCATACCAGCCAGCTAAGACACGCTACGATACCATGCGCTACAATCGCAGTGGGAGAAGTGGATTGAAGCTTCCTGCGGTTTCATTGGGCCTCTGGCACAATTTCGGCGGCCTTGACCCATTGGAGAATGCGCGCGCCGTCGTACACCGGGCATTTAACCTGGGCATCACACACTTCGACCTTGCGAACGACTATGGTCCACCGCCCGGGTCGGCTGAAGAGACTTTGGGGCGGATTCTCGCTAGGGATCTGTCCGCACACAGAGACGAACTCGCGATATCGACCAAAGCTGGATGGCCGATGTGGCCGGGACCATACGGCGATTTCGGTTCACGTAAGTACCTGATCGCCAGTCTCGACCAGAGCCTCTCACGAATGGGGCTCGACTACGTCGACGTCTTCTACCATCATCGACCCGACCCAGAGACGCCGCTGGAGGAGACTATGGGCGCGCTCGACTACATCGTGCGCAGCGGCCGGGCTCTCTACGTGGGCGTCTCAATGTACAGTCCGGACGAGACCCGCCAGGCCGCACGCATCTTGCGCGGGCTGGGTACTCCGTGTTTGATTCACCAGCCGAACTACAATATGTTCAGTCGATGGATCGAGGATGGCCTGCTGGACGTGTTGGTGGACGAGGGCATCGGCTGCATCGTCTTCTCGCCGCTCGCACAGGGTCTGCTCACCGATCGATATCTGGCCGGGATTCCGCAGGATTCGCGCGCGGCCAAGCCCCATGGTGAGTTGGATCGAGGTGAGGTTATGGATGGACGACTGTCCAAGGTTCGCAAGCTGCGAGCTATTGCCCAGGCCCGTGGCCAGACGATGGCTCAGATGGCACTGGCGTGGAATCTGCGCTTGCCTGCGGTGACGTCGGTGCTGGTTGGCGCCAGCAAGCCGGAGCAGATTGAGGAAGACGTCGCGTGTCTGACGAACCTGGAGTTCGGCCCTGACGAACTCCAGGCGATCGATGGCATCCTGGCTTCGTAGTCATTGGAGACGTCGCCTTGGTTCTGAGGGCCTCTGGTCCGCCATAGAGCGGGACTGGGATATCTGACCCTGGCTCTGGAGCAGGATCGTCGACACACGGTCCTCTTCGTGGATGGCATGTTGCTGGCTGTCCACCGCGACAATGGCGCCATCTCTCGCTGCGGTACGGATCATGCCACACGCGCGTGGGTTGCCCCGCAGGTGGGGTGCATCCAGTAGTCCCAACTCAACGGCGCGGGCCAGCACCTCGACATCAAGCAACGGATCATCCGAGACATTCCGCCCCATCCGGCGGATTCCTTCCACGATGGTCATTGCGTCGTTGAGCAGCGCTTCTTTGCGCCGCTGTACGGCCGGATCTCGCGCCATATCGGGCGAACCACGGAGAGCGTTCTCGATGGCGCGCCGTGCCATACGACAGCTCGATATGACCTCCTGGGCGCTGGCCGCGTGATCCGCCTCACAGTATCCGACCACGTGCACGATGTGAGGGCGAAGGGCCATCTGCAGGTAGACTGATGCGGCCAGGTGGGCGCGCGCTGCGTCCTGATCGAGCGGATAGCTCATCAGTCCAGTGCGCGTCTGGCGCAGCACCCGGAAGTCCGAGGTTGTCAGCTGCTCGACGAGCTCCACTTTGGCCAGTTGCTTGGAAAGGTCCATACGGTTGGAGATCTGGATGGGCGTCTCGAACATGCAGGTTGCGATGTAGTCGTGGACGCCCATGGCCCGCGCCACGAAGGCGTGGATATAGGCTGAGGCCACGGCTACTGCGTCGTGTCCATCGCGGAGCTCCCAGTGATGGGGCTCGTTTCCCTCGACCGGGATGTTGCGTTCGCCGTGCCATCGCATCAGCGCCATATGGTCGCTGATGCTGCCGCGCAGCGAGAGTGGACCGCGCCCATCTACCGCGTTGAACCAGAACAGCGACGTGGCGCACCACGCATTGTGAATGGTCCTGTGCAGCACGTCGGCATAGCGGATCAGGTCATCGGTGCCTGAGTAAGAACGTAGCAGCGGGTAGTTGCCACGCCGTGCTGCGGCATACAGGCGTTCCAGATCGGCTTCGTCGCGAAACGGAACGCCGCCCGCGCCAGTACGTCTCGGGTCGATGCGCTCTGGATGAAAGAAGTTCTCTTGAGCGTCCTGATCGGCGCCCAGCGAGATCACGTCAAGGACTTGGGCTTCAGCGATCTGAGCGATACCCTCCACAGTGGGCTGCACTGTGCGCGCCGGGAGTCCGAAGTGATGACGGAGAATGGGGTGGGGCGCCTTCCATTCGATGCGTGATCTCAAGTCGGATGGAAAGTCGGTCTCTCCCATCCTATCCCAGCGCTGACCGCGAAGGAAGGCCGTCACTGCTTCCGCAGGCTCCTCTCCGCTGAAGACCGTCTCGAACATGCCTAGATCCCGAGCTACGGCGGCCACCGGTGGGGTCCCACCGAATATGAAGCGTACGGGTCGGTCCGTAGCATCACGTCCGAGCAGGCCTTCTTGAGAACAGGCTTCGCCGAGCTCGACGAGCAGCGAGCGGGCTGTCTCCGGTGTCAGGCGGTAGCTGACGGCCACGACATCGGGCCGCTCCCGACGGACTGCCGCCAACAGCTCAGGAATGGACGTGGCCGGCCCAGCAAAGACAGTGTGGTATCCTTCCTCCTCAGCGACGCGCAGGAAGTTGAGGACACCGGCCACGTGAACGCACTCACCCAGCGATGCTCCCAGGATGGTCCGCGACCTCGTCTCTGTCATGGCAGCCTCCCCTCGTTGACATAGGCGGTCAGCTCTCCGATACTCAACCCCTCCACCCCGAGCTTGTCGACCGTGCGCCCTGTGCGCCAGTAGTCTGTACGGTGGACTATGCAGGCGAGACGGACGATCGCGTCCATCGCCGGGACCTGGACGCCGTACTGACGGCCCAGGGCCGCGATGGGGACCAGGCTCATGGGCACATCCTCAAAGATATAGCGGTTCTCCAGGCTGGCGGGCGCTTTGATGCCGTAGTAGCCCGGATTGTTGTGAATGGCCTCGTTGAGATTGGAGCCAGACGCGTCATACGCTTTCTGGAGCCACTCCTTCGCAGTGACGGCACGGATGCCAAGGGCTGCGGCCACGGTTACCCTCTCACGATCCATCGCCTCGAGCACCCGCGCGACGGAAGGCGTGACGCCGTCGATGTAGAACTGATAGTCGCCCTGGGTGGACTCAATGCGACCTGCATTCAGCAGTACCAGCGCTGGGTGGAAGATGGCGCCCATATTGTCCAGGCTGGTATGCAGGACGTTCTCGCCGTCGATGAACTGTGGAAAGGCCGGCGCCAACGCACTGAGCGCCTCCGGCGTACGCGTGGCCGGAAGCGCCGCCAGAGGAACCGCGTCCTTCACCCGGAATACCCGTGCCTGCGCCGGCCCTTCCGAGCGGCAAGCGTACAGCAGGGTCTCAGCCTCGGCGATGGTCACGTCGGCTGTGCAGCCGTGGGACCGCAGGACATGGGCGAACTCAATGGCGCCACACGTGCGACCTGGGTTCAGGACAATGATCTGGCCATCCCTCAGGCGCGGTGCGATGGTGCAGGCGACATCGCGGTGCGCCGACGCGGGCACGACCACCATGATGACTTGAGCCGTGGCTGTCGCCTTCTCGATGTCGGACGTGACCAGTTCCAGGGGGGCAAAGCCTTCGAGCGTTGGCCGATCATCGAACGCCAACTGGATTCCGCCTCGAGCCCGGATTGTCGCCACGTGGGCATCGGTACGATTGTACAAGGTCACCGGGAAATCCATCAGGGCCAGATGTGCGGCCATTGCTTTCCCACCATGGCCAGCGCCAATCACAGTGTAGCGAGTCTTCTGTTCCGTCATGTCTACCTCCCGGACGATCGTGTTTGCAGGGACGAAAAAAGGGCTCCAGGCGAAAGCGATGGAGCCCCAACAGGCGTCACAAGCTCTGCCTCTCTCATTGCCGACGAAGTTAGCTGACGGGTTAGGGCTGAAAGATGCCCCTCTCGCTGTCACTCGACCGATCGTGCGCGATCGAGGGTACGAGATGCACCCCACCTGCTGGTTCCTCCGCTCCCCGATCTGGATTGGCCTCCGCACGGGGATTAGGCGCACAGACTATCTTATGCGTGGGTATTGTAGTGCAAATCGCTGGGGCTGTCAAATGCCGTAATTTTACAGTATGCAAGTAGTCGGGTTTCATTAGCCCTGGTTTGCTGGACTCGTGCTTGTCAGTATAATGCGTCATTATCCCCTGGCGTGGTCGAGTGCATCGTTCTCACCGTGTCACCGTGAGCGCAGAACCGCTATCGTGCAGCGGGACGGATCTGTGGACATCGACCGGGCGCCAGAGAAGGCAGCGGATGTGTAGGTGTACTAGCCTGGCGCCCTGGTCGAGATGGTCGGCGAATCGTCCGGGGCGCTGCCGGTGGATTCCGGGCCGGCGCAGGGCAACTCCGCAGGACTGGTGATGGGATACGAGCCTCCGATCGGTAAGGCGCCGTGGGTACTGATGGAACGGCAGTGTGTCGTTGACCGGCTGTACAGCACCTGGAGACACGAGGTGGTTTCAGATCGATGGTATGGTGGACGGGGCGCAGAGGCCGTACGATAATGGTGATCTGGATGATGCGGACAAGCGGACGCTCGGCGCGCGTTGGGGGAGTCGAGGCTTGAGTGTTCAGACTAAGACCACGCTGTCCTGCCAGTGTGGATGGGTGCGAGCGCGCGTGCTACTGCCCCTATCACGGCTGTGTGGAGTGTTGCTTGCCTCTCACGAAGTGAAGGACGTTCTGGTCCCGTTCACCCTAACCCGCCTTGCCCTGCTGATCGTTGGCTGGTTCTCCCAGAGCTTCCGCGTCAACCCGGACTATCCGCATCAGCACGTCGCGAAGACCGGATGGCAGTTCTCTCCCCATCGCTTGATCGATATCTGGGGACGTTGGGACTCAGGATGGTATCTGAATATCGGCCAATCGGGGTATGCAGTGCAGGGGGATCTGGGTACGGTGGAGAGCAACGTCGCATTCTTTCCGCTCTATCCCACGCTGGTTCGTTGGGTAGCTTCACTGGCGCCGGCGGATTGGCGCACGACGGGCATATGGCTCCTCGCCGGCGTCGTCGTCTCCAACATCTGTCTGCTGGGCGCTCTAATTCTTCTCCATCGTCTGGTACGGTCGTTTCTTGGACGGCCTGACGACGCGCGGCGTGCTGTACTGAGTGTACTAGTGTTTCCGTCGAGCTTCTTCCTCTCGTGCTTCTACACGGAGGCGCTCTTCCTGCTTCTGTCGGTTGCCACGTTCTGCGCGGCCGCACGGCGCCGCTGGGCGGTGGCTGGGGTACTCGGCGCGCTGTTGACGCTCACGCGGATTCCTGGAATCACAATCCTCATCCCCCTGGTTTGGATGGCGCTGGAAGCGGTCAGGTGGAAGCCCCAACGTTTGTGGCCTCACGCGCTGTGGTTCGTCCTGATGCCTGTGGCGTTGTTCGGCCTCCTGTACAGTATGCGCGGACTGACGGGTAGTTGGCTGGCGCCTCTGGCGGTACAGGGGGCGTGGCAGCGGGAGTACGGCTCACCGTGGCAGAGTATCCTGCATCCCACTCCGTTCACGCCGTATGTCACACCGATCGAGCAGGCCCTGACGGTGGGCTTCATTGGGCTCAGTGTCGCCGCCTTGTTCACTATGCCGTCTGTGGCTTACGGCCTCTATGCAATGGCGCTGATGCTTCCTGGCCTCGCCCACGGTAGTTTGCTTTCCACCATACGCTACTGTGCCGTTGTGTTCCCCGTCTTCGTGTACATCGGGAGACTTACGAAGCATCCACTCGTGGGAAGCGGGTTGCTCATTGTGTCGATGACGTTGCAGGTGCTGCTGATGTCTGCCTGGTGCCAGTACTACTGGGTGGGGTAGCTGGCCTGGCGACAGGTGAGCAGTCTGGCAGCGATGGCTGTCAGACTCAACTGTAGAACGCGGAGGATGTACCTTATGTATCTGGTTCGACAGGCCGGGGGGTGGTTCCGGAGGCAGCTGGAACCTCGGCTCGGCGGCGTAGTGCGTGGCCACGAGTGGGTCGCTGGCGATGTCGTGGTCCCGTTCGTCCTGACCCGGATTGGCCTCCTGTTGGTCGGCTGGTTCTCTGCCCATTTCCCGATGAGAGAGACGTTTCCACACCCGGAGGTCCTGGCGCGAGGGTGGTGGTTCTCGCCGCATCGCTGGATCGATATCTGGGGACGCTGGGATACCGGTTGGTATCTGGACATCGTCCGCCACGGCTACTATCTGAAGGGAGAGCTGGGCATCGTTGAGAACAACGTCAACTTCTTTCCGTTGTTTCCGTATGTCGTGAGAGCGCTGGTCTTCATCATCCCGGCCGGGGTCCGGACCGACGGGGCCATTCTGGCTCTCGGCGCCCTGATATCAAGCACCGCCGCTGTGGTCGGGCTGGCGTTTGTGGTCGCGTTGGTGCGCAAGCTGTGGTGTGATGGCGCTCTTGCACGGCGTGTGGTCTGGTACATGCTGCTGTTCCCTGCAGGCTTTGTGCTGTCATGCTTCTTGTCCGAAGGGTTGTATCTCTGCGTGACGGCAGCGGCGTTCTGGGCGGCGAACAGGCGTGCATGGTGGGCGGCAGGGATTTTCGGTGCACTGGCGGCGCTCACGCGTCCCTTGGGTGTCCTGGTGGTCGTACCGCTTGCTTGGATGTATGCGGAGCAGATCCAGTGGGACGTACACAAGCTCAGGGTTGGTCACCTACTATGGCTTGCGCTGATCCCAGGTGCGTGGGTCGGTCTGATGGGGGCCATGTACACTCTGACCGGCCACCCCTTGACGCCGTATGCATCACAGCGGGCCTGGGGATGGGTGGACAGGTTCTACTGGCCATGGCAAACGCTGCTGCACCCGGCGGGCAGCATCCCCTACATCGAGCCGATCCAACGCGTCGTCGTCGTGTTGTTCATTGCCCTGAGCATCGTGGCGCTGGTCAAGTTGCCCTCGAGGAGTTACGGTATATATATGGTCTCGATGGTCCTTCCCGCGCTTCTGGGAAAGCCATCGTTGCCGACGATCCGGTACGCGATCGTGCTGTTCCCTGGCTTCATCCTCCTCGCACGCCTGGGGAGGCACGAATGGGTCCACGGGTCTCTGATCGCGGTCATGTGGACGGTACAGGTGCTGCTGTTCTTCGCCTGGTGTCAACTCTATTATGTGCTGTGAGGAGCGAGGCCGGATGCTGATGAGACTCAGAGTTCAGGTCTTGCTGCTGTGAACTGCTGTCGTGTGGATATGAATGCATATCCTGATCGCGAGATCCGACCGCGCTGGGGGTAGTGAGCTGCGATGTGGCAACGTATAGGACCCGCAGATCAGGCTACCGGAGACTACCGAGAGTCGCTGGGAGAGCTGATCTACTCTGCGTTTCGTACATTGGTGATCAGCGCAGGAGTCCTCTTCTATGCCGCCTATCTGGTCGTCGTCATCTCTCAGTCGCCGGCAGTGGCCTTCAGGTACTTTCCGGCCGCGGTCTCCGTGCTCGCCACCTGCATTGTGACCTATCGGCTCATCGACCATCGATTTGCCCTCGCTCAGTTGGTGTGGAATGCTGGCTTCCTGGGTTCTGTTGTGCTGACCATGTTCATCTCACAACGGCCAGAGGTTGGCCTCGCGCTTGCGCTCTTGCCCCTGGTTGCCACCGTTATGTTAGGATGGCAGATCGGGCTATTGGTTCACGGCGTGGTGACAGCGGCCGCCCTGCTTCTTAGCATATCGGGCGCCTTACCGGCATTTACTGTTGGCTATGGCGTGTCTGTTGTCATCGCGGGGGTCTTCGCTGGCGTCTTCGGTTGGGCGACTGCCAGGGCATTGCTGACCGCGCTCAGGTGGAGTCTGTACAGCTTCCGACAGGCCCAGGACAAGATGGAGGAGGCCCGGATTGACCGAGCCGAGCTAGCGCGCGTGGTGAAGGACCTGGATCAGGCATATGCTCGCCTGGAACGGGCCAATCGCATGCTCGTGCTCGCGCGTTCTGAGGCAGAGGAGGCGCGCGAGGCACGTAATCGTTTCGCGTTGGCTATCAGCCATGAGTTACGGACACCACTCAACTTCATTCTGGGATTCAGTGAGATGATGGTCAACTCACCTGGTACCTATGCCAGGCTCGACGAATGGCCCCGTGGGCTGTACGAGGATCTTGAGGAGATCTATCGGAGCAGTCTACATTTGTCCCGACTGGTAACTGACGTACTCGATCTGGGCCAGATTGAGGCGCTACGTATGCCGTTGGTGAAGGAGTGGATTCGTCCCGAAGAAATCATCCGTGAAGTCGAGGAGATGATTCGTAGCGCTTTCGATCGCGGAAGGTTGTGGGTGAAGACTGTGACGGAAAGCGATCTGCCCGCCGTTTTTGCCGACAGGACACGCGTCCGCCAGGTATTGCTCAACCTGGTCACCAATAGCCTGCGTGTGACTGAGTGCGGCGGTGTGACCATTGGGGCGGCACGGGAGGAGCATCATATTGTCTTCTGGGTGGAGGACACCGGGTCCGGCATCGCGCAGGAGGATATTCCCACTCTGTTTGAAGAATTCCGCCATATCGGGGACGGTACGTGGCGACGGCGGGAGGGATCGGGGCTTGGGATCCCGATAAGCCGGCGATTCATCGAGCTGCATGGTGGCAGCATGCGAGTCGAAAGTGAGGTTGGCCGCGGCACGAAGATCTACTTCACCATTCCACTGCCAGAAGCGACGTCTCGGATACCCACCGTGGTACCGGGTGATGCGGCCGATAGTACGTACTGGCAGCATATGGAAGCAAGAGCGCGGGGACACCGGGTCGTTTTGGCACTCTCATCGGATCCGACGGTAGGAGAGGTCATCGCGAGGGCAGTGGAGGACTACACCGTGATGGTAGTTCAGGACCCCGAGGAACTTCCAGGCAAGGTGCTGGAGATGTTGCCAACTGCGGTCCTGGTTGATCAGTCAATGGATGTCGGAGAACGTGCTCGATCAGCGATGCGCGCGCTACGGTGTGAAGTGCCTATCGTCCACTTCGCCTTTCCTGGAAGTCCGGCGAAGCCGAGGGATCTGCCTCCGAGTGTGTCTGGCTACCTGGTTAAGCCGATCGGCCGGCATGATCTGCAGGACGCTGTACGGAATCTGGGTGAAAGCGTCAAACGGGTTCTCGTGGTCGATGACGATCCAGGCATGGTGCGTTTCGTGACCATCGTTCTGGAGAGTCGCGATGAAGAGGGAGATGTGGGAGGGCAGTATACCATCGTCGAGGCCCACAATGGTGTGGAGGCGCTTCGAGAGATCGCGCTTCAGAGACCAGATGTTGTCTTGCTCGATCTGGCTCTTCCCGACCTGTCAGGTTGGGAGGTACTGGATCGTATCCGGGACGATCCGTTGACGGCCGAATTGCCAGTGATCCTAATCACGGCTCATGACTGGCCACAGGTGACTGCTCGACGGATGGAGGATGTTCTGTCGGTCACGCTGCGACGTCCACTCACCCGCGGTGAGCTTACGCCGGTTCTGAAGAGCCTCCTCAGCCACGTGGTACCTGCTTATCCGTCACAACCACCAGAGACAGAGCGTGTATCAGATCCTTCTGAGTGACAGGCTTCCTCAGGAGTCCAGCCGCGCCGAGAGAACCCGCCAGCTCCGGCTCATCCCAGACTGAACAGATGATAACCGGGATATCCTTTGTATCGGGATCCATCTGCAGCGCCTGCAGGACCTCCCAGCCATCCATAGTCGGCATCATTACATCGAGTGTGATCACCTCAGGCTGGACGTCGCGGGCAAGATACAGAGCCTGCTCGGCCTTCTCGACACCCACGATGCGGTAGTCGGACTGGCTCAGGAAGCGGCGGAACATTCGGATCGCTGTGGCTTGATCGTCGATGACCATAACGATAGGTTGATCGGCGCGAGGTAGCGAGAGGGTCAAGCGGACCTCGCCGAGAGTTCCGTTGTCGGTCTGGTCGATCTCCAGGGTCGCGTCCAGCCTGTCGATCCAGTAGCGTACTGCGGACAGGGCGGGAGTCTCCCGGCGCATCGACGGCCCTGCGAGAAACGAGATGTGGACTTCAATGTCTCCAGATAACACACTGGCGTCAAGGTCCACGTTGCCAGAACAACGGACATCCAGGATGAAGCTGAGCAAGCCGAGAAGTATCTGGCGCAGGATAATCCGATCACTCTCAACCGCCGGCATATTGGACGGGAGTAACATCGTGATGGTAGCGGCCTCAGCCTCAATCCGGGGCTGGATGGTTCGCACCACACCACTGATCAGATCGGGCAGATCGAGTGCTTCTCGCGTGACATGGTACTTGCGGAAGTTCTCCATCCATCCACTAGGACTAGACGCAGGGATCCGTTCTCGCAGTTCCTCATCGACCTGCTGCGGGTAAGCCTTTTCCCAGAGTAACGCGGTGAGCGCTCGTAGCGCACGCCCGTTCTCGCGACGAAGCTGGCGCTCGCTCAGCCCCAGACGGTTCTGTAGCTCCTGCAATCTGACGCCTTCGACGTAGCGTCCGTGCAGGACGAGATATGGACGATGCTCCGGTGTGGTTGGAGGCCCCAATCTCTCAGGAGGCTTGAGTGTCTCGATGCCCTCCGTCAGCACCTGGCGCAGGTATTCGGCCTGGCTGCCGGTGTGACTGCGAGGTTTGGGAAACACGTCTCCCAGCGGGTGGGTCTCCAGCGCCGCGTAGTCGTACAGGTTTGCTACAGCATCCCGGATGATGCGGCTCAAGTCAGTCTGTTCGGACATGTCGTCCGGTATTATAGCACTGCACCGGAACGATGTCTATGTCCATCTGGCCGGATCATGGCCGTAGAATGGCCGAAAAGGGATTCACGAGGCATACCGCACAGTGCTATAATCAGTTGAAAACCGTCGGTTGGCCGTATGGCTGATACGTGGGTAAGCTCACCTCAATCCCGTCGTGAGTCAGGGCGAGATTCGTACGTGTGAGCGGGGACGATTATTCCTGAGGAGGGATGCACATGTTAGACAGCAAGAGACTGAATCGTCGCGAGTTTCTGCGCCTGAGCGCGATGGCGAGCGCGGGCGCTGTCCTGGCCGCGTGCGCGCCAGGCACGACTGTCCCGGATGAGGAGCCAACTGAGGGCGTCGGCGAGGCGCCATCGACCGAAGCTGAGAAGGTCGCCTTGACCGCCTGGCTGAACGATCGCCTATATGTCCAGAGTTTCCAGAAGCGCCAGGAGGCGCTCGCCGAAGCGCATCCAGAGTATGACATCACGTTCACGGTCGAGGAGAACCCAGACCTGTGGGATAACCTGGTGACGCTGTTTGTGGGTGGCCTGGAGGATGTCGATATCGTCGCGATTGAGCGGACCGGAATGACTCAGCTCTGGAAGGACGACTTGGCTGCTCAGTCACTGGTCGCGCTGAATGATGCCTACCTGACCCAAGAGCAGATTGATGGGAACCTGCGGTGGGAGATGTTCTCGTGGGATGGCAAGATCTACGGTGTCTCGGCCGAGATGGACGGTGTGGCGCTCTATTACCAGCCAGCTCTTTTCGACGAGGCCGGCGTAGATGTGGACGCGATCCAGAGTTACGATGACTTCATCCAGGCCGGACTTGCCCTGAAAGCGCTTGGGAAGTATATCCAATACGAAGGTTCGGCCGACATCAACAAGGCCTACGCCATGCAGAACGGAGGCGGCTTCTGGAGCGTGGACGGTGAGACTCTGCTTGACTCTCCTGAGACGATCGAGGCCATCCAAATGCAGTACGATATGATCAAGACCCACGAGGTGAGCTTCGAGACGAACGATTCCTGGTCGCCGGCCGCGGTCGCCGGCTTTCAGGATGGGACTGTGGCTGCCTCGATCAATGCGGACTGGTGGGGCGACTACTACCTGAAGGACCTCCTGCCGGACATGGAGGGACTGTGGAGACTGAGGCCATTGCCCTGGTTTGAGGAAGGGGGTATCCGCACCTCCACCAGCGGCGGCACCGGATTCTGCATCGTGAAGAGCAGCAACAACCCTGCGTTGGCCTGGGACTTCATTCAGACGACCTATCTGGACAAGGACAACCTGGTCCAGATCTACCTGGACACGCACTACTTCCCGCCAATGAAGGCATGCTGGGATGATCCGAAGGTTCTTGAGTTCTCGGATCCCTACTATATGGACGAGCAGGCTATCGGCGCCGTCTGGGCCGAGCTTGCCCCCGAGACGCCGCCCGATCCCACGCACCCGTACTATCCTGAGGCTGCGGACGCGGTGTCCAAGGAGATCGTGCTGGCGTTCGAGGGAGACAAGAGCGTGGAGCAGGCGCTTCAGGACGCGGCGGCCACTGTTCGGGCTGCGATGGCCTGATCCTGTTGAGGCCAGGCCGGGACGGCGCTAACGTCTCGGTCAAGGGTGTATATCCATCGGGGAAGGAACCGGGCCAGACTCAGTGTTTCTTCCCCGATGGTTCGTCGAAGGTCAACGTGAGGGCGCACGTGCCCACATAAATGGGAGGCAACTATGTCCAGTCGCTGGAGCAGGTTGGAGCGTAGGGCAGCGCCCTACCTCTTCATCTCTCCATTCTATATCGTATTCGGCGCCTTCTTCGTTCTTCCTATCCTCTTCGCTCTCTACATCAGTTTCACCGAGTGGCGCGGTATTGGAGCTCCGAAGTTTGTGGGCCTAGCGAACTACGTCGACATCGTCGGCTCGAAGGACGTGCACAGCGTGCTGGGCAACACTCTCTGGTACACCATCGGGTCACTGTGCACAATCCTGCCCTTTGCGTTTGTCCTGGCTTTGTTGCTCAATGTGCGCTGGAACCGGTACCGCGAGGCGTTCCGCCTGGTCTATTTCCTCCCGTCGATCACG
>JAAZAN010000317.1 GCA_012514315.1 Chloroflexota bacterium
CGGCGGCGACACCGCGAAGGAATCTGCTGATCTGTACGAAGCAGACAAGAGCAAGGGTCAGCCGCCTGCGGGCGCTTTCGTATTCTACGATTGCTCCGGAACGATTGGCGACAGGGTTGAGAACTGGGGACACGTGGGCCTGTGTGTAGGACAGGGAGAAGTGATCCACGCATGGGGTGAAGTGAGAATCGACGACTACCTGGCCATCGAGGACCTTGGCGCTGCGCCAGGGTGGAGCTCACCGAAGTACATCGGGTGGGCTCCGCTAGAACGCATACTGATCGGGAGCGTACCCAAAGCGTACTAGCGCGCCGCAGCGTGCGCTCCTACGAGGCGCGTCCGGTTGAGCGGGAAAAGCTGGCTGCGTCCCCGACCTCTGTAGAGAGCATACAATGGATGACAAGACCAAACAGGAAATACTGGCGAAGAACCAGAAACTGATCGATATGGTCATCGAGCGGGCAAAGCGCGATTTTCCCGAGGATATTGCCATCATCGGCCTGAGCGGATCGTTCTTAACGGAGGATTTCCACGAGAAGAGCGACCTCGATCTGATTATCATCAATAACACCGACAGAGGCTGGGGAATCAGCTTCTGTTTCATCCTGGATGACGTCGGTTACGACATCTACTGCACGCCATGGAACACGAGAATCGAGGCGGAAGCCAATCTGGACAGCCCGGCGATCTCGAATCTGTTGGACATACAGATACTGTACTGCGCAAAGCCCGAATACTTGGAGAGGCTGAGAAGCTACCAGCAGAGAGCGCTGGATGAGCTGAACAAGCCGATTGGGGCCGGGAGCCTGAGCAGGGCGCAGAAATGCATCGACGAGGCCAAGAGACAGGTTGCGGAAGCCCATCTAACTGACGATATCGGGGCAGTCCGATATGCCTCCGGGAGTATGTTCCTGGCAATCACCGGCGCGATCAACCAGTTGAACAACGCCTATTTCAGAAGGGGTATCCGTAGATACATCGAGGAGCTGAACACCAGGAAGCATCTACCGCACGATTTCGAACGGAACTACCGGGATATGATCGAGGCGAAGACGGCAGGTGAGATCCGGGATGGTATGAGGCGCCTTCTGAAGAGCGTGATCGCGCTCCATAGTCGGATGTCGGACGAGCTCCTGGAGCGTCCTGTGCCCACATTCGAGAACCTGGAGGGCACATACGAGGAACTGTGGTGCAACCTGAGAAACAAGGTCATCCGGAGCGCCCTGCTGAACGACAAATCCTATGCTTTCCTCTGCGCGGTCAGTGCACAGGACCACTTCAACGAGGTGACCCGCGACTGCGGCACAAGGAAGTTCGACGTACTATCCCAGTTCGACGCCAACGATCTGGAGGGTTTCCGCGACAGGTTCCTGCGTATGATGGACGAGTACCTGGAGGAATACAACGAGGTCGGACGTAAGGTGGACCGATATGACTGCTTCGAAGACCTATATCGGGATTACCTGAACGTTGGGCAGAGCGGATAGCCTGTGATCCATAGACTTCGGTCTACCTGGATCTGCATCCGCTCTGAGTGATCAGGCACACAAGGACGCAGTCACTGATGCAGCGACTGCGTCCTTGTGCGTCAGTCGCCAACTACGAGAGTAACGGACGCACCCGGCGATGGTACGGATCCTCCTCGAAATCGTCCACGCTGTGGTAGATCCCGACAAGCTCCCGGAATGCCTCAATGCACACCTCGTCTTCCCGAAGCAGCGCCTTCCAGTCTTCGTCATCGACTCGCATCTTGCCAAATCTTGCGAAACAGGCGGGATATCGGCGGCTATCCAGCACAGCGCGCAGGAAGATCTGCCTCCAGCGGAAGCATCGCTTTGCCCACTGTGGCAACGCTTCGTCGATTTCACAAGCAAGCTCGTAAGTGCGCGCTACATCTCCAAGGTCACACATCCCAGCGGTCGCCACTGCTGTGTGGGTCTTCTCCAGGGTGTGTACCAACTCCAAGAACGGCGCTGCGTCCGCCATGCCCAGCTCATAGATGGCGTATTCCCTCAGCGTCTCATCTGGATCCCGATCCCCCCAGAAGTAGAGCTGGGCGACGATGACCTTGTTGATATCCTCGAACAGCCCTTCGGAGTACAGGAAACCCCCTGAGAGCTTGTCACCGGTCTGCCTCCAGAACCGCGTTATCCGCTCAGGCAACGCCGTCGCGCCCCAGCCACCCCAGGGATACAGCCCCCACATGCTGATCTCAGGGAAGTTCAACAGCGGCA
>JAAZAN010000318.1 GCA_012514315.1 Chloroflexota bacterium
TCCGACGATGCTGGTGCGTCTGAAGCGGCATTGGTGCTTGCCATCGCTCCTCATCAAGAACAGGCGCTGCGCGAGCGGGGTATGTGGGAATTGTTCCAAAGCGTGGAGTTGCCGCTCACCGGCGTGCTCCTTGCCATGGAGCGCGCGGGCATCTATCTCGATTGTTACCAACTAGCAGAGATCACGGGCAAGATCCAGGATCAAATGGAGGAGCTGGAAAGTCGCATCTTTGCTATGGCAGGTAGTCCCTTCAATCTAGGTTCGCCGCAGCAGCTCAGCCGGATTCTCTTCGAAGTACTGGGTCTGCCGAAACAACGCAAAACAAAGACGGGCTACTCCACGGACGCAAGAACGCTGGAAGCTCTGCGCTCAGCTCATCCTATCGTGGAGCATGTGCTCAGCCATCGCGAGCTTTCAAAGCTCATGTCCACCTACCTTTTGGCTTTGCCGCCCATGGTCAAAGAAGAAACGGGTCGCGTGCACAGTACATTTCACCAGACGGTGGCTGCTACCGGTCGCCTCTCCTCGAGTGACCCCAACCTGCAGAATATTCCCGTACGCACAGCGCTCGGCGCGCAGATTCGTGGCTGCTTCCGTGCCGAGGAAGGCAGCACGTTCGTGGTAGCCGATTACTCGCAGATTGAGCTCCGCATCATGGCTCATTTATCGGGCGAGCCTACGCTTCTGGAAGCCTTTCGCCGGGGCGAAGATATTCACGTTCGTACTGCTGCGGAGGTCTTCGGCCTGGCTGAGAGTGAGGTGGATAAGACACATCGCAACTATGCGAAGGCGGTCAACTTTGGGATCATGTACGGCATCTCCGCCTTTGGGCTCAGCCAGAATCTAGGTATTAACAGGGACGAGGCGGAAGCCTACATCCAGAGATACTTCGAGCATCTGCCTCGTGTCAAAGAATTCATCGAGCAGACCATTGAGACGGCCAAGCGCCAAGGATACGTGGCTACAGTTTTCGGGCGCCGTCGAGATATTCCCGAGCTCCAGTCGGCCAACTTCCAGACCCGCTCTTTAGGTGAGCGGTTGGCTGTGAATTCGGTGATTCAGGGTACGGCTGCCGACATCATCAAGGTGGCAATGATTCGCTGCCATAAACGACTGGAACGGGAGTTTTCTCCCGCTCGTCTTGTGCTGCAGGTGCACGACGAGTTGATCGTTGAAACGCCAGAGCCACTCGCTGAAGCGGTGCGCGCTGCCCTGGTAGCGGAGATGGTGGGTGCTTATGTCATGGATCCGCCCTTAGGTGTGGATACCGGCATCGGACCGGACTGGCTATCGGCCAAGTGAGTGAGTTGGGGTCGTTTCGGATAGCAGAATCAGGAGGGCTGCGTGGGGGCGTCTGCGTTCCGTCGGCGACGCAGTGCGGTATACTACGCGGACCAGCCATGCGGCGGGTCATTTTGCATTGCCTTGGAAGAGAAACGGACATTTAACATGCCAGACGAATACACCGACGAAAGTGCGCAGACCACTGAGGAAAGTGCACAGACCACCCAAGAAAGTGCACAAAGTACTGAGGAAAGTGCACAGGCACCAGAAGAGAGTACGCCGGTAGTGGATGAGGGCGCGCAGACACTACAGGGTGGCCAGGACCTCATGATCGAAGTGGATGGGAAGCTCGTTCCCAACTACGATGCAACGATCATGACGTTCGAAGAAGGGGACATCGTCACTGGAACTGTGGTGCGCGTCGACAAAGACGAAGTTCTAGTCGACATCGGCTACAAGAGCGAGGGCGTTGTCCCTGCTAATGAGCTATCGATTCGGAAGTCGGTGGATCCCGCCGAGGAAGTGGCGGTTGGTGACACCGTCGATGCACTAGTCCTCACCAAA
>JAAZAN010000319.1 GCA_012514315.1 Chloroflexota bacterium
AACCCCTGGCGATTAGTGGGCCAGCAGGACCAGAATTGCGGTGACGCACTGCGTCGCCTGCCCTACGCGCGGCTACTCAGAAACTGTGTGAGTTTCTTACATTCTGAGTGGCGGGAGACCCGCCATGGATTAGCTCGCAATGACGGTCGGTTCTCCAGTTGCCATTACGACGCCGGATTGTAGCAATCCGACGGACCGCAGACCTAGAACCTGACGCCTTCTTCTGCTTCAACCACCAGCGCACAGCCAGTTACGACAATACCATCTCCTTCGACCGCAAGCGGCCGCAAATCTCCCCAGGACCCGAACGTATCAGCTATGTCAAGGCACGACTGACTGTGCTGCAACACTTGCATTGTCGGCTGGCCATCGCTTACATGGGTCGGGTTCTGGCGGCCCTTGAACCAGCTACCTCTGGCCCTATCTGGGTGGGCAAAATCACGCCGGCCCCTGTCGAATCACCATTACTGCGCAATCTCAGCCGTCGATACTAGCCACACCCGGCAACACGTACCCTACAAACCGCCGCCCGACCACCCGTGGAAACGCCACAATGCCTCTATCTGGAGAAACCTACAAAACCTGGACAAGACCAGAGACCAGCGGGGACCGGCTGAGTACAACCGGGTCGTACAGGTTACACAGGTCTGTGCGGAAATGGAATACAATCCCTTCGGTCGACAATACTCCCGCACAATGTCCTTACTTTGTCTCAGAATTGACCGAAAACCTATTGTAATCGCCATCTCGCAGGAGTATACTCGGTGTGTGAGCAGCAGTCCCACAACTCAGCCGCCATAAAGAACCACGCGATTATGTGACTTCCAAGTAACAGTAGCCGCATTATAGATTAGTCGGCAAGGGCGTAAACCGAGACAACACAGCTTGACATACGGGGGGCGTCTGAGACAAGACGATAGCCTTGATCTCATTGAAATATCGATGGCAGTCACGGATTGCAGGTTCGCTAGGATGCAGACACAGCAAGTATCACTATCCAGCTTTGATCATTTGGTTCTTGATAGGGAAATGCCGGAGACTAGAAAGGATGTGATATGATCAACTGACTACGTGAGATATGCCACCCATCTATTGTTTCGCTTGCCGAGTTTCAGAGATCAACTACTACATGTGTATGAGAAGGAGGCCATAATGACTATAAGGAAGAACCTCTCACGTCGCGATTTTCTGCGATTGTCTGCAACAGCAGCCACCGGAGCGATCATGGCGGCATGTGCACCAGCGACGCCCGGAGTCGTTGAGGTCGAGAAGGAAGTCGAGGTAACTCGCGAGGTTCAGGTTGAGACGGAGGTCGAAAAGCTTGTGACATCTACCCCTGGTGCTGCACCAGACCCGGTCACGGTGAACTACTGGGCACACGTTACTCACCCGCCTCGTGTGAAGCTGGATAAGGTGTATATCGAGCAGTTCACGGAGAATAACCCACACATCACGGTGGTGAACGAGACCCCAGGAGACTGGGACAGCAAATTGCTTACCTCCTTAGCCGCTGATGTCGGTCCCGATCTGTTCGCTCAGTGGAATGCCTTCACCGCTACTTTCTTCTATCAGGGAACCATTGTACCAGTTGACTATTCGGCCTTTGGGATGGACAAGGCCGAGTTCATGGACCTGTACCTAGAGCCAGAAAACACCCTGCAAGGATGTATGTTTGAGGGTGAGCTGTATGGTATTCCCAACGAGCTTAGCAACTATTGCTTCTTCACGAACAACGCACTATGGGAGGAAGCGGGGCTCGATCCTGAGAACGATGTACCCGATACATGGGAGGATCTCATCCCCGTCGCGGAAAAGATGTGCAAGCGCGACTCGTCCGGCAATCTTGTCCAGAGGGGGTATGTTCTGGCTTGGGAGAGGCCGTCCTGGCAGTTCCTCACCTGGGGTGCTATGCTGCGCCAGCTCGGCGGCTCGGAGCTGAGTGAAGACGGCCGTACGTGCACCATCGACAGCCCAGAGGCAGCCGAGAACACCAACTACTGGAAACAGTGGATCGACCTGGGGCTGGACGGACCTCAATATACAGGTAACCGAGCAGCAGTGCTGAATGGAACAATCGCATCCTGGTCGGACACCGGCTTCTGGCTCAGGGACGGGTTGCTCGAGGCGGGGATAGAATACACAGTTCATCCAGTGCCGCGTTTCAAGAACGCCGTTAACAACAATGGCTTCGATAACTACGCCTATTTCCATATGGTTAACTCCGCTGCCGATCCTGCGGTGCAGCAGGCCGCTTGGCAACTTGCCTTCTACCTGGACTCCTTCCCGGTTCGCTACCTTGAAAACGCTTCGCTGCTGCAGCCACGGAAGGAGGTAGAGCAAGCAGAGGAATTCCATAGCATCCCCTACCTGGATGTTTTCTTGAACGAGAGCAAGGTTAGCATGTACTCACCGCGCACCCCAGCATTCAACGAAGTCGCAGACGCGCTGCTACGAACACGTGACCTCACGTGTGTACAGGGAATGCCCGCCGAGGAGGCTCTGGCCATCGGCAAGGAAGAGATCGACAAGATCCTGGATCAGACCTTCGCCGATCTGGAAGCATAGCTAACAGCTGAGTGAGCGGAGCTGAGTGGCTCGCACTGTGAGCCTCACATTAGCTCCGCTCACACTTCCAGGTGGTTTGTCGCGACAGGATGCACACTGTGTATGGTGAAAGGAAGCGAGTCTATGGAAAGTCAGAAGAAGCAGGCGTTACAGAACCAAGCGGTACTCCTCCCCTCTGAGACTGCGAGTGTGATCCCGTCCAGTAGGCGCTGGTACCGCACGGGCCTTACCTCAAAGAGAGACCTTTGGGGGTTGCTTTTCGTAGCGCCTGTAGTGCTGTTCTTTGCAGTATTCAACATATACCCTATGCTGTACGGCTTCTATCTCAGCCTTACTCGCTACACGCTTCTCAACCCCCCCCAGTTCATAGGACTTGGCAACTTCACTGGCCTGATGACAGACGCCCGTTTTCTGAATGCCATCAAAGTCACAGCGATCTGGGTCCTTGGCACGACTGTGCCCTTGTGGGTGCTCTCGCTTTCGCTAGCACTGTTATTCCAAGGGAAGTTCGTGTTCAAGGAGGCCTACAAGGTCCTCTTTTTCATCCCTACTCTGCTGTCGCAGGTTGTTATCTCACTAGTCTGGAAGCTTATCTATGACCCTATGGGTTTGGTGAACGCGCTCTTGGGCTTGATCGGCGTCCGGGATTTGTGGTGGCTTGCCAATAGCACTCTGGCTCCCATCGCTCTTATAATTGTGGCCAACTGGTACGGCATCGGGTTCAATATGCTGATCTGGCTGGCAGGTTTGCTGGGTATTCCCCGAGATTTCTACGATGCGGCAGCGATCGATGGCGCTAGCAAGTGGCGATCCTTCTGGCATATTACCCTACCTCTATTGAAGCCTACTACAATATTCATAATAGTGACGACAATGATCTCGTCGTTCCAAGCTTTCGCTTTGCAGTTCGTGATGACAGAGGGCGGCCCCAACGATTCCACGGCCACGATCGCCCTTCTGGTCTATAAATACGGCTTCCACTACTTCAAGATGGGGCAAGCTGCTGCAATGTCCATCTTCATGTTTGTGGTGGTCGTCAGCCTTACGCTGCTTCAGATGAGACTGATAAAGGCGGAGGAGACAAGCTACACCTAGTTCTCTGCCTGACCAAGCACCCCCTGAAAAGACACACTCTGGGTGGAGGCTCAATGGTCCGGCTGCACTGTCATATGATTGGGTAACTTATCTGCTGGGAGGAGTGTCACGTGCAAGCAACAACTACATTCAGCCTGATGCGTCCAGTCAAGTATTATGCAGGTAAGACTCTTCTTCACATCGTCTTGATTGTCGGCGCCCTGTTTACCAGTGTACCTGTGTACTACATGATTAGCACTAGCTTCAAGGCTGAGAGGGAGGTCTTTGCCATCCCTATCCATTGGTTTCCGGCCGACTTTCAGTGGCTAGATAACTACAGAAAAGCTTTTGAGATCATTCCTTTTGGCCGTTTCTTCCTCAATAGCGTCATCGTAACAGTATCAGTCGTGTTGATCACAATCGTCTCGAGCGCCATCGCTGGCTACGGGCTGGCGAAGTATAAGTTCCCTGGGAACAACTTATGCTTCATGATCATCTTGAGCACAATGATGGTTCCTATTCAAGTGATTTTGATACCCCTATATTCACTCGTGGATAAACTGGGCTGGACGAACACCTATGCAGGCCTGATTATCCCCGCAAGTATGAATGCCTTTGGGGTATATCTTATGAGGCAGTTCTGCTTGACCATCCCAGATGAGTTATTAGATTCCGGCCGCATTGACGGCGCCAGTGAGTTAGGCATCTTCCTCAGGCTGATATTGCCTCTAACGAAGCCAGCACTGGCGACTTTGGGCATCATCATTTTCAAGTGGAGTTGGAACAGCCTCTACTGGCCAATGATTGTGGCCACTCGTACTGAGATCATGACCCTGACCGTAGGAATGACCTTGTTCGACCAGCCTCTTCGAGAGCCCTATTGGACCTACATAATGGCTGTTTCCACCGTGGCAACGCTCCCAACAATCGCCTTATTTGTTTCAATGCAGAAGTACTTCATCCAGGGAGTGGTGGTCTCCGGACTCAAGGGATAGAGAGTATCAGCATTCACTCAGGGAAGAATACGAGGGAGATACCATTCCCGAGCGAATGGCTGCATCAGCACCGAACAATATCAATTCACCTACATGAGGAGTGTCTTAATGACTGAAGCAAGAGCTGGCTTTGGTGTTTCATCGATCACGCCCAGGGTGGGCGCAGAGTTGGCGGGCTATAGGTATCATCGACCCTCCGCCGGCGTCCACGACGAGCTGCACAGTCGTGCGCTGGTCATGGAGGGAGACGGCTCAATCTGGGCGTTGAGCACAAATGAGCTGTGCTGGATCGGATCGTCAGCGGTCGCTTTGATCCGCAAGAAGGTGGCAGAGCGAACGCCAATCCCGGAGAGTAACATCTTCGTCTGTGCTGTGCACACGCATTCCGGGCCGCGTGACGATAATGCTGAGGACTGGGACCGCCCTCTAGCCGACCTCGTTGCTGATGCCATTGTGCAGGCATACGAGAACCGCGTGCCTGCGCGGGTAGGCACAGGACGCGGACGGCTGGATGAGTGGAGCATAAACCGTCGCTTCATCGATCGGTCGACTGACCCCGGCATGGCCGTACTGAAGGTCGAAGACCTGAACGGGACATTGCTTGGGACTGTGGTGAACTGGAATTGTCACGCAGTGGTTCTCGGATATGATAACCTACTTATCTCCGCGGACTTCCCCGGGCTGGCTTCCGCTCAACTGGAAGAGCAGATGGGCGACGGCGCCGTAGCACTGTACATCAACGGAGGTGCTGGCGACGTCAACCCGCTCACCAGCGGAGTGCAAGATAGGCTGAGCGGCGAGTACGCGGTCGACACGCACGTGCCCGGCCACTGCTACTACGGCACAGCGGAGGCGAAACCGCGCTTTCGCCTCTGTGATAGAGGCGGCGGCACGTTTGAGGAGGCGGAAGCGCTGGGCCAGGCGGTGGCGCAGGAGGCGTGGAAGATTACTCGGACCATCCAGGTCGGCGCGGTTTCGCGGGCGCCGTGGATCCGCTCAGCACACGTGCAAATCCGTCCCGCTCGTGCCCCTGCCATCGAGGTACTTGGTCGCGAGACATGGCGTAATTGGACAGGAAAGGCCGAGATCATGGCCCTGGGTGTTGACGAACTCGCCATGATCGGGGAGCCGGGCGAGGTGTTCTGCGAGACTGCTCTGCTATTCAAGCGCCGGCTGTGGCAAATGGGGTTCGGTGTGCCGATGACGTCCGGCTACGCCAACGGTTATTTCTCCTACCTGCCGCCCAGCGAAGCGTTCGCCGAGGGCGGATATGAAGTTGAGTGGGCACGCAAACTGAGCCTGCGGGAGGATCTGCAGACGGCAATGTGGGAGGCAATAGAAGGCCTCATACCTCATGTCGAGCAGCAGGTATCCTGACGGCCGGTCGTATCTATCATTAGGAGAGAGTTCTGATATGGCAAAACTAGCAATTAACGGTGGACCGAAGGCGGCTGAGGGTTTCGGATTGCCCGAATGGCCTCTGTTTGACGACGAATACCGGGAGATCGTCCTCGATGTACTATCTAGCAGGCACTGGGGCCGACTCCATCCCGATTCGCGAGTCGAAGAGTTTGAACGGGCATATGCTGAGTACCACGGGGCACGTTTCGGTATCGGCGTGAGCAACGGCACAACCGCCTTGGAGTTGGCTCTGTTAGCCACTGGCATCAAGGCCGGCGACGAGGTGCTGGTCCCGGCTGTATCGTTCATTGCCTCGGCCAGTGCTATCGTGACCGGGGTCGGGGCCGTGCCCATATTCGTGGATATCGACCCAGAAACGGCATGTATCTCCCCCGACGCGATTGAGAAGGCGGTCACCGATAGAACGAGAGGTGTAGTGGCCGTCCACTATGGTGGGTATCCTGCCGACTTCGACAGGATTCTGCCCATCGTGCATGAGCATGACCTGGTATTGGTGGAAGACTGCGCTCACGCTCAAGGGAGCGAGTGGAAGGGACGTAAGGTAGGAACCTTCGGTGACATAGGATGCTTCTCGTTCCAGGAGTCTAAGGCCCTGACCGCTGGCGAGGGGGGCATCGTCCTCACTGACGACGAGGAACTCGCGGAGAGTGCCCGCCTCTACCACAACATTGGGCGTGTAGTTGGTCGACCAGGCTATCAACACCATGTATTAGCCTCCAACTACCGGATGACGGAATTCCAGGGTGCGCTTCTTTCGACTCAGTTGGAGCGGTACAGGCAGAACCAGTTTGACTCCAAATACGAGAATTACCAATTCTTGGTTAAAGAACTGCAGCTACTTGGTGGTATTGAACCGCAGAAACACGATGAGCGAATCACCGGGCGTGGCTTCTATTTTATCGTGCTGCGCTACCACAGCGATCAGTTTGATGGTGTTCATCGTGACCGCTTCATGGAAGCACTGAACGCCGAGGGCGTACCCTGCGCAGCAGGCTATGCAGTCCCCCTGTACAAGCAGCCAGCCTTCAAGCGAGAGGGAGTCGAGCGACTCCTTGCCGAATCCGCTCGGCCTTGGCCCGACTACGAGACAATGTTTCTTCCTGCATCTGAACGCTTCTGTGCAGAAGAGCAGATCACTATTCGGCACCAGGCTCTGCTCACAGGCCATCAGGGCATGCAACAGATAATTGACGCCGTGGCTAAAATTAAGGAGAACATCGCCGAACTGGCAGCCACTGAGTAAACACATGATCCAATTCAAGGCCGGTGTCGCCCAGATCTAGATCACCCGCCCATCGGCACCGCCATAACCGAATATGTTCTGCGGAATGGCTTATCAGAGGGCAGACACTTCGTGCTCGAGCCTTTGTCTTCGATAGCGACATGCCGCGGTACAGGACGCGCGCGAGGCCCAACGCCCCCCCGTACCGCCCGACGTGATGGAACGGCTGGGGCTGATCCACAGCTACTATATACAGTACTACTACCGCACGCGTGAGATCCTGCGCGAACAGGCCGAGGGCGGGCCCAGCCGCGCCGAGCAAGTGGTGGGCATCGAGGGTCGCCTCGTCGAGCGGTACGCAGACCCCGAGCTCGCGACGATGCCGCCGGAGCTGATGGACCGCGGCGGCGCCTACTACTCCACCGCCGCGGTCCAGTTGATCGCCGCGCTGGC
>JAAZAN010000320.1 GCA_012514315.1 Chloroflexota bacterium
ACACAGATGCTCAGGAAGACGAGGGCCGCCTTCCCCAAGAAGTACAGCGCTGAGGCATCACAGTATCAGATGCCCTTCGAGGAACTGGATTATGTCTTGGCTCCGGACAAGCAGAACAAGTTATTCACTTGTCAAGGTATTTCTCAGCAATTATTATACCATCAAGACAGACTGATTGTCAAGTTGCGGCGCCATACCTCTTAGGCCCGCCTCCACTCAACCTCAGTTGCCCCTTCCAAGGAGTCACGATGCAGGGAAACAGGCGAGAGTCATCTTGTGAATACGTTCCCTCGCGGTCCGGGACAGGGGGTATCGGAATTACGGAGATACCAGACGCATCATCAAGCCTGCAAACAACCTCTAACGCACGAGACCCGTCCTGTCGGCGGGTCTCATCAGTGCCGAGGGACAGATTTGAACTGTCGACTCCCTGATTTTCAGTCAGGTGCTCTACCAGGCTGAGCTACCTCGGCGCGCCCTAGATTGTAACCCAAACACGGAGTTTGTCAAGCGCGCCGCGCCGTAGTACCATGGTAGGCTATGGCTCTGCAGAAGGTACGAGACGAGGTCATCACACCTGAAAGACGGGGCCTCTACCGACAGGCTGTCTGGATCTCGATCGCGGGAAACAGCACATTGGCGTTTATGAAAGGCACGGCAGCCTGGTTGTCAGGCAGCAGTGCTATGTACTCCGATGCCGCCAATTCGCTGTCCGACCTGCTCTACAGTGTGCTCATGGCACTGGGGCTCTGCCTTTCGCAGCGACCAGCGGATGAGGGACACCCACAGGGACACAGTCGGTTCGAGCCAATTGTCGGCTTGCTGATCGGGGCGGCGATGGCCGCCGCAGGAATCGCTGCCATCGCTGAAGCAATCGGACGCCTCACGCGCGATGCGCGTCAGATCACACTTGGGTGGGCGACCGCTGCACTGATACTCAGCACGCTATTGAAGCTAGCCATGTACTTCGCTGTGCGCCGGATTGGACGACGTACGCTGAGCCCGGCCATTGAGGCAAGCGCCCAGGATAACCTGTCGGATGTGCTGACATCCGCAGCCGCTCTCTTGGGCATCTGGAGCTCACGCCTGGTACACCCATTGCTCGACCCGATTGTGGGCATCGTCGTCGCGTTGTGGATCTTCCGAGCTGCTTGGGAGATCGTCTGGGAGAACCTGGGGTATCTCACCGGACGCGGAATCTCAACAAGACTGACCAACGAGATCATCACAGCAGCGTCCTCTGTACCCGGAGTCCTCGGTGTACACCAGGTGATCGCCGACCATGTGGGGCCGCAGATACGCGTCGACCTTCACATTGACGTCGACGGGCAGATGACCGTCACCCAGTGCCATACCATCACCGATCAGGTACAGACGACTGTGGAAGCACTTCCCACCGTCGACCTCGCGTTCGTGCACGTAGAACCCATACGTGTCAAGGCCGAATGATCACCAGCGTACCGATCTCCGTCCACTCAAAGAGCTGCGCTGCCTCTTCCAGTCCAATCACGATGCATCCATAGGAAACCGGGCGTCCGAGGTAGCCTTCCCACAGCGAGCGGCCGCTCGACAACGTAGGAAGTCCGTGAATCCCATTGGTAAAATCCGGCCCTGTCCGGTAAATGCCCATGAAATGCGGCATCCACAGATCCCAATTGGACGCATATGCTAGCTCTTCCTTATCCAGGATCTGAAACGTGCCGGGGATCGTGGGTGATGTAGCGATCCCGGTGGACGCAATGAAGTCAAAGATAAGCATATCGCCCTCATAGGCACGGAGACGCTGTTCCGCAATACTGACATCAATGCGGCGCTCAGTGATGAGCGGCAGTGGAAGCAGCACATCGAGAGAGGGAATCACGACTTCCTGCCCAGGGTTTAGACGCGAGGCATCGATCTCTGGATTGACCTGAAGCAGACGCCATAATGGGAAGCCATGGGCCCGGCCAATCGACATCAGTGTATCGCCTGGCTGTACCACGTATGTCGTGGGAAGATGCACCAGTACAACCCCACAGGTGTGCTCGCTGCGTTCCACCGCTGCCCGCATTGCCGGCGCCGTCCGCTGCACATCGATTCCGACGCCTTGCCCAATCCGCGCACTGAGTTCCTCCAAGTACGCGGGAACCGACTCGCCGCTGATAGTGAGCTGCAGCCGCGGTCCATGCTCACCCTGGACTTCCTGGACACTCAACCATCCAGCCATCGTCGCCCGATCGACGGGCCAAGAACCCTCGAAACCTGTCAGTGCATCCCGACCGGTGAGGATGAATGGAGTCGCCAGAAACGTCTCAGCCTCAACCATAGCTTCTCCAGGGTTGCCAATCGCCGGTGGCACTTGCCGTGTTAGCAGCTCCAGCACAAGCCCATCCGTGCGGATCCCCACCGCGTGCGGAAGCAGTGAGACCGTCTCGGTGATGTCGAGTTCACGTCCAACCTGAGCGGGGAGCGGCTCGATAGTGCCGTCATTGTGGATGCGCAGCGAAGCGTTCACGGGCGGCTCAAGTAAGGCCGGTGCTACTTCCTCGAGCGCCCTGCGAGCCTGATCAGCATCCGGAAGCACAACCACTGGGGCAAGCGCTCGCCCGGCGATACGCAGTCGCATTTGTTCCAGATACTGATCCTCAGGCGTCCCCTCGCGCCCCATGCGATAGGCCAGCTCCGCCGTCGAACCGGGGTCAAAATGAAACCCCAGATCGGCCCACGATCGAGTCCAGGTCCTTTCACCGTGTCGGAGAGTCACAGTGAGCAGCGCCGGGGCAGGGAGAACGGCCCGCAGCATCTCGGTTGCCTCGCTCACCGTCTGGCCGCCCAGCTCAGCGCCGTACACACTCACACCCGGATAGATCTGCCCAATGTATCGTTGACTGTATGACCGGCTCTCAATCGCCAACCCTGCGGCTGCAGTGATCACCGTTACGAGCAGAAAGACAGCAATGATGAGCAGGCGGACGACGACGCGCATGGTAGTTCTCTCAACTAAAACAACAATAGCTGCCATCAACACACGATCTGGGCCATACCGAAGCAGCTCAGATCCAGACGCCCGCGACGACGAGGCGAATGAACATGACCAAAGTACCAGCAACCCGACCAAATGTCAAATCTGAGAGTGTGGAAAGACGAGCCGAAATGACAGGACACAGGGCTGGCGCCCCACTCCCTGGCCGGAACAGCCCTGCATTAGGGGTGATGCCCACGAATTGTGCCAGTTCTTAGTGACTTCGCCCCACCAGCTGGCCTGGCGATAAGTCATCAACGCCTTCAAATCTGGCAGTACTTGTTTACATACGGTATAATGGGATCGAACTTACGTTCTACCAGGAGTCGAAGTATGCCCGAGTTCCAGCTCATATCGGATTTCGTGCCCACCGGTGATCAGCCTGAGGCGATCTCCAGTCTCGTCGAAGGCCTCAACAAGGGCTTCAAGCACCAGACTCTGCTTGGCGCCACTGGCACAGGGAAGACCTTCGTCATCTCTCAGGTAATCGAACAGTCCCAGAAGCCGACCCTAGTCATTGCGCACAACAAGACCCTGGCAGCCCAGCTGTATTCGGAATTCCGCGAGTTCTTTCCCCACAATGCTGTTGAGTACTTTGTCTCGTACTACGACTACTACCAGCCAGAGGCGTACATCCCCAAACACGATCTGTACATCGAAAAGGACGCAGACATCAACGAGGAAATCGATCGTCTCCGGTTGGCTGCTACTACATCATTGTTCTCGCGCCGTGACTGTATCATCGTTGCCTCGGTCTCGTGCATCTATGCCATCGGGGACCCACAAGAATGGGGCCGCGTTATGGTCGAGCTCAGACGCGGGGAACAGCACCGCCGCGAGACACTTCTGCGCCATCTGGTCAACATACACTACGAACGAAACGATTTCGACCTCAAGCGAGGCGCGTTCAGAGTCCGCGGTGACACACTGGAGATTGTACCGGCATACGGGGAAAGCGCCTACCGCATCGGATTCTGGGGAGACGAGATTGAGCGCATCACCGAGGTCAACTCACTCACGGGTGAGATCCTGAATGACCTTGACGAACTGAAGATATTCCCGGCCAAGCACTTCATAACCCCAGAGGACAAGCTACAGCAGGCTATGACTGACATAGAAGCAGAGCTGGACAATCGATTGACCGAACTCAACGCAGAGGGCAAGCTGCTGGAGGCCCAGCGTCTCGAACAACGCACTCGCTATGACCTGGAGATGATTCGGGAAATCGGGTACTGCTCCGGAATCGAGAACTACTCACGTCATCTGGATCAGCGTGCACCGGGCACTCCTCCATGGACACTGATAGATTACTTTCCTGCAGACTTCCTGATGGTCATCGATGAATCTCATATGAGTGTGCCACAGATCCGCGGCATGTACAACGGGGATCGCAGTAGAAAGGAAGTGCTCGTCAACTATGGGTTTCGGCTTCCTTCCGCGATGGACAATCGCCCGCTCATGTTCGATGAGTTCGAGAGCCGCGTCAACCAGGTCATCTACACATCGGCCACCCCGGGGACCTATGAGCTCCATCGAAGTCAGCAAGTCGTTCAGCAGATTCTGCGGCCGACTGGCGTAGTCGATCCACAAATCATTGTCAGACCGGTCAGGAATCAGGTGGACGACCTGATCGGCGAGATCAACGAACGCGTGGGACATGGGGAACGTGTACTGGTCACAACACTGACGAAACGGATGGCCGAGGACCTTTCCACGTATCTCCGTGAGCTCGGCATCAAGGTCCACTACATTCACAGCGAGGTTCAGACGTTGGAGCGCGTGGAGATACTGAGGGACCTGCGCCTGGGAGCGTACGACGTCATTGTCGGCGTCAACCTTCTACGGGAAGGACTGGACCTCCCTGAAGTGAGCTTGGTGGCGATCCTTGATGCCGACAAGGAGGGTTTCCTGCGATCCAGTACGGCACTCATCCAGACCGTTGGACGGGCGGCGCGTCATGTCAACGGTACAGCAATCATGTACGCCGACACCATCACCGACTCCATGCAAGAGGCCATACAGGAGACCGACCGCCGGCGTCGCATTCAGGATGAGTACAATCAAGCTAACAACATTGTGCCAGCCACCATCGTGAAGGCGGTACACGATCTGACCGATCGCGTCCGTGTATCGGTCTCGTCAGACAAGACACAGGCAACCAGACCGGAGGAGATGTCCCGCACCGATCTGGACCGCATGATCCGCGAGCTTGAGAAACAGATGAAGGCAGCCGCAGGACAACTCGAGTTCGAGAAGGCAGCCATGTTACGAGACCGGATCTACGAACTCCGCGGATTAATGTCAGAGAAGACCGATGAGGAAGCGCCGGCCTGGGAGCGGGAACGTCGTCGAGATCGCCTTGGGATTCCCCAGGACTGACTCACGGACTCACGCGATGCGTCCACGGTTGGCGGCCTCGAACCCTGCTGCCAACGCTCTCAGGTTGAGTTCTGTCGTGCCCTTCGGAGATCGGGCGCGAACCGCTTCCTCAAGGGCTTGGCGCGAGACCACGCCGGTCAGTGCGACGATCAACCCAATCCCCACAACGTTGGCCATCAGATTCCGACCAGCCACATCGCGAGCCACACTGGTCAACGGCACACGCACGGCCCGAGTGGTCGGCGCACGGGAAACGAAGTCAGAATCGACGATCAGCACACCACTCCGGTCGATCCGCTCACCATACCGATCACAGGCCTCCTGGCTCATACACAGCGTGATATCCGGCTGGAGCACCTTGGGGTAGTCGATCTCATCGGACGAGATCACCACCTCGGCGCGACTCGCACCACCTCTAGCCTCCGGCCCGTAGGACTGAGTCTGGGTCACATTCAGGCCGTCGCGTACGGCCGCCTCTGCCAATAGAATCCCGGCCAGTATCACGCCCTGGCCGCCCGTGCCAGCCAGACGTACCTCACACCGCTTCTTCACGCTCGTGCCTCCATCGAACAGCTTGCCTGGACATCATCCCAGTCTGAACCCCCCAGGACTATCCCAGACACACTGCCTCAGTATGTACTGCCGGATATCCAGGGTTGCCCGTCTACAGTTCACTCAGGGTCTGACCGGATTGAGCGCGCAGAATGATCTCATCGTAGAGCCGTGTGTACTCGGGCAAGTCACGATCGACGAACACCCCACGCACAATCTTGCCCCGTCTCTCGTCTTCGCTCATCGTCGCCGCCTGCTTGAGCGTGAGCGAATGCCCCTTGAGGTAACGCATCATATCCGGTGCAGTGCCCCACTGGTTGATCCGTCCCAGCGTGGTGTGGCAATACGCAATCACCTCCACAACAGAGAACCCCTCCTTCGCTATCGCCTGCACGATGTACTTCTCGAGCTCTAGGACGTGGTAAACGGTGCTCCGAGCGACGAACGCAGCGCCCGCTGTCACAGCTAGTTCCGCGATAGGAAAGGGTTGCTCGATATTGCCGTAGGGCGCAGTCGTTGCCAGTGCCCCCGTAGGCGTCGTAGGAGAGTATTGCCCGCCCGTCATACCGTAGGTCAAGTTATTCACGACGATCGCCGTCAGACCGATGTTGCGCCGGGCAGCGTGGATGAAATGGTTACCGCCGATCGACAACGCATCTCCGTCACCCATCACCACGATCACGTGCATCTCCGGGCGCACCATCTTCAGGCCAGTGGCAAACGCCAGTGCGCGCCCGTGCGTCGTGTGCATCGTGTTGAAGTCAACATAGACGGGCATCCGGCCTGTACACCCAATCCCAGACAGCATGGCCACATCGTTCTTGTCCAACTGCAGCCCGTCGACCGCGCGGATGATCGCGCCCAATACAATACCGATCCCACAACCCGCACACCAGACATTGGGGAATTTCTTGCTGTGACGCAAGTAACGCTCGTGAACCTTGGACTCCCGTTGTGACTTCATCACAGCACTGTCCAATCCTCAATCGCTCGCAGGATCTCTCCGGGCTGGATCACCTCGCCGTCCGCTCGACTGACACGTCGTACCTTGTAGCGCCCGAGAACGCGCTCGACTTCAAGCGCCAGTTGTCCGCGGTTCATCTCTGCCACTACTACGTGATGCAGGCGAGCCCCCGCGTGCTCAACAACTTCCTCAGGGAAAGGCCAGAGAGTCTTGAGCTTCAACATGCCCACCTTGCGGCCATGCTCCCGTGCCACCTTCACCGCGTGACGCGCCGAACGCGCCGTCGCACCGTACGCAACCACCAATGTCTCAGCATCCTCTACATCCTCCTCCTCGTAGAGGAGAATATCCGAAAGGCTGCGCTCGATCTTGCGGAACAAGCGTTCCAGCCAGGCCTGTACCTCAGGCGTCTTCTCCGTAGGATACCCGTGCTCGTCGTGGTGCAAACCAGTGACGTGGTATCGATATCCATCGCCAAATGGGACCAGCGGTGGCACATCGCTGGGATCCCCTTCATACGGCTTATACCATTCCGGGGGCACAGTCGTCTGTGGCCGATTCACAAGCTCAATCGTGGCCAGATCTGGAAGATCCACTCGCTCCCGCATATGCCCAATGACCTCATCAGCCAACAGAATCACCGGAGAACGATAGTGCTCGGAGAAGTTGAACGCCTGGATCGTCAGGTCGAACATCTCGCGCACCGAAGACGGCGCCAGAACGATAATGGGATGATCACCGTGAGTGCCCCAGCGCGCCTGCATGACATCGCCCTGCGAAGGGCTAGTCGGCCGTCCGGTGGAAGGCCCCAAACGCTGCACGTCCACAATGACACAGGGAATCTCGGCCATCGCCGCATAGCCAATATTCTCCTGCATCAAACTGAAGCCCGGCCCTGACGTCGCCGTCATCGCCTTCGCGCCGCCCAGCGACGCACCGATCACCGCTGCCAGGGAGGCGATTTCGTCTTCCATCTGGATGAACTTGCCGCCCACCTGAGGCAACCTTCGTGCAAGCAGCTCGGAGATCTCAGTGGCCGGCGTGATGGGATATCCAGCGTAGAACCGGCAACCCGCGGCTATCGCCCCCTCAGCGCAGGCCTCATCGCCCTGCATCAACCGCGCTGTCACTCGGTCGTTCCCTCAGCCAGATCAGTTATGAAGATGGCGAAATCCGGGCAGTGAAGCTCGCACCAGCGGCACGCCCGACACCGCTCGGGATGCGCTATGATGACAACGCCATCATGTCCCTGCTCCAGCACTCCGGCAGGGCAGAACTCCACACACAATCCGCAACCCTTACACCAGTTGGGAAATACTGTGACACGCCCACGCGGCAATCGAGGGCCTGAGCACCCTGGCTTCTGAGTCAACGCCACTGTTCCTGGATCGCCATTCCCAGCCACGGCTCCACCAACCTCCCATCTGCATCCCATTATGGCACACAAACCGCAGCAGGTCCAACCGCTCCCCCAGAGATTCGGGGTAGATCAGGGAACGCACACCATGGAGATGGAGAAGAATGCGCAAGCGGCCGATCGGTCCGTCTAGCATTCCACCGCCAGCAGCCGTTGAAGGGCTTCCCGGGACTCAGCCTCCACAATATCGTGAATCGAGTTGCCGTGACTGTCCATCGTGACAACCACGGGAAGACGCTCAACGTGCAGAACCCAGAACGCTTCTGGCACACCAAACTCCTGCAGTTTGTACACGGCCAGCACGTTGCGCACGGTGTGTGCAATGAGCGACGCAGCTCCGCCCACGGCGTGGAAATAGACCGCACCATGTCTCCGGAGGGCGTCCAGGGTACGTGTGCCCATACCGCCTTTGCCAATCACACCACGCAACCCAAAGTGGGCAATCACCTCTGCCTCGTACACTTCTTCACGGATCGATGTCGTCGGGCCGGCCGACACGCACTGCCACGCGCCATCCAGGTTCTGCGTCATGATCGGTCCACAGTGGTAGATCACTCCCTGTGCCAGATAGCGCCGGAGCACGTCGTAGAAGGCTTGTTCGTCCGCTGGAACCGCACCGGAACTGACAAACGTCTCCACCATGTACTTGTGTGCAGCATCCCGCGCTGTGACCAAGACACCGGATACGTGCGCCGTATCCCCCACCCGGAGTTCATCTATCTCCCGTTGACTGATCGGGATGCTCACGTCATAGTAGGTCATGTTATTCTGTCAGCTGGATCAATCCACTGGTCTGTCAGATCCAGCGGGGCAACTCCTGTCTACATCAAGTACCAGGCGCGCACGGCGCAACGCCCAGCACATATAGGCCACCGTCACAAAGTAACTGGCCGGCACGCGGTGTAGTACGCCGATCTTGACACTCAGCACAGTTGTCCGTCCGCCAAATCCCATCGGTCCGATCCCGAGTTCATTGCACTCATTCAGCAGCGACCGCTCCAGTTCAGCGAGTTCCCGGACAGGGTGCACATCGTCAAGAGGACGCATGAACTGGCGCTTCGCGTGCACGTACCCCGTGCCCCGATCACCACCGATGGTGATCCCGAGGATTCCCGGTGCGCAGCCCTGCCCTTGCGCCTGGACCACCGCATCCAGCACCACGCGCCTGACACCCTCCAGATCACGCGTTGCACCCAGGGCGCTGCATGGCAGTGCATACTGTGTTCCGACATTCTCACTGCCCCCACCCTTGAGCAGCAAATCGATCGCCAGCTGATCACCGTCTACCTCTTCGAAGCAGATAGTTGGGAATCCGTGGCCGAGATTGTTCGCAGAATTTTCATTGGACAGCGGGTCGACTGCATTCGGCCGCAGATAGGCGCGCCGAGTGGCCTCAACAACAGCACTCTCAATGCAGGTGCGCAGGCGCCGGGTTGAACAACAGACGGGATACTGTACGAGGAATATCGGGACCCCTGTATCCTGACACACCGGCGTACTCTGATCACGGGCCAGCGCCACGTTATCCAGAATTGCAGCCAGGGCCATCGCGGCGGGCGAACCCGGAGTCTCACGCTTAGCGGCCTGTCGCAGAGCCGATTCCACATCCTGCGGAACATCCGTCGAGGCTCGACGGATCAGATCTACACACGCCCCACATAACGTTGCTTCGTCGAACACCTCTCGTCTCACCCACTGTTCCACAGATATGGCGACAGGAGACCGTCGCCATCCTTCAGTCTTCCAGAGTCAGTATTCCTTCCCGGGCACAGTAACCAGGCCGAGTGCGCACAACGAACCTGCACAGCGCCATTTGGACGCGATTCGTCACCACCGGCCAACGCCTACAGCGCCTCCAATGCATCTACTATCTTGCGCGCTTCTTCCGCTGCACGTGGCGCACTGGCGAATACACTACGGCCATACATATCCGCCTCTAGCAGTTCAGGGTTAGTCGATAGATACCCTAGCAGTGGCACGGGGCTCTCCTTCTGCAGAAAATCCCACTCCGCGTCACTGCTCACCTTGTTGCCTACGCCATACACACGGACAATACCGATATCAGCAGCCAGGGTGCGCACCGCCGCCGCGGTCGCCAGACTGCGGCGGCCGGGCTCAACCACAACCAGAAAGGCATCGACCGCCTGTGCCGTAGCCCGCCCCAGGTGCTCGACCCCTGCCTCCATGTCCAGCACCAGCATCTCCTGATTGTAGAGCAGAAGGTGCGTCACGAGGGCCTTCAGCATCGCGCTCTCAGGGCAGATGCAGCCGCTTCCGCCTGACTCTATTGTACCGAGTCGAAGAAAACGGATCCCATTGTGAGAGATACTGAATCGATCGGGTATGTCATCAACCCGGGGATTCAGGCTGAAGAAGCCGCCGAATGTGCCGGGCTGTGCACCGGTCCGCTCGTAGATCAGGTCCTCCAACTCCGACACCGGGGTCACTTGCGCCCTGAGCTCAGGCGGAAAACCCAGTGCCTCAGCCAGGCCACCAGCAGGGTCAGCATCGATAGCGATGACCTCGCGCCCGCGCTCAACGAAGACGTGCGCGAGCAGTGCTGAGAGCGTTGTCTTACCAACGCCTCCCTTCCCACTGACAGCGATTTTCTTCAGGTCTGCCACCAGGCAATTCCTCCTCAGACTAGATCCGCGCCGCCATCTCCGAGCTCACCTCACGAAACCAGAGCCATCTCGACGAACTGGGTCAGGTCCATCACACGAATTCGCGCCCTCTGACTACGGACTGCCTTGGTCAGCGTGCGCACACACTGCGGACAAGCGGAGATCAGGTACGACGCCTCGATCTCCACCGCCTGTGCGATACGTTGTGCCGAGACGTCCTCAACCAGATTGGGGTCAAACGTCTCCAGATTGCCACCGCCGCCGCAGCAAAGGGCGTGCTCACGCGACTGTTGCATCTCCACGAAGGTGTACCCAGGAATGCGACGCAGCACTTCACGCGGCGCATCAAATATCCCGCTCTTCCGTCCCAGGTCACATGGATCGTGATAGGTAACGATGCCACCGCGCTTGGGCTCTGTGAAGTGCAGACGCCCATCTACCGCCAGATCGTGGATGAGCTCAGTCGCGTGAGAGACCTCAAAACCTAGCGGATGGCCAACGATCTCTGGATACAGATGGTGCCACATATGGTAGCAGGATGGACATGTCGTCACCACCCTTGGAACGCCAAGTGCCTGCATCCTCTCCACATTGTGCCGGATCAGTGCTTCGGCCTGTTTCAGCTGCCCGGCCATCAGGAGCGGGTAGCCACAACACCACTCCTCATCGGCAAGCGTCGTGAACGAGACCTTGGCATGTTGAAGAACAGCAGCGAAACCCTGCGGTATAGCGTAGCTCATCGGGAACATGGCCGAGACGCACCCCACATAGTAGGCCACCTCGGCATCTGCGTTCCGCACCAGGCCGTCTGGTTTCTCAGCCAGGTTATCCGTCCATGCCAGCCGCGCGGCATTATCCTCGCCCGAGACATTGTAGTGGCCACCTATGCGCTCGCCGAGCATGCTCATAGCCCGCAGACCTGTGCGCAGCGACTCGTCCTCACCGATCGCGTCCGCCCCCTCAGGTAGGTAGTGCTCCTGCATCACCCGCTGTCGCATCAGCTCCACGACACGCCGTACACTCAGATCATAGGGACAATGCTCAGTGCAGTTGTCACAACCCAAGCAACGCCAGACACTGGCATCTCGAACCAGGGCATCCTCCAGTCCAAATTGGGCCAGGCGCATAATCTGGGCAGGTCGATAGCGCATCGCCGCAACCGTGGGGCAGCCCGACGAACACCGCTCGCACTGATAGCAGAGGTAGACGTTCTCGCCACATTCCTCGCGAATCTGCTTCGATAGCTCCGTACTCAACGTGATCGCCATAGTCATTACTCCACGCTCGTGGCCGCAGGAGCGGGCCTCGGACGCGGCATCAACCCTGCACCCTCCACGATGGGACGTACGGCTTCCTCCCACTCGATGGCCATAATGTGCACGCCCGCCACGCCCTCGATCTCCCGAATCTCCTGGATCTGCTCGATGCAGATCTTGATGCCCTCGTTCTGCCAGGCGTCACGACGCCTGCCCTTATCTTCTTTGGGAATCCCCGCCACCGCGGCATTCATCCGTTCCACGTACTCTTCACGCACAATCATGCCCGGCACTTTGTCCCGCATGTAGCGCGCCGCGCCCGCGGATTTGATCGGGCCGACACCTGCCAGGATGTAGACCTTCTCATGCAGCCCGAGGTCGACAACGCGTTTCATGAACTCCCGGAATCTCGGAATATCATAGATCAACTGCGTCTGGACGAAGTCAGCACCTGCTGCCACCTTCTTGGCGAGGCGATATGGTCGAAACTCAAACGGATCCCCAAAGGGATTAGAGGCCGCACCGATAAAGAACTGGGGAGCTTCCCCTTTGATCGGATCACCGCACTGGAAGCACTTCTCATCGCGCATGTCCTTGACCATACGAATCAGCTGAATCGAATCCAGGTCATGCACGTTTTTCGCCGTAGGGTGGTTGCCAAAGCTATGATGATCCCCGGTCAGACACAGGAGGTTGCGCATCCCGAGAGCGTGAGCTGCCAACAGGTCAGGCTGCATCGCCAGCCGGTTGCGGTCACGACAAGTCATCTGGATAATCGGCTCCAGACTCTCTCTCATCGCCAGTACAGCCGAGCCAATACTCGACATTCGCACGATCGCGGTCTGATTGTCGGTGATGTTCACCGCGTCGGCCACATCCCGCAAGAACTGCGCTTTCTCACGGATTACCCCACCATCTGCGCTTTGCGGTGGCCCCAGTTCGGCGGTGACGCCGAAATGCCCTTCACGGAGTACATACTCCAGCGTACTGCCCGCTTTGTAGCCATTCGTCTGTTCTTCTGCCATGGTCCACCTCACTCCGAATCCGCCAGACGCAGGTCATCTCGCACGATCTTGCGTGGGCCGCCATCCCGGCTGCGCGACCAGTCCTTGGGAGGCTGGATCTCCAGCATCTGTTCCACCCGGCCCAGTTTCTCGAGTCGCTCCCAGATCAACTGCCATGCACACGGCAACTCGGGGTCTATCTCGCATACACCGTCCTGCGAACCACCACAGGGACCATTCAATAGTTGCTTAGAGCAGCGGGCAATCGGGCAGATCCCTGCTGTGACCCCCAGAATACAGTCTCCACAGGCCTGGCAGCGTTCCTCCCAGACGCCCTGCTCCTCGGGTAGTCCCAGAAAAGTTGTGTTCAGCCCAGGCAACGTCACACTGTCTGGGAAACGCTCGTTCATCGCTTGCACGCCGATTCCGCACGCCAGGCTCAAGACAACGTCATAGTCAGACAGACGCTCTTTGAGCGGATCGATGTACTCCCACTCACACTGTCGCTGAACGGTGACCTCATCGACACTCATCGGCATTCCGTCCAGCTGACTCTTCATGCGCAGCTCCGAGGCCAGGATTCCGACCTCCTTCTCGCCACCAGCGAAGCATACCGTGACGCACGTGCCGCAGCCAACAAGCAGCACCTTGCGTGCCTCGCCCAGGAGCCGGCTGATCTCCTCCAGGGACTTCTGCTCAGCTACGATCATCAGCAACCTCCGTATTGTTAAGCGGGTTGGGTCCCATCTCTCGAATCCTCTCCGTGATCTCCCTCATAATCTCTGCAAACTGCGATCCCATTGCTGAGGAGAGATTGACCATCGCAACCCGCTCTCCCCCCAGCCCAATCTCATCCAGCAATCTCGCGACGTAACGCACCCGCCGCTTCGCGTTGGTATTACCCTCCAGGTAATGACAGTCTCCCTCCAGTCACCCTCCCACGATCACGCCGTCAGCACCGTGCTCAAATGCGTGGAGCATTTCGACTACCTCGACCCTTCCCGAGCACGGAACGTCGATGATACGCACTCCAGGTGGGTAGGCAACTCGCAGACTACCGGCCAGATCGGCTGCAGCGTAGGCACAATGCCGGCAACAGAAAGCCAGAATCCTGGGTTCGAACCGTTCTGTTCCCATTTTCACACCTCAACGGATTCAGTCGCTGCAAGAGCGCGAATCTGCGCCTCCACCTGCGTATCACGATAGTGCACGAGCTGGACCGCCTTCGCCGGACACTCGGCAACGCAGATACCGCAGCCGTGACACTGGGCGGGCTCTACGAAGGCGGCGCCCACAACTCCGCCAACGCCACTCAAATCAACGTGGATCTGAGGAACATCGTACGGACATATGCGCACGCAAGTCAAACATCCAACACACTTCTCAGGGTCAACCTGAGCGACAATCCCGCCGACCTCCAACACATCCCGACTAACGATCGTCAGTGCCCGCGCGGCGGCGGCCTGTGCCTGCACAATGGTCTCGTCAAGCAGTTTGGGGTAATGAGCCATACCTGCCACAAACATCCCATCGCTAGCGAAGTCAACCGGTCTCAGTTTGACATGCGCCTCCAGAAGGAATCCGTCTAGATCCGTCGCGATTCGAAGCCGAGATGCAAGCTCGTCGACGCCCTCAGCAGGAACTACAGGCATACTGAGCACAAGCAGATCCAGATCCAACGCCACGTCGATGTGCAGACTGGGTTCCCGCACTGTCACTCGAATGCCAGCATCTGTCACACTGACCTGCGGTCTATGATCAACATCATATCGCACGAACAGAACGCCTTGCTCACGCGCCTCACGATACAGCCGCTCGCTGAAACCGTACGTACGTATGTCACGTTAGATGACCGTCACCTGTGCATCAGGGTTGCACCGTTTCAGTGCTAACGCGTTCTTCATCGCTGTCGTGCAGCAAATCCGCGAACAGTAGCGCTCAGCGGGTCCCACACACAATATCATCGCGACTGAGCCCGGTACATCCTCCTCCGATGCCAACTTCTCCTCAAATTCCTGTTGAGTCACAATGCGGGCGTCGCTACCGTAGCCATATTCGGAGCCCCGATATTCAGCTCCCCCTGTAGCAACGATCGTCGCACCGTGTCGCACCTCAATCTCACCATCGCGCGAGCTCAACCAGGATGTGAAATTGCCCACGAATCCCGAGCTCCTCAACAACTCAGTCTCGAGATACACGCTGATCAGCGCATGCGCCTGGACTTGACCAATCAGATCAGTCAGGTAGCTTTGCGCATCACGCCATACAATTCTGTGTTGCTCACCATCGCTCTGTTCAGAACCGTCGCATCTTACCAGATTCCGGAGCCTGCGAAGGTTGCCGCCCAGACATTCAGCGCGCTCAACCAACTGCACCGGGAAACCTTGATCGGCCAATGTGAGCGCGGCTGTCATGCCGGCAACACCTCCGCCGATCACAAGCACACTCTTCTCCACCGCTACCTCAGTCTTGTGAAGGGGTTCGAGAAAGGTGGCCTTAGCCACTCCCATTCGCACCAGGTCCTTCGCCTTCGCCGTCGCTTCATTCCACATCTCGGGATGGACCCAGGAGCACTGATTGCGAATGTTGACCATCTGGAACATGCCAGGATTGAGCCCGGCCTGGCGCACGCTGTCCTGGAACATCAACTCGTGGGTCAGTGGCGTGCACGACGCCACAACAACCCGGTTCAGCGCCAGATCTCGCACAGTATCGGTGATCCGCCGGATCGAATCCTGTGAACACGTATACAGACTACTCTCCGCGTGAACCACACCGTGCAGTGTGGACGCATATTCCGTCACGGCTGGAACATCCAGAAACCCACCGATGTTAGCCCCGCAGTGACAGACGAACACACCAATGCGCATTGCCTCGGACGCCACATCCCGTTCCGCTGGATAGAGAGCCTCTTGTGTGCGCGTCCACCGGCTTGAGGACAACCACCTTCCAACCACTCCCGCCGCGGCACTGGCATCAACCACGGACTCCGGAATGTCCTTTGGCTCCCTAAACGGTCCGACCGCCACAATCCCTTCGCGTGTGGTCAGCAGTGGATCGAAAGGCTGCGTTCGACAGAACCCGTGCTCATCTAGCTCTACGCCCAGTCGCTGTCCCAGCTCTCTCGCTCCTTGCCCGATCTCCATGCCGACGGACAGGACTATCAGATCGAATGTCTCATCCACAATGCCGTCGCGCGAATCCGGCACGTACCGCAGGATGAGATCGTGGGTCAATGGGTCCTCACGAACATTCGAGACCCGGCAGCGAGTGTACTGAATACCATAGCGATCGCGAGCCCGCTGATAGTACTCATAGTAGCCCTTGCTGAACGCCCGCATATCCATCATGAACACGTGTACTTCGGTGCCCGGCTCGTGCTCACACGCCATGATCGCTTCTTTCGTCGCATACATGCAGCAGATAGCCGAACAATAGTCGTGCGTCCGGTCCCGCGAACCTATACACTGCAGAAAAGCGATCTTCCGGGGCGTCTGCCCATCGGAGGGTCGTCGCACATGCCCGCTTGTCGGCCCAGAAGCACTCAACAGCCTCTCAAACTGCAACGCGGTAACCACATTCGGGTATCGGCCCCACCCAAACTCGGTCGCTCCCTCAGCGTGGTAGATCTCGTAGCCAGGAGCCAGCACAATCGCTCCAACTGCCACCTCGGAGATCTGTTCCACTGCATTGTGATCAATCGCATCCGCCTGACAGGTATACCAGCAACTGAGGCACTCGGAGCAGATCCCACATGCCAGACACCTGGCCGCTTCTGCCTGAGCCTGCTCGTCACTGTAGCCAGTCTCCACCTCCGCGAAGCTTCCCCATCGTTGATCTACAGGGAGTTCAGGCACAGGAACTCGTGGAGTCACTCGCACTTCCCCTCGATCGATCCGTTCCTGAATCTCGGTCTGACTCAACTCGACGACTGGCAGTTCGGGAGGCAACTCAGGCTCAAGCTCCTCTCCCCGCAGATAGCGATGGATCGACTCAGCAGCTCGATGGCCCGACGCAACAGCCTCAATAACAAACGCCGTACCCGTAATCGCGTCACCCGCAGCGAAGACTCCAGGCCGGGTGGCAGCGAGCGTGTTGGGATTGACAGCGATCGTCTGTTGTTCAGTTATCCCAACACCAGCGCTCTTGGGAATGAAGGCGAGTCCCGCACGCTGTCCCACAGAGAAGATAACGTTGTCACACGGGACGACGTGTTCAGACCCCGGCACCAGAACCGGTCTCCGCCGCCCCGTCTCGTCCGGCAATCCTTGCTCGGTATGCACAAGCTTGATGGCTGTAGCTTGCCCGCCTTCCTCCGCCAGGATCTCCACCGGCGCAACTTGCCAGTGGAAGACAATGCCCTCCTCCACCGCATGGCGCATCTCCTCGCTGTCCGCTGTCGCTTCTTCGTGCGTGCGCCGATAGTAGACGTCCACACCTGCACCAAGACGGACGGCAGTGCGCGCAACATCCATAGCTACATCCCCAGCTCCGATAACCGCCACTCGTCTGCCCAGAGGTGGCGGTCTGCCAAGTCGAACGTCCCGCAGGAAAGCGGTGTTAGTCAACACACCGTCCAGGTTCGCCCCAGGGATCGCTGGTCGTATTCCTTCGTGAGCACCGACGGCTATGAGCACTGCGCTGAACCCCTCCTCAAGGACGCTATCCAGGCGGTCCACGCGCGTGTTCAAACGCAGCTCAACCCCCAAGTCAAGGATATCCTGCACCTCTCGGTCCACAATCTCCGCCGGCAAACGGTATTCCGGAACCCCGACCCGCAGCATTCCGCCTGCGACAGGCAGGGCCTCAAAGACCGTGGTCGCATATCCCAGCTTGCACAGGTCTTGAGCAGCGGTCAACCCACACGGACCAGCTCCGATGATGGCCACCCGTTCGGAGAACTTACGCTCAATGGGCGTAGCGATCTTCCTGGGGCCAGCGTATACCTTGTCGGTAACGAACCGCTTCAACCCGTGGATGTTGATCGGATCATCCAACTTGGCCCGATTGCAGGCATCCTCGCAGCGATGGTTGCATATCCGACCACAGATTCCAGGAAACGGATTATCCTCCTTGATGACTCGCAGAGCATCCTCATACCGGCCCTCACGAATCAGCGCGATGTATCCTTGGGCCCGCTGTCCTGACGGGCAGGCATCACGACAAGGTGATACTCCTCGCTTCTCGAGGGCATACGCATTGGGCACTGCCTGTGGATACAACTTGTAAGCGGCCTTCTGAACAGCCAGCCCTTCATCGAAACGCCCTGGGATGATCACAGGGCACACATCGGCACAATCACCGCATCCGGTGCACTTATCCAGATCGACGTACCGCGGGCGAGTGCGCACTCGAACCCGGAAATCACCAACATCGCCCCTGACGCTGAGAACCTCACTGTCGACCAAGAGCTCGATGTTTCGGTGACGCCCGCAGTCAACCAACTTGGGGCTGACGATACACATCGCGCAGTCGTTGGTCGGAAACGTCTTGTCGAGCTGCGCCATATGGCCGCCGATGGCCGACTTGGTCTCAACCAGATGTACTTTGTAGCCCGCCTCAGCCAGGTCCAGTGCAGACTGGATCCCCGCAATGCCGCCACCGACAACCAGCACAGCGCCAACTGGATCTACAAGCCCATTCGCGTGTTGCATGCGCGCCCCTCACGATACCTGCAGATTGGTGATTACGTTGAGGCGGCAATGATGCGAGCTCCTTGTTTCGATAGTGCGCTGCGACGAGATCAACCCATCGACTTTCTCAACGGGTTGGGCCCCAACTCCTTAATACGCTCAGACATCTCCCGAATGGCCGTGGCATATGTCACACCCATGCCTCCGGTCACGAAGTACATCTCTAGCCTCTCACTTCCCAAACCGATCTGATCCAACAACTTCTGCGTGTACGCCACCCGGGCTTGCGCGCGCTTATTGCCGTTCACGTGATGGCAATTGCCAATCGGACAACCCACCACACAGACTCCATCGGCCCCTTGCTCGAAGGCCTCCAGCAGGTAGCGGGCGTCCACCTTGCCCGTGCAAGGGAGCTTCACGATCTTGATACCGGCAGGATACTGTGCACGCAACGCCCCTGCCGTGTCGGCCGACATATATGCACAGTAGATGCACGTGAAGACTGTGATCTCCGGCACAAACTCATTGCCCAATGCAGCCGCTTCACCAGCGGAAGGTGGGTTGAGCTGTTCTTGTGGCAGCGCCTCGTTCTGTTTGTTGACTACCATGGCACCTTACCTTGTTAGCTACTCACTTCCACATCAGCCCAAGCGCCCAGTGGCAACCGAATGATCTGGTCATCGCGGTATGAGACCAGTTGGATCGCCTTGGCGGGACACTCCGCTGTACACGTGCCACAGCCTGTGCACAGCGATTGATTGATGTAGGCCGCCCCCTTGATGCGCCCTACTCCCAGGTCCTCGTAACGTATTTTGGGAATCTCAAACGGACAGGTGCGCACACAGGTAAGACACCCAACACACTTGTCCTGATCGACCACAGAAACCACACCGCCCAGAAACAGCCGCGGCGTTGCCAAGATCGTGATAGCGCGACCCGCTGCGGCCTGGGCATTTGTGATACACTCCTCAATGAACTTCGGATAGTGAGCCATTCCACACACAAAAACACCCTCACGGCGAAAGTCCATCGGTCGCATCTTGAGGTGGGACTCCAGGAAGAACCCCTCCGTCGAAAGCGGCACATCCAGTATCTCGGCCAGTAGCTCAGTACCTTCGGACGGTTCGATGGCCATGCTCAGCGACAGCAGCCCAGGATGGAGCACAATCTCCTGTCGCAGCGAAGGCTCGAACACACGGACCTCCAACGCTCCCTGGCTGTCAACAGCGACCTGTGGCAGCGCGTCGTCGGAATAGCGGATGAAGACAATACCTCGCTCGCGCGCCTCGGTGTAGAACGCCTCCCGGAAACCATATGTGATGATATCCTTGTACAGGACAACCACTCGACAGTTTGGATTCAACAGCTTGATCCGAATCGCATTCTTCATCGTATTGGTGCAGCATGTCCGACTGCAGTATTCAACCTCACCCGGACGCCGGACGCACTGGATGAACACGACCTCTTCCAGCTCGGTGATCTCTTCCGGTCGATGTGTGATGATTTCCTCTAGATCAAACGAGGTCACCACGCGTGGGTCCTGTCCCAGCAGATAGACATCACCGCGCCATTCGCGTCCGCCTGTGGCAACAACGGTGGTCGCGTGTTCAACGATCACCTCACCAGTCAGCGTCTGCACCGTCGAGCGGAACTCCCCCACACTCCCCTGATGGGCAACGACTTCAGCCTGCATCAACACATCGATGCGTTGATGGCCAAGCACCCGATTGGTCAGATCGCGCAACAAACGCTGAGGATTATCACCCTCAGCGACGTAGTAGATATTCTGCAGGTTGCCCCCCAGCCCAGCGTCGCGCTCGACAAGCGTGACATCATATCCCGCGTCGGCGATGTTCAGAGCCGCCGTCATGCCTGACACACCGCCCCCGATAACAAGCGCTCGTCGAACCGGCTCAATCGACTGCTTGTGCACCTGTTCAGCCAGAACGGCACGGGCGATGGCAAGGCGAAGCAGCTCCTTGGCCTCCCGTGTGGCGCCTGCTGGATCGTGGACATGGATCCAGGCACAGTGCTCGCGGATATTCGCCATGCTCATCAGGTAAGGATTTAGACCGGCCTGACGGACGACACGCTGGAACAACGCCTCATGCGTTCGGTGACTGCAGGCCGCCACAACCACACGATTCATCCCGTGCGACTCAATCGAACGCTGCAACTCCTCCTGTCCCTCGGACAGACATGCGTAGTCCAGTTGCTCAACGTGAACAACCCCGGGCAAGGCACTCACGTACCGCGCAACCACGTCTGTGTCCACCACACCGGCGATTGAGGGATAACAGCGGCAGATATACACTCCCACACGCGGCTCCTCGCCCGACACATCGCGCTCCGGTGGCAGGTGATTGGATGCTGAGAAGAACGGGTACTCACGGCCGTAGGCTTGAGTGCCCAACTCACTGGACAGCAGCCTCATCACATCGCCGGCGGCTCCGGTAGCATCCAGGATCGTCTCCGATATCTCCTTGGGTGAGGAGAAAGTCCCACAGACATAGATTCCCGGCCGGCTGGTCTCAAGCGGTGCGAACTTATCTGTCGCGCAAAAACCATAGGTGTTCAGCTCGATGTTCAGCAAGCTTGCCAGGTCATCGGCGTCCTTCGGCGGAAGAGAGCCCACCGACAACACTACGAGATCGAAACGACTCTCCGTGAATTTCCCGCTCTCATCCGGGTAGCGCAGGATTAGATCATGCGTCTCTGTGTCCTCACGGACCGCTGAGATTCTGCAGCGCGTGTACTCGACGTGATAGTCCTCGCGAGCCTCATCGTAGTAGACACTGAACTCCTTGCTAAACGCTCGCTCGTCCATCTGGAAGATCTGGCAATGGACATCCGGAACGCGTTGCTTAGCCAGAATGGCCTCTTTTGTCGCATACATGCAGCAAATGGAGGAGCAGTATGGATGGCGACTGTCACGCGACCCAACACACTGCAGCCACGCGATCCGCTTCGGCAGCTCACCGTCGGACGGCCGCATCACAATGCCCTCGGTCGGACCCGAGCGGCTCGCCAGACGCTCGTACTGCATCGAAGTAATCACATTGGGGAACCGTCCATATCCCAGTTCCTCATACTCATGTGGGTCAGTGAGTTCGTAGCCGAGCGACAGGATAATCGCACTGACATTGAGGCAGTGCTCAACGGCATCCTGATTCAGATCTACAGCACCCGTCGGGCAGATCGATTCACAAAGCCGACAGGTATCGCATCGTGGCACTTTGTCGACGATGTATGTATCAGGAAGTGCTCGAGGGGCCATCTTGTAGATTGCCTTGCGCACTGAAAGCCCCATCTCGAAAGGGCTCGGCAATGCCACAGGGCAGACCCCGTCGCACAGGCCACAGTTGACACATCGATCGGCATCCACGTAGGTGGGACGCTGCCTCAAAGCGACAGTGAAGTCGCCGGCGTAGCCCTCCACGTTGAGCAGGTCTGTGTTGGTGAGAATCCGGATATTGGGGTGCAGATTGTTGTCCAGCAGCGCCGGTGAGATGACGGGACGCGTGCACCCGTACCCATGATCCCCCGTACCCCGGCAGAGCACACAGTCGTGCGTGGGGAACATGTACCCAAGTTGTGCCACCCGCCCACCAAGCCAAGGCGTTGACTCCACCAGACAGACATTCAGACCAGCTTCAGCGAGCTCAACCGCCGAACGCTGCCCTCCAACTCCGCCCCCGACAACCAGTACAGACCGAACGGCCTCTTTCTGCATCGATGATCTTCTCCTCGAATGCGATGTCAATTGTGCGCATCTCGTCCATCTGGCCCGCCTGTGGCACGAGATATCGCTGAATTCTACCCAGATTCAGCGCTCCGTCAATGGATTGCTCCATATACCAAGAACCCTGGCCCGCTGGGTGCGGGCCAGGTTGGCGCACAATCGAGACTAGAACTCCCCTGAGCTATCGACAAGCGGCAGCACAAACACTGCCATATCCATGGTCTTCCCAGCGCTGGTGATGAAGAAGTCCAGTAGCGTCACGGCATGACGGAATCCCAGCTCCTGGATCGCCTTGATTACTTGATACTGTGTGCTCACCACCTCAATGTACAGGTACTGCAACCCCAGCATCCTCGCGATGTCGGTCAGGCTGCACAGCATCAGCGTGCCAATGCCCCGCCGCCGATACGCCTCATCGAGAAACAGGCGCACCCAGGCCAAATGGCGATGATAGCGCTTCCCAAAGTGCAGCGTGAAATCGCCCACGACGCGACCGTCCACAATCGCCACGAGAGGGTAGACCTTGCGCAGGTCGAGATGATCGACCCAGCTTCCAACCACAGCCGGATCCCTCGCGTCATCACGGAAGTATTCCAGGTCCTCGTCCGAGGCTCTGGAGAAAAGGTCGATGAGACCCTGGCGGTCCTCCTTCGCCAATGGACGCAAGAGAACCCTGGACCCATCTGGAAGTGTCTTCACTTGCCGGAAACGCGCCAACTGCGCCCAGACGTCGCCCATAACCTCAGACCCCCTTGCCGGACGATGGCCGGCACTCAGTCAGAACAAGGCTCGGCTACAGAGTCGGACTCCCACACGTGCGCGACCTCGATTCCCTCGCCTTCAAGAGCCTTCACTGCGGTATCCCGATCCACACCCTCCAGGCGAAAAGCCACCACGCGGTTCTGGCGCCCATTTGCCCAGAACATCCCCAGCGAGTAGATGTTCCCTCCCAAGGCGGCCACGCTGGTAGTCACACGCGCAAGGCTGCCGACTTCCTCGGGCACTACGACAGTAATCCGCACCGAGGGGTGCCCCCCTCCCAGCCCTTCAACAAAAACACGGAAGATGTCCGTATCACTGATAATCCCGATCAACTTATCACCGTCGAGCACTGGTAGACAGCCAATCTGGTTATCGACCATCACACAGGCCGCCTCCTCAATCGGCAAGTCAGGGCCAACGGTGATTGGTTCCCGGTGAAGCACCTGGCCTACCTTCATCCGACTCAGAACGTAGTCCACCTCGAAGATGCTCATTGTGGTGATCGGCGTTGGTGACGCATACACGAGACTCTTCTCTGTCACAACACCCACGAGCCCACCAGTCTCATCAAGAACCGGCAGATGGCGGAAAGGCTTGCTGCGTATCAGCTCCAATGCATCCTTCAGAGTCGTCTCGGTCGTGACGGTGGTCGGGTTCGGCGTCATACGATCCTTGACAAGCATATTACCTCCCTGATCATCAGCATCAGACGCTGCAGGACTCTTTCCAGCATACGGCCCATCATGGCGAGCACGATCGTTATTCAGTCAACAGTCGCGACCGCCATCGGACAGGTACTACCACGCTGTGCGGGCCGGCACTCCCGTCAGTCAATTAACCCCGCAGCACGCTTCGCTCCGTTGAGCGTGTTCTGCATCAACATCGCAATAGTCATCAGACCAACGCCGCCAGGCACCGGTGTGATATGCCCAGCCACTTCCTTAACAGCCTCAAAGTCTACGTCACCCGTCAGACGGTAGCCGCGCGGGCGCGTTGGATCGTCGACACGGTTGATGCCCACGTCAATGACGGCCGCGCCCGGCTTGACCCAGTCTGCCTTCACCATCTCAGGACGTCCCACAGCAGCGACCAGGATATCGGCTCCTCTACACGTAGCCGGTAAGTCCTTCGTGCGCGAGTGACAGATCGTCACCGTGGCGTTCCGATGGAGCAGTAGCATCGCTACTGGCAGCCCCACGATATTGCTGCGGCCCAGCACAACGGCTTCGGCCCCCTCAATCGGTATTCCAGAACGATCCAGCAGCTCGATACACCCGGCCGGCGTACAGGGCACGAAGAGCGGTTCACGGCCTTTCATCGACAGACGCCCGATGTTGATTGGGTGAAACCCATCCACATCCTTCTCCAGACTGATGAGACTCAGGACTCTCTCCTCGTCCAGGTGAGACGGTAAGGGCAGCTGCACAAGAATGCCGTGGATACTGGGATCCTCGTTCAGTCTTTGCACCAGTGCCTCAAGTTCGGCCTGAGGCGTATCGGCTGGAAGATGCTCTCCGATAGAGTGGAACCCGACCTCCGTGCATCGCTTCTGTTTCGAGCTGACATACGCCTGAGACGCTGGGTTCTCACCAACTAGAACCGTTGCCAAACCTGGCACAATACCGTGCTTCGCCTTCAGTTCAGCAACCTCTGCTTTGATCTCGTCGTATACCTTGGTCGCAATCTCTTTGCCATCAATCAGTTGTGCCGTCATATGCTGACCTCCCTACTCAGTTGCACGACCGACCCGAACAAACGCTAGATGCGCAGGTACGAATCGGTGTAGATGATCTTATTGAGCAAGACCTGCACGGTCTTCCAGATCTCGGCTTGTTGGGAGTCGCTCATATCCACATCCTCGGGCTGCAGCTCCTCCATTGCAGCCACCCGGTCGTGAAGTCTCAGGAGCAACTGGTTCACCGCGGTACTCTCGTCCCGCTCCTCGACAACCCGGATCCACTCCATGAGGTCCAGATCCAGCGGGTCCGCGATGACCATATCGATTCCGGCGCCCATGAGCATAACCATATACGTCCTGTTCAGCAGAGGCCGCATCTCCTTGGGAACCGCATTGGATACGTTGGACAGCCCACCATTCGTCAGCGGCGGTGGATCCCACGCGAATTTCAGCGTGCGCACGGCCTCGATACACTCCGGACAGTATTCCTGACAGCCGGATACTGTCAGCACGAGCGGATCAATGATAAGGTCGCTGATCGGGAAGTCAATCTCAAGCATATGAGGGATCAAGCGCTCAAGCGCGAGTCCCACACGCTCGTCGGCCCCAACCGGGATCATACCTTCGCCCATGGTCAGTGCAACGAGACGGGTGTTGAACTTCTTGGCGACAGCCGGCACTGACTCCAGACGTTCCGCCCGGGCATCCGTCGAGTTAATGATTGGCTGCGCCTTCGTGACCGTCTCACAGGCAGCCTCTATGGCGGCAAGATTCGTCGTATCGAAGACAAGCGGCACATCGACAACCTTCTCAACGGCCTCAACCAACCACGGCAGGATCTCGTGCCCTGCCTTCTTCTGTGGGCCGATATTGAGGTCAACCGCACTGGCGCCTGCGTCCACCATACGTACAGCCAGCTCCTGGAAACACTTCTCGTCCCGGTTGGCTATAGCTTCCTTGACCCGTGGGGATATGATGTGGATGTTCTCACCGATAATGTACATGACTTACCTCCCGTATGCTAATGAGTAATTCACTTGCGCAAAACCCACACTACCAGCTCACACGGTCACCTCACGTAGCGCTCGCATCGCCAGTTCACTGACTGCCTGGTAGACCGCAGTATCGGCCGGAAGCTCCACAAGCGGCCGGCCAGTGAACTCGAACTCGGCCATGGCGGCGTCTTCCGGGATCGTGCCCAGCAACTCGAGACCACTTTCGCCGACCGCTTCGGCCAACGGCGTGGGCATCGCACCGCGCAGTCGGTTCACCACCAGGTAGGTCCTGCCCACGCCAATCTCTAGCTCTGGCACCATCGCTGCCATTCGCTGCGCAGTAGCCAGGCCTCGCTGGGTTGGGTCAGTTACCAGCAACAGAACATCTACGTTGCGGGTCGTGCGACGGCTCAGATGCTCCATACCCGCCTCATTATCGATCACAACATACTCATATTGCTTCCCAATGCGATCGATAATAACACGCAACATCTGATTCGCCGCACAGTAACAGCCCTGTCCCTCAGGCCTGCCCATCGCCAGAAAGTCGACGCGGTCACCCTCGACCAGCGCCATCTGGACCTGATAGTCCAGATAATCAACCTTACTCATTCCGCCGGGCATCGAACCCGCCAGAGCCCCACTCGACTGAACTTGGTCCAGCATCTCCTCACGAATATCACCAATCGTCTGGTCCATCGTAAGCCCCAGAACCATATTGAGATTACTCGCCGGGTCGGCATCGATAGCCAGTATGGATCCAGACTCGCTCTCGGTAAGGTACCGGATCAACAAGCCCGCAACCGTCGTCTTACCTGTACCACCCTTCCCCGCTATCGCAATAGTCGTCGTCAAGTCAAACACCTCACCGTCAGGCCGAGCGCCGCATCAAGGACGCTACTGAAGGAAACTGCGCCTCATCTGTGTGAGGCAGGAACATTGCAGCGTTGAACTCTTCAAAGAACGTGTTGTCAGCCGAGAGTTCCAGATAGGTCATCATACGACCGACCCGGGTCATCTCCCGACGCACATGGTTTGAGATCAGCGCGTAGTACGCGCCGCGCACCGATGTATTGCCGAGGAAACGGTAGCGTTCGTAGGGCATGTCAGGCAGCATTCCAATCAGCACGGCCTTCTCCACATTCAGATACTGCCCGAAGGCGCCGCCGATGTAGACCTGCCCGATATCGGCGATCGACAACCCGACGCTGCGAGCAAGGACTGAGAATCCCGCGTAGATGGCCGCTTTCGCCCGCATCAGATTGTCGATATCCACGGCTGTGAGCGCGATATCCTGACCATGGGCACTCTCGCTCGCCCACGCCACGACATACTCTGCACCGTGAGCACCCTCTCGCACTCGCCGTGTGGGGAGTGTGAGATCGATATTCCCGCTTTTATCGATTACACCGGCAGCGAACATCTCTCCCAGCAGAGAAATCAGGCCCGAACCACATAACCCACGGGGCTTCACAGTGCCGATAACGCGGTAGGTTGCCTCGTAGTCATCCGAATTGACCCACACCTCCTCGATTGCGCCCTCCGTAGCGCGCATACCGTGCACCACACCCGCTCCTTCAAAGGCCGGCCCAGCTGAGCATGCACACGCGATCAGCCACGTGCAGTCACCCAACGCCATCTCACCATTGGTCCCAATATCGAGAAAGAGTACCAGGTCTTGCGCCCTGCACATCCCGGAACTGATCACCCCAGCCGTGATGTCAGCACCCACGTAGGAACCAATGCCTGGCAGGCAATCAACAGTCGCCTGGCCGTTGATGCCCAGCCCGATCTCGCGCGCCTCGAAGGGCGGCATTTCATTGACTACCGGAATGAAGGGCATCAGCCGGATGGGTTCGGGTGAGATAGCAGTCAGAAGGTGAATCATCGTCGTGTTGCCTGAGACCACCGCCCTATAGACCTCATGGGGCGAGATGTCTCGCTCCGCACAGACCTGTCCCAGCAAGCGGTTCAGGGTGCCGACCACCAGCTCCTGAAGCTCACGTAGACCATCTCCCTTCCCGGCGTAGATGATCCTCGAAATTACGTCCTCACCGCGCGCGATCTGGCCATTGTAATCCACCGCCTGTGCCACAACCTGCCCGCTCACCATATCCACGAGCCAGACCACATTGCTCGTCGTACCGATGTCAATGGCCACAGCCCAGAGGCTCTCCAGAGATTCCCCGGGCAACACATCCAGGAGACGTGGCGGTCCTTCAGGCCGATCCCACGTGTTCAGGTCAACCACCACTGTGACCACCCAGTTCCCGTCTCGCAAGGCCTTCCCGAGCTTAGCAAGGACCGCGAGTGAGACCTGCACATCGGTCAAATTGTAGCGATTGGCCAGCTCGCGCTTGAGGCGAGACCAGTCATCAGTCTGCTCCTCCAATGAGGGCGGTGCCAGGTTGACGATATACTTGTGCAGCGGCTGATCCTGAAAATCGTACGGAAAGGGAAGTTCGACGGCCGATGCGCGCTTTCCCTCCCTGATCCGTCGCTCGATCTTCTCCTGAGGCGGGATTGTGATAGTGGCGTCCGCCTCGATCTGTGTCTGACACGCCAAAACGTAGCCGCTGGCTACGTCCTCCGGTGAGAGACGCTGTGTCGGACGACTGCGAACCTCGCCTGCTTCAACAATGACGGCACATCGGCCGCAACGTCCCTGACCACCACACGGGACAAGCAGTTCCACCCCGGCCTGCCGTGCTGCATCACTTATAAGGGTGCCAGAGGGCACATCCACCCGCACATCCGCAGGCTTGAAATGAACAGTGACGTGGCTGATGACGAAACCTCCCCCACGCGCCCTTGTGCATCCTTCATACGTGCAGAGAAGACAAGTGAAGGATGCACACCATCCGCGCGCAGTTCACCGCGAAGCTAGGATGAGCTCCACAACTTCAGGTAGGCTGGTAGGTCAACCGCCTCACGAGGCCCAACCAGAATCTGCCAGCCAGGCAGCTCTTCCTCAACCTCTCCCATAAGCACAGAGACGTGACCAGGCAGTATCAGCTTCCGGTGGCTGAGCTTATCAGCTATGTTCCCTGATTTGACCGCCTTCCCAATCCGTTCTGCATCGAACTTGCCGGCGGCCCACGCCGTCAGCACACTCATCCCCTCGGCATCTGCCACCAACAACCATCCCGGAATACCACTTCCGTCGACCTCGTTGGCTACGGAGAAGTAGGTGATTGAGAAATTTGTAGTCACCATCAGCGGGGCATCCGGCCCTGGATCATTGATTTCATAGAGACCTGGCTGAACCTGGATCGGCTTCTGAGGATCGGTGTAGATGTTCGTCCGTAGGACTAGCAGCGGGTAGATCGTTGCAGGACTGAAACGATCCAGCACCACGAAACCGGCATACTTGGTGATCGCCTGCGTAGCGGCGATCACGACCATACCCTCATCATCTGAGAACTCACCCGGGAAACTGACAATCGGGTAGCCCAATGAACGATGATTCTTCTTCAGCGCCATTCGCCTGGTCAGTGTATTCAACGCTAATGAAGACCGCAGATCACGAACCGCCGGATCCAGGACGATATCCTCTACCCCTGCTTCTTTGACCTGGTCCGCCAGTTCGGACATCCCCTTCAATGACCCAGCGGTGATCGTCATCGCTGAGCCATGCTTCTTCGCCAGTTCAGCGAATCCCTGCCAGCTCTCCGCATCAGCACCCACGATGAGTGGTCGCGTTCCCTCAGCCGCCTCCAGACCCTTAGCCATCACCTCTGGATCTCTCGCGATCAGGATGAGTGGCAGCTGAGCAACACCCAACACGGCCCGAACCGCCGCAGCAAACGTCTCTCCGTCGGCAGTGGCCTCCACCGCGAATCCATCGATCCCGAGCTCCATACCGACATACTCAACCTTGTAGGCAGCGGCCTCCTCTACCTTGCTCTTTATCGTCTCAGTCGGCTCATCGTCGTAGACGCGAATGAAGATCCCCGTTGGATTGTAGAAGGTCTTTTCATGACGAAACAACACGAGTTCGTTGCCAGACTTTGCCTCGCGTCCGTCAGCAGAGATCGTCACCAAACGTACTGGCGGCGCAGCCGACTCTGCCAGCTGCTCACGGGCTTCGTCGGACACATGCGGACATTTGTCCAAATCCGCCTGTTTCGCTGCCAGTTTCATCGCGAATGCCAGACACGTGGGGAAACCGCAGTCTTTGCAGTTCGTCTGTGGCAGCAGCTTGTAAATCTGAATTCCTGAAAGTGCCATCGTCTGTCTCTCCTAGGACGGGAGTGTGACAGAGGCAGCTTCGCGGCCGCATCTGTCACACGGTGTGCCGTGTCGCTAACCAATCAGCTCATTGATCATCACGTGGGTTCTCCGAATCGACTCGGGATGCCGCAGCACGACGATATCAGCGCCGGACTCAACGAGGGCCGCCGCAGTCACCGTCTCCCAGTTCAGAGCCCTCTCTTTCCAATCCCCCCAAGATTCGGGCACACCTTGCCCCACCTTGCTCTCTTTCTGTCGCCAGGCCTCGTAGCCCACTGTCACCATCATCGGCAACTGGGTCATGGAATCGCCCTGCAACGCTGCCAGTCTCAACCGTTCCATCACAGAGTACCCGTACTCCATACCGTATCCAACGCCCGCACAGGTCGGATCCATCAGTATGCGATCAAGAGACAGCCCCATATCACTGATCAAGATGTTCAGTTGTTTCGCCAGATTGACATCCATCGCTGTACGGGCGATAACCAGTTGGTTGTTAGCCAGTGCCGCAGCCACAATGGTGCGGTAGTTCTTCTCCTCGCACACGCCAAGAACCAACCGCTCACCTGCGGCTTCCTCAGCGACTGCGATCAGTAAGTCGTTGTCGGCATCGACCTGCCCAGGGCCTAACACAATTAGTGGCAAGCCACAGGCCTGAAGCACGTCGCGGACCACTGCGCGTGCATTCGACGCTGTGTTGGGATTGCCGTCGCGACCTGTCAGGCTGAGCTGAAGCGCCAATAAATCCGCGCCAGCGTCCGCCGCTGCCCTGGCCCATTCACCAGGGTCATCCATCGCAGTTCCCCAAGCCTGCACCAGGAGTGGAGACCAGTCATCGGGCTTGCGGTCCTGGATCTCGACTGCAACCACTGGACGGTGCGGAATGGCGCCCTCAAACTCGAGGAACGGCATAGCCGTCTGACCGCCCACGATGACCTCCTTGGATCGCGTACCACCGTTCGCAGACACGGCGCCCAACGTGATTTCACGGACCTTGCCGGTCCATTTCTCTTTGACAAACTCGAACCCAGCCTCAGCATCGACGCTCCAGGCAGGAACCATCGGCAGCTCACGCCTCTCGATCCCGGGTTCCTCAATAGTCGCGGCCTCCGCCTGCACTGCGACGTGCTCTGCGGCAGCGACCGGCGGTGTCTTGGCCCCCTCGCGCACTGACACAGGCGGTGGTGTGCCACCCAGTTCCCTAAGCGCGGCCTCCAGCGCACGACGGAAGCTATTGATTACAATGCCGGCACTGATCTCAGCGATCTGCTGAACATCAGCATCGCCCGGAATCGCCACTGGGCCGGTGACGGCTGCTGCAGCGGGCCTCGCTTCAGGCTGAGCTGCTGGCACAGGCTCCGCCCTCGATATCGCAGATGATGGCGCAACAGGAACCGGTTCAGCTGCCCTGGGCGCACCAGCCTCTGCGGGTGAAACGGTCGGTGCGGTGACTGTCTCAGCCGCGGCCTTCTTCTCCACGGCCGCGGGTACAGGCGTCGGCTTGGGTTCCTCCGCGCCGGAAGCAGCCTGCATCTGCCCCATCTCAAGCACCGGGTGATTGTGTTCCTTGATCCACTTCTCCAGCTCGTCCACAGAGGTGACGCTACGCTCATCAGCAATACGGTCGATCAGGTCGGGCACGCCCTCACGCTCGGCCACCGCTGCGAACTCGCTCACCATGCTCTCCTTAAGGAAGCTGGACATCCACACGATACGCTTGAAGCCGCCATCGGCCGAGATGAACTTGGGGCTGGTCAGGTAGAACTTGCCCACGCCCATCACACCAGGCGTCTGCAGACCACCGCCAGCCACCCCCGCCAGGGTCGAGAACGTCATGCCCGCCGGGGTCATACTGGAGTCCTCGCGGCTTACCACCATTACCCCCTCAACCTCGGGGATGTACATCACGATGCATTCGAAGCAGCCGCAGGCGGTCATCGGATTCTCCATAATGGAGTACATGGCGACCTCTGGGACGGTTCCCTGCGAGTTCTTGACCGCCGTCTCATTCGTACCAGTCCAGTATCCCTTAACGGGATCAATCACCTCGCCCTTCGGAACCGGCTGGTTGGGCCCTGTGGGGTTTATCTCGAACGACGCCTTGCAGTCCAACCAGTTGTATGCGCCGCACAGCCCAAGACGCTGCGGACTCACGATACAGACGTGGGTCGGCGCAAACGACTGGCACAACGTGCAGTCATAGAACAGGTCCACAGCGTCGTCCGTTAGGTTGGCCAGCCGCTGATTGCGATAGTCGTACGCCACGCGAGCCTTGGCGAGCCATTCCGCGTGCTGTTCCGGATCGGTGATCAGTCTCACCTGCACCTTGTCGACAATCGCGCCGAAGTCAGCGTGGAGCCGGGCGTACAGGATCTCGCCGAAGTGCCTCAGATTGAACCCCTTGTCAGCCGCGGTCTTGCTGATCCTGATCCAGGTGATGTCGCGCTGGCCGATGTGCTGAATACCCGACGCGCCGTTCACGAAATAGTGAAACTGGCGTTCAAGCACGGGCTCGAAGTCCTCCTGCATCTTGCGACCGGCGACTTCCACGACGATACCCAGATCCATTGAGCCGGCCTCTTCCACATCCTCAAAGCCTGTGCCGACAATCTCGATCTTGCCATCTTCGACACGATCCATCGGCGCCATGTGGAGGTACTCAAAGGCCCGGCTGCTTTTGCCGCCGAACTCGACCCGCATATCTGCGCGACGGACAACCTCACCCTCGAACGCGGAGCCATACGACACCGGGATAGGCACCTCGGTGATCTTGACCTTGACACCCCGGATCTCGATACATTGCTGCACCAGTTTCGCGGCCCGCTCCTCTTCCGTGTCGCCCGCGATCTCATTCCACGGCATCGACACGACGTGCTCGTAACGCGTGACGCCGGTTGGCAGGATTTCGGGGATGATCGTGTCCGCGATCGTCGGGAAACCGTACGAGATAGCGCCTGCAGCCGCCGCATACTTGAGATCATCCACCTCACCCAACGCCAGCACAAACGCGAAGACTCTGAACTTATTGTAGATCAGAATCTCGCGCCACTGTCCGGCCTTCAGGCCGCCGAATGTCAGTGCTGACCGAGTGGCGAATCCCATGGGGTAGATGGCGGATATCGTATCCTTGCCAAAGGGCACGATATAGGTATCGTACCCCATTTCGACCCCTTCCTCGCGCAGTTGATCGATGATGGACCGGCCGTTTACGTTGCCGCAGAGAAACGTCAGGATATTCCTTCGCTGCAACTCACGCACAATATGGACTGCAGCTTCGTTGGAATGGGCGGCCCCGACGACAGCCGCGAAACCCGGCATGCGCCCATCGACCAACTGGATGCCCCAGGACCGGAGCTGGATGTCGTCGATCGGACCATTCAGATGTCCCCCATCCAGCTCAGGGTACTCTGTGCTACCCGTCAGCTCGAGACCTGGATACCGCTCTGGCTGATCCCCGTTGACAAAGCGCACCGCCTCGATGATCTCAGCCGCCAGCAGTGTTGCCATACCGGAATCCAGCGTCTCACCCAAATAGGGGACCCACAGCCTCTCGTCCGGCAGAGGGTGCAACAGCCTCGCCGCGTGCTCCAGCACCGAGGGCATATCCCCCAGTGTGGTCACCTTATGATCCAGCATACCGTAGATCACCGGCAGATAGTACGCCGTATTCGGGAATGCAACAGGGGTATCAGGCCCCTTCTCGGCGAGTGCCCTCTTGAGCATAGCATCCGCTTCAGCCACCAAGGCGTTAGCGCCGCGAATAGCTCGCGTTGCGATATAGCGTGACATTGTGTAGTATCCTCCCCAGCCTCTACTCTACGCCATAGGCGGCTGCGATGCGGGCTTCGAGTGGCAGCTCCAGTAGTTCCGGCATCCGCCGGTCTCCGCTGCGGCCCCACTTGGTCGCGTCGTATTCCGGCAGACCCAGTGCCGCTCGTTTCCTATCGATGTGTTCGATAGTGCGGCGGACGATCTCGTCCGGATCCTCAAGGAACTCCAGCTTCCCGCCAAGACGCTCCTCCCAGTCCTCAGACATAATCTGGAGGACCCGTTCACTGCCGGAGACCGGTCCGGTGCTTCCGCCCAGGATGACGTAGGCGCCAGAGGCGACGCAGTATGATGCGATCGAGAGCGCTTTCTCGCTCATCCATTCCGGCGCCATACCGACAGCCGGGATATCTGCGATGTCCTCGCCCAAACCACCCTCGGTCGCCATCTGAGACAGCACCGTGAGAATTCGGGAGTTATCCACGCAGGAACCCATGTGGAGCACCGGCGGTATACCCACCGTCTCACAGACCTCTCGCAGACCTGGTCCGGCCACCTCGAGCGCTGTCTCCGGCGTCATAAAACCGGCCTTGGCACTGGCAATGGCGCCACACCCTGTCTCGACCACCAGTATGTCGTTTCTCAGGAACTGCTCTACCAGGAAGTTGTGCAGCATATCGTGACACACCCGGGCATTGTTGCAGCCGATGTTCGCCACGACTCCCCGGATGCGACCCGCCGCAATCGCGTCATTCAAAGGACGCAACGACCCACGGTAGAATCCGCCGAGCGCATAGTCAATGTACTCGTGTGAGAATCCAGGCACCATCGGATTGCGAAGCGGTGGAATGAAGACCTCACCCCGTCTCTCATATTGCTCGATAGCTCGTCGGATGATATCCTTGGCAATATCGAGCGCTCTGCGCTCATCGAACTCGATATGTGTAGCCCCCTCGATCTTAGCCTTTGGCGAAGTCGTGATCAGCTCAGTGTGATAACGTTCGGCGATCGGGGCCAGGCCCTGCATGATGCACTGCACGTC